>CAYMBR010000024.1:0-31813 GCA_964388725.1 uncultured Sangeribacter sp. | reverse complement strand
ATATGCAACTATTTATCTGGCTATTATAAGATTAATTTATAGAACATCCCATAAACCATAAATTTCGCCAAAGCAAAATTTGATTATATGGATTTCTCGATGTTCCAGACGAAGGCTCGGAGACCCAGTTTGGGGCGGTCTTCATCAAGAGCGCGGAGCTTATCAAGCAGGTTATCCACCTGCTTGTCCTCCACCACAGTGATGATGGCATTGGCGAGCCCCGGCCATGCGTGGCTTCCATAATGCGGTTCGCCGCTCTTGCTGCCGCGGCCCTGCACATTCTCGAAGAATGTGTAGCCGCGACAGTTGTTGCGCGTCAATATGTCTACGATCTTCTCATAGTGAGCCTGGTCGAATGCTATAAATACGGATTTCATTTCGCTTTCAGTTTTTTGAGTTTTTTACGCTGATTAAGCACACCACGTCCGGCAAAAGAGCAATAAAGCACCGGAACGAATAGCAGAGTCAGGACTGTGGAGAAGGTAAGGCCGCCAATCACGGCTACACCCATCGGCTGCCACATCTCGGCACCCTGGCCGCTGCCGACTGCCATCGGCACCATACCGAGCACTGTGGTGGCGGTGGTCATGATCACAGGACGCAGACGGCTTCTGCCGGCATCAATCACGGCGCGTTTGATTGAGAGTCCGCGTTCGCGGTTGAGGATAATATAATCGATCAGCACGATACCATTCTTCACCACAATACCAATCAGCATAATCGCACCAATCATCGACATCACGTTGAGGTTGTGGCCGGTGATCCAAAGAATCAGGAACACACCTGAGAATGCGAAGAGCAGTGAGGTCATGATGATGCCGGGATATGTGAAACTTTCAAACTGGGCAGCCATCACGATATATACGAGTATGATGATAAGCACGCCGAGAGTAAGAAGGTCGGAGAAAGAATCCTGCTGATCCTCATAGCTACCGGCAAGCTGGATTGAGATTCCCGAGGGAAGACGCAGCTTGTCGATTTCGATCTGAGCATGTTCCACAACCTGGCTCATCGGCACGCCATCCACAACAGTGGAAACCGTAATCTGACGTTCGCGGTCTTTACGCTCTATAGTAGGCGGGGAGAAACGTTCCACCACAGTGCCAAGTTCCTTGACACGCACCTGACTTCCGGTGGCGGTCATGATCGATATGTTCTCAATATCCTCGATTGTGGTGCGGTGTTGTTTGTCAAACATCACCTTGATATCATATTCCTCACCATCCTCGCGATACTGGGATGCAGTGGAACCGTTGATGCGGTTGCGGAGCACAGTGGCCACAGTTGCCATGTTAAGACCATACAGACTTAATTTTTCGCGGTCGAAATCCACCTGATATTCTGGTTGGTAGTCACTACGTGAGATCATGATGTCGGCTGTGCCTTCAATACCCTCAAGGATTTGCTTCAGAGTGCGGGCCACTGAGTCGGTGGCGGTGAAGTCGTAGCCATAAATCTCGAAATCGACAATCGACTGACCACCCATACCGGAACTACGTCCGCCGCCCACGTTGACCTGGGCTTTGACAAACTCCGGGAACTGCATCTTGATATCCTGGCGCATTAGGTCGGCAATTTCCTTGATGCCTCGTTTGCGGTCAACCTTGTCGTAAAGGCTGATATTCATCGATACGATGTGCGGACCATTGTCGCTAAGCGATGCATAGGTATTGTCGGAAGAAGCCGGACCGACAGTGAACGAGCAGACCTTAATTTCGGGATATTTGGCGCGCCACAGGGAGTCGAGACGCGAGGTGGCATCGTAGGCACGTTCCACGCGGGCACCGACAGGAAGCTCAAGGCTTACACCAATTCGTCCGTTGTCCTGTGTCGGGAAGAACTCTGTGCCGACAAACTTCAGCAGGAAGAGCGACACGACGAAGATTCCCATACAAACCAACACAGTGATGGTGCGATGGCTTGTCACGCCCTTAAGAAGACGGGCATAACCATTGTCGAAGCGATCGAGAGCTCGCTCAATCGGAGAATAGAACTTGATGTAGAGTTTGCTGTGATGATTGTTGAGGCGCAGCCACTGCGAGCAGAGCATCGGGGTGAGCGAGAGAGCGCAGGTGGTGGAGATAATCATCATGATGCAGACCATCCAGCCGAGCTGACGGAAAAGGACGCCGGTCATACCGGTGACAAGGGTGAGTGGGAAGAACACCGCGATAAGGGTAAGTGTAGAAGCAATTACTGAGATTGCCACCTCGTTGGTGCCATGCACAGCCGCCTGTTTCGGGTCGGACCCCCGTTCAATGTGGGTCGTGACATTCTCGAGCACCACAATCGCGTCATCGACCACCATACCGATTGAAATCGAGAGGGAGGATAGCGACACGATGTTGAGCGAATTGCCCGTGGCATATAGATATATGAATGAGGCAATCAGCGAGACAGGAATCGTTATGACGATAATCATCGTGGCACGCCAGCGTCCGAGGAAGAAGAACACCACAATCATCACGAAGAGGAGGGCGTAGAAGACCGTCTCTTCGAGAGAAGCAATGGTGTTTCGGATATTGTCGGAGGTGTCGACGATGACACCAAGTTTGATGTCGGTCGGAAGATTCTTCTGAAGTCTGGGAAGCATCTTCATGACCTTTTCAGAAATCTGCACCGAGTTGGCACCGCTCTGTTTCTGAATCACGATGATGGCACCTTCCTTGCCACCGATGTAGGAGTGCTGGGTGCGTTCCTCCACAGAGTCATCCACGCGGGCCACATCCTTCAGATAGACAATTGATCCATTGTAGGTGCCGACGGGGACATTCAGCAATTGTGAGGATTCGTCAAACTCCCCCTGCACGCGCAAGGAGAAGGTGTTGCTTCCGATATCAAACGAACCGCCGGGGATGTTTCGGTTTTCAGCAGTGATAATGCTTGAAATACCCTCCACTGTCAGGTGATATGCCTCCAGTTTCTTAGGATCGCAATAAACGTGGATTTCACGTTTTGGGGCACCGGATATAGATACCGAACCCACACCGTCGATACGTGCCAGAGGGTTGGCGACGCCATCGTCGAGAATCTTGTAGAGACCCGCCATGCTCTCCTTGGCCTCCACCGAAAGCAGACAGATAGGAATCATGTCGGTAGAGAATTTGAAGATGATGGGGTTCTCGCAGTCGTCGGGGAGCGATGACTCCACCATGTCCAGTTTATCCCGGACATCATTGGTCAGGTTGTCGATATCGTATCCGTATTCAAACTCAAGGGTAATCACGGATGTATTCTCACGGCTCTCGGAGGTGATGTGCTTGAGGTGCTCCACTGAGTTAAGGGTGTTCTCAAGCGGCTTCGTAACGTTTTGCTCTATATCCTCCGCACTTGCACCCGAATAGATGGTGATCACCATTATGGTGTTGGTATCGATATCCGGGAAAAGGTCGATAGGGAGTTTCGAAAGCGAGAACAGACCGAGAATCACCACCGTCACGAAGCAGAGGGTGGTCATAATCGGGCGTTTCACCGCTGATCCATATAAGCTCATAGTTGTCTGTGTTGAATTATTTGATTACCTGCACTCTCTTTCCATCTACCAGGCCATTCTGACCTTCCACCACCACGGTGGCATCGGCCGGAACTCCGCTGATCAGTTCGTAGGTGGTGCCGATTCTTTGGCCAAGGTCCACCTTGTTGAAAGATACGGTGCTATCTTGATTAAGTACATACACGTAGTGGTCGCCGCTACCCTGCTGCTTCACGACAGCCTTGTCCGGCACCACCACATGGCGGTTGTTGCCAAGAGCGATGGTTGCGCGTCCAAACATGCCCGGAAGCACTCGTCCGTCGGCATTGGGAAGTTTGATTTCCACCCCTACCGTGCGGCTTGTCTCGTCCACCGTAGGCATCACCAGCGAAACCGTACCTTTGAAGACCTCGTCGCCGTAGGAATTGAAGGTCAGATCCACCGGCATTCCCTTGTTTATGCTGGCAAGCTGGCTCTCATTGACATTGATTACGACTTTCACCGGATTGATGCGTGCCACTGTGAGGATAGGCAGACTTCCTACCATGTCGCCCGGATCATAGTTGCGCTTGGTCACTACGCCATCAATCGGAGATACGAGTACTGTGTTCTCATGGGCATTGGCAAGTGTGCGCTCTGCCTGTGCAAGGGTGTTTTTTGCATTGATGAGCGACACTTCCAGCTGGTCTACGCTCTGCTGCGTGCCACCGCCGATTTTGAGCAGTTCCACAGCACGGTCGTAGTTGAGCTGGGCGTTGTTGAGAGCCGCCTTTGCATTGTTGACAGTCAGTTCATATTGAGTTGTGTTGACATCATCGAGCACCACGAGTTTCTGGTCTTTCCCGACTCTCACGCCCTCATCCACATAAATGGCCTTGATTCGGTTGGAGAGCGATGAGGAGATATTGTTGAGCACTTCCGGCTCCACAGAGGCGGTGTATTGGGCAAGTTGATCGACATCTTCTTCCGACACAGACATTACCTTAACCACCGGAATGTCTTCTTTCTCTTCGTCGGCCGACTTGCCGCCACTGCATGATGCCATGGCGAGTGCTACAGCCAGGGCTGGGATGATATATTTTATCGTCTTCATATTTTGGTTTTCATTTTGTCAAAATGTCAATACGACAAAAAATGACAATGTTTTTTTTATTGATTATTGATAGTCTTTGCCAAGAAGCATGTCGAGCTCGCTTGTCGAGACAAGATAATTATAGATTGATTGCAGATAGGAGAGCTGGGCGCTCGTGTCGGCAAGTTCGGCATCGCGAAGCTCAAGATAGGATGCCGCTCCAATCTGGAAGCTCTTCTGCACGATCTCATGCGCTTTCTTTGCCTGAATCACTCCCTCTTTCGACGAGTCGATTTGCTTCACCTGAAGCGTGATGTTGTCGAGCGCGAGGTCTACCTGCATATTGAGGCTGTTGACGAGGTTTTGCTTCTGGAGTTCAAGCTCCGCCTGTTGCACCTCGGCCTGCTTCAGCGCATACCATTTAGTGCCTCCGGAGAATATGGGAAGCGACAGCGACAGCCCGGCGGTGGAATAAGGTGAGAAATCCAGATCATTGAAGGCTGCGCCATTGCTGAGCGACAGCCAGTTGATATTGAAACTGCCGGCAAGGGTAGGCAGCCAGTCGAGTTTCTTCAGCGCCACATTCTGCTTCGCCAGTTTCTGCGAAAGCTCGAGGGATCGCAGCGATGAGTTGTCGGCGATAGACTTCGTCTCGAGAAGGTAGCCATACATCTCCTTCTGCATGTCTTCCATCTTTGTCGATGGATAAAGGTTGAGTGTGTCGTCGATGCCCATCAGCACATTGAGCTGCAGCTGGCATTGCTTCACTGCAATGTCGGCCTCAAGAAGCGTCGGCTCCACATTCTTCACCTCGACCTCCGACCGCAGCACATCATACTCCGACGCCGTGCCTTGCTCAAACATCTTCCGATACACTTCGGCATTGTATTTGGCTATATCATAGTTTTGCTGGATTACTTCCTTCGACGAAATCGCCAGCATCAGCGCATAATAGGCCTGGCTCACCTGGTTGACAAGCTCAAGCCGGCTTGAACGCGCAGCCTCGAGATTCTGCTCAATCTGAGTGCTCGAGATTGAGATTGACTTCCAGAGCGTAGGGGCTATGATGGGCAGTGACAGCGTGAAACCGGTGTTCCACGTATTGTCGGATCCCATCTTCAGTTTCTGGCTTTCGCCTCCCATGTTCATTCGTATGGTCTGGAGTTCGATGCTGCGCTGATACGATAGCGAGAAACCAATCTGGGGAAGAAGGTTGCCTATCGTTTCCTTTTTGGCATAGTTAACCCTCGTCACCTCCAGGTCGGCAATCCTTATTGTCGGACTCTGGCTCAACGCAATGTCCAGACATTCCTCGCGGCTTATGACCAGGGAGTCCGGATTGATACCCATGACTCCCAACAGAAGCGGTGCTGCCTCTTCGTTGTGGGCATAAGCAGGGACAGCAGTGGAAATCATCATGGCTGCTGCCAGCAGCATCAAATGTTTTCGGGTTGTCATTGCAATGAATTGTTGTTTTGTATTTTACCTATTGATTATTATCACCTTTGCTACTCTGAATGAGAGCGCAGAGCCTGTCAGACCCCACGGATGCTCTCTAAAGTTTGCATTTAAGATGCAAAACTAATAAAAAAAAGTCAAAAACTCACCTGATTAGACAAGCAGTTGAGTTTTTGACCAATTTATAGGAAATTTGACCAATAAACAATGGATAGGTGTTATAGTTTAGAGTTTAGAGTTTAGAGTTTAGAGTTTAGGGTTTAGGGTTTAGAGTTTAGGGTTTAGGGTTTAGAGTTTGGGAAAGGATTATTTGCCAAATTTTTTGCGTAGATTGAATATCATGTCGCGTGTCATGGCATCAAGGTCATACTCGGGCTTCCAGTCCCACTCTTCGCGGGCGCAGGTGTCGTCAAGGCTGTCGGGCCAGGAATCGGCTATCTTCTGGCGAAGTGGATCAAGGTCATATTCCATCTCGAATTCCGGAATGTATTCCTTAATCTTATGATAGATTTCCTCCGGATCGAAACTCATCGACGCTATGTTGAATGAATTGCGGTGTTTGAGCCTCGTCGGGTCCGCCTCCATGATTTCGACTGCTGCACGGAGTGCATCCGGCATATACATCATGTCCATCAGAGTGCCCGGCTTCAGCGGACACTTGAATTTCTCCCCGTTGATTGCATAATAGTAGATATCCACGGCATAGTCGGTAGTCCCGCCCCCCGGCGGCGTCACATAACTGATGAGGCCCGGGAAGCGAACGCTCCGCGTATCCACCCCGAAACGCTTTGCATAGTAGTCGCTCAGCAATTCGCCCGAAACCTTCGTCACGCCATACATGGTGTCGGGACGCTGTATCGTGTCTTGCGGTGTCTTCACATGAGGGGTGCTGCTTCCGAAACTCCCTATCGAACTTGGTGTGAATACGGCACAACCCTTCTCGCGTGCCACCTCAAGGGTATTGAATAGGCCTCCAAGTCCGATTTTCCATGCAAGCTGCGGTTTTACTTCAGCCACCGCACTCAGAAGCGCGGCCAGATTGTAGATGGTATCCACCTTGTAGCGGCTCACCGCTTCGGCTATCTGCTGGGGATTGGTGATATCCACCAGTGCCGATGGTCCAGACTCGAGAAGCGCGCCTTTTGGCTCAGCACCCTGTATGTAGCCGGCCACTACATTCCCTCCCGGATAAAGCCCGCGGAGCTTCATGGTCAGTTCGCTGCCTATCTGCCCCGTACTCCCGATGATGAGTATATTTTTCATGCTATTGAAACGTGTCCGATGAATTAGATTATTTCGCAATGCAAATTTACAACTTTATTTTGGAAATTTCATCCTTTTTATCCAAAATTGATGCAAGTCTCTCCCACAATTTTCAACTTTCGAAATTTTTTAGTAACTTTGCAGATTGAAACAGCAAATTCCAACATAACAATATGCTTTCAAAAATAGAACAACTTAAGAGCGAGATAGCAAATATGCAGGCCGCCTCGGCCGAGGCTGTCGAGCAATTGCGTATCAAATACCTCAGCAAGAAAGGCGAGATTTCAGCCCTCATGAATGAGTTCCGTACGGTGCCGGCCGAGCAAAAACGCGAACTTGGCCAGAAACTCAATGAGTTGAAAAATCTCGCCACCGAACGCCTTGCATATTTGAAGGAGTCATTGGCCGCCAATGCCGATGCTGAGAAATCCAACATCGACCTCACGCGCACGGCCTCCCCACTGCCGCTTGGCACGCGCCATCCTCTCTCGCTCGTGAAAAATGAAATTATAAATATCTTCGGCCGAATGGGGTTCACCATTGCCGAGGGTCCGGAGATTGAAGACGACTGGCACGTATTCAGCAGCCTTAACTTCCCCGCCGACCATCCGGCACGCGACATGCAGGATACTTTCTTCATCCAGCGCGACGGCAAAGACGACATACTGCTACGCACCCACACCTCGAGTGTGCAGACACGCACCATGGAGCATACCCAGCCCCCTATCCGCATCGTATGTCCCGGCCGTGTCTATCGCAACGAGGCTATCTCTGCTCGCGCCCACTGCTTCTTCCATCAGGTCGAAGGTCTCTACATCGACAAAAACGTCAGTTTCGCCGACCTAAAGCAGGTTCTTCTTGAGTTTGCTCAGCAGATGTTCGGTCCGGAAACTAAGATTCGTCTGCGTCCAAGCTATTTCCCTTTCACCGAGCCCTCTGCCGAGATGGATATCAGCTGCGGCATCTGCGGCGGCAAGGGATGCGCTCTCTGCAAAGGCACAGGTTGGGTTGAAATCCTCGGATGCGGAATGGTCGATCCAAACGTGCTAAAGGCCTGCGGCATAGATCCCGAAGTATATTCAGGCTATGCCTTCGGTATGGGCGTAGAGAGAATAGCAAATCTCAAATATAGAGTGAAAGACCTTCGTCTCTTCAGCGAAAACGATGTCCGTTTCCTCGACGAGTTTGTAGCAGCTCACTGATTTCTTATGAATAAGAAGGAGAGATACGAGAGGGTGCTCGCGCTATTTCAAGAGATTATGCCCGAGCCTAAAACGGAACTGAATTATGACTCCCCTTTCCATCTGCTCCTTGCGGTGATTCTCTCGGCTCAATGCACCGACAAACGGGTCAACATGGTCACCCCACCTCTCTTTGAGGCCTATCCCGACCCTCAGTCGTTGGCCGTGGCCACTGAACAGGAGGTGTTTCCTTATATCAAGAGTGTCACCTACCCCAACAACAAGACGCGCCACCTTATAAAAGCGGCGCGTATGCTTGTCGAGGAATACAACTCCGAAATGCCTTCCGACATCGACAACCTCATGCGGTTGCCCGGTGTGGGAAGAAAGACAGCCAATGTGATGCTTGCCGTAGTCTGGGGCAAGGCGGCCATGCCGGTCGACACCCATGTATATCGCGTTTGCAATCGGATAGGATTTACCCACAACTCCCCCACTCCTCTCGCCACTGAGAAGGAACTCGTAAAAAACATTCCCGCCCGACTCCTTCCGGATGCCCACCATTGGCTGATTCTTCATGGCCGCTACGTCTGCACGGCCCGAAAACCGCACTGCGAGGAATGTCTCATCCGAGACTTCTGCAAATCATACCTAAAATAGCCCGATAAAAGCCCCATTGGAATTGGGGCTTTTCCTTTACTTAAACTTCTCCTGAGCTTCTTTCAGTGAGTCGAGCGAACCGATGTCGAAGCGCGATGCCGGCATCGGCCATGCGTGAAGGGTCGAGACATCCGCAAGATAATGCGCAAGGTTGCCCGGGGCGTCAAAACCGCAACCATGGTTCATGCAGTCTTGTATCAGCGGAAGGTCCGACTTCGAATATATATAGAAAGGAGGCACTGCCCAGTTGCTGACCGGCTTCTCCGGTTTCTCCTGCATATCGAGCACTTTCATGTCTTCGTCTACTGCAATCACCCCGGTCCGCTGCAGTTTCTTTAGCTCCGGCTCGTGATGACACATGATCACCGACGTCCCCTTCGCCTTGAAGAAGTCCACAAAACCCCGCATCGAGAATTCCAGGATGTTATCGGCCGCCACCACCATGATGTCGTCATCCACCTTACACTGGTTGAGGGCGAGCAGCAGGTCGCGGACAGCACCAAGACGTGTCTCGTTGGTGGATGTCCCGTCGTCGATCACCTTAATTGGTTTTGAATAGCCGACACCTTTAAGCCACTCCTCAAAAATTGGGGCAAACTTGTGGTTGGTCACTATTATATGCTCGTCGATCTCCGGAAGGGCTTCTATGTCGTCGAGCAGTCGCTCAAGTATATTGCGGCTTCCGATCTTCAAAAGCGGCTTGGGAAAATTCTCGGTTAGCGGATAAAGCCTTGTGGCATACCCGGCTGCTATCACTATATTCTTCATAAAAAGTCTACGCCATTGGCTGGATTGCAAAAGAAAATTTCAAACGAGTCTTTATATTGTGGATATTCCTTTAGATATTCGCGAGCGACAAATTCCCGGATTCCCTCTTCTTTTGAAGGATCCACCAGAGCTATGCAAGCGCCTTTGAACCCGGCTCCGCTAAAGCGTCCTCCATAGATGCCGGGAGTGCGGCGCATGATCTTGTAGAGTGCAATCAGTTCAGGAGAACCGCATTCGTAATTGTTCATCGAACTTTCACAACTTTCAAATACGAGTTGACCAAATTTTTCGATGTCTCCTTCTTCCCAGGCTTTGACGCCTTCAGCTACGCGGTTGCACTCAGAATAGAAGTGCCTTGCGCGTTTTGCAAATCGTTCCGGCATACGCCCGGCATTCTTCTCGAAATCTTCCTCTGCCACATCGCGAAGACGGGTGTCGGCCAATTCTTTTAGTTGCTCACCTTCGTATGCCTGGATCATCCAGGCTGCTGTCTTGCATTCCGACACTCGCAGGTTGTAGTCTGTGCCGGTCAGTTTCCGGGTCACTCCCGAAAAGAAGATTCCAAGCTTGAATGGCAATTCTCCGGGTCCTTGTCCCTCTTTTCGCTCGCCAAAGCCTATCAGTCGGTGAGCACCCGTCTCTGTGTCGAGATATAGCAGTTTGTCCGACTCGCAAAGCACCACACACGCCTGGTCGAGAATACCATTGTTAAGACCTACATATTTCCGTTCGGCAAGAGATGCATAGTCGATGATTTGCTGGCGCGTGAGGTTGAGACCGTTCACTTTGTCAATGGCCATAACGAAGCCGCATAGCAGAGCCGCTGAAGAAGAAAGTCCGCCAATTGGCATGGATCCTTTCACTATGCCTCTGACTCCTTTTTCAAGATGGAAATCTGTCTGAAGAGCCCAGACAGCCCCGCGCAGATAGTCTCCCCAGTTGTGCTGAGGCTCCTCTATCGGACGCTGCACATTGAATGTCGTAAGGCCTTCGAAAGAAAGCGATGCCATCTCTACTTTGCCAGTGTCTGTTGCAGAGAAAAGGAATTCGATTCCGGAGTCGAAAGCAAATCCAGTCACAAGTCCATGCTGATGGTCAACATGCGCTCCCAACGGACAAATGCGATAGGGCGAGAAGAGCTGATAAAGTGCATCGCCCTTACCAAAGAAGGTCCTATAGGCCGTGAATAAGTCGTTTGTCATTTCACAATTCCTTTTTCAAGATATTCGGCAAGATTCGTGCGCACCTGCTCGCCGGCACGTTCGGCGGCCACCTTCGCCATGTCGGCATCCACCATGAGATTGACAAGCTGTTCAAAAGAAGTCTTCTGCCCCGGATCCCAGCCAAGCTTGGCCTTTGCCTTCGTCGGGTCGCCCCAGAGGTTGACCACGTCCGTCGGGCGGTAGAAATCCGGCGACACCTCTATCACCACCTTTTCCGTCTTCTTATCGATGCCTTTCTCTTCGGCGCCCTCGCCTACGAATTCCAATTCTATGCCGGCGCGGCGGAATGCATACAGGCAGAACTCGCGCACGGAGTGTTGCACACCCGTCGCAATTACAAAATCCTCAGGCTTCGGCTGCTGAAGTATCAGCCACATACACTCCACATAGTCTTTCGCATACCCCCAGTCGCGAAGCGACGAGAGATTTCCGAGATAGAGTTTTTCCTGTTTGCCCTGAGATATGCGGGCAGCAGCGAGAGTGATCTTGCGCGTAACGAATGTTTCGCCACGGCGTTCCGATTCATGGTTGAAGAGAATGCCGGAGCAGGCAAACATGTTGTAGGCCTCACGATATTCCTTCACAATCCAGAAACCATAAAGTTTTGCCACTGCGTAGGGGCTATAGGGGTGGAAGGGGGTGTTTTCGTTTTGCGGCACTTCCTCCACTTTGCCGTAAAGTTCCGATGTGGAAGCCTGGTAGAAACGGCACGTCTCGGCCAGTCCGCACTGGCGGATTCCCTCAAGGATGCGGAGCACTCCCGTGGCATCCACGTCGGCCGTGAATTCCGGCGAGTCAAACGATACCTGGACATGGCTCTGCGCTGCCAGGTTGTAAACCTCGTCGGGGCGCACCTTGTTCAGTACCTGGATTATCGACATCGAGTCGCCAAGGTCTGCATAGTGAAGATGGAAATGGGGTTTCCCCTCAAGATGCGCTATGCGCTCTCGGTAATCCACCGACGAGCGGCGTATCGTGCCGTGCACGTCATACCCCTTCTCAAGTAATAGTTCGGCCAAAAACGATCCGTCCTGGCCTGTTATGCCGGTTATAAGCGCTGTTTTCATATTGCGTTCTTGTTATTTTTCTTATTTTTGAGGTGCAAAGGTAATCATTTTTTCCCTATTCCACAATAGAAACACATTTTTGACAACCGCAAAAAGACATTATTTCAAAAAAAATTGTAATTTTGCAATGACAAAATCCTTGCGACATGACCCCTATATATAAAGAACTTTATTTTTTGACTCCCGGCGAGACCAATGCCGAACAGCAACTTTCTTTGCCGTTGCTTGTAACCCGCCTCATTGATATCTCAACCGCTCATGCCAACTCTCTCGGAATTGGAAATCCATCGATGACCCACATCAACGGAGGATGGATCCTATCGCGACTCACCATCGAAATGGATTCTTATCCAAATGTAAACTCGCATTATTCCATTTCCACCTGGGTCGAATCCACCAACCGGCATTTCTCCACCCGCGCTTTCAAAATCGAAGACGAAGATGGTGCCGTTTTGGGCTATGCCCGTTCGATTTGGCTTGTGATGGATATTTTCAACCACACCAACCTCGGTCTCTCTCACATCAACATTCCTTCCGACATGATTCCCGGCATCGAGGTCCCCATCGCGCATCAGGCTCGTCATGTGCCTATCGTTGCCGACCCCGACGACAAGTCTGTTGCCAAAGGCGCACTCGTCGCTTCATACCCGCCTTTCATCTATACTTTCCAATACAGCGACCTTGACTTCTACCGGCATGTCAACACCGTACGCTACGTCAATCTCCTCGTCAACCAATTCTCTCTCGAACAACACGACGCTTCTTTTGTCAATCGCCTCGAACTCTCGTTTCTACACGAGGCAAAGTATGGCATGCAAACCAGACTTCTACGTAGCGACCTCGAATCGGATATGCACTCGGCTTTCGAACTCTGCGACACCGCCGACAGCCAACCAATACTTTTTGCCCGCGTCAAAAGGAAATTAAGGCACTAATTTGTTTTATTGTTAAGTTTAAAATATGATAAAGACAATTTATTTGGCAGGCGGATGCTTCTGGGGCACCGCCCATCTCTTCTCACTCGTCCCCGGTGTGCAATCCGCCGTTGCCGGCTATGCAAATAGCCTCGTCGAGAACCCATCCTACAAACTCGTCTGCACCGGAACCACCAATGCCGCTGAAACAGTCAAGGTTGACTATGACCCCTCCGAGATAGGACTTTCCAACCTCATAATGCTATATTTCAAGAGCATCGACCCCATCTCGCTCAATCGTCAGGGAAATGATGTCGGCATCCAGTATCGCACCGGTATCTACTATACCGACCCAGCCGACGCAGAAGTCGTCGATACCCTCCTCGCTGCCCTACAGCGAAGATATAAGCAACCGCTCGCCATTGAATCTGGCCCGCTGCAAAACTTCTATCCCGCCGAAGAATACCATCAGGATTATCTCGTGAAGAACCCCGATGGTTATTGTCATGTCAATCCAGAACTCTTCAAAGAAGCAAAAAACCTGAAGATGAACCCCACTTCCTCAGGCAAGAAAGAAAGCAAGGAAGAACTCCGCAAGCGACTCACCCCTCTGCAATGGGAGGTGACTCAGAATGGGGCCACCGAACGCCCTTTCACCAACGAATACGACCATGAGTTCCGTCCCGGCATTTATGTTGACATCACCGACGGCACCCCGTTGTTTGTCTCGACTCGAAAATACGACTCCGGTTGCGGATGGCCCGCTTTCACCCGTCCGATTGACGACTCCCTGATTGATGAATTTGTTGATACATCATTTGGGCGAATCCGTACCGAAGTGCGCTCTGCATCTTCAGGTGCTCATCTGGGTCATGTCTTTACCGACGGTCCCGCCGAAGACGGTGGCCTCCGCTACTGCATCAATTCCTCATCGCTTCGTTTCATCCCGGCCGAAAAGATGGAGGCCGAAGGCTACGGCCAGTATCTCCCCCTCCTCAACCTCTAACCCATAACCCTCAACATTCGTTGCTAATGTTGAGGGTTTAATTTTTTACATCCCCATTTCGCCTCAGCGAAATGGGGATGTAAAAAATGAGACCCGGAGCGTGGAGCCACTCCGAGTCTCTGAAGGCGGGTGGAAGATGGGGCTCGAACCCACGACCTACGGAACCACAATCCGTCGCTCTAACCAACTGAGCTACATCCACCATGTCGCTTCCCAAGGAGATTCCACTAAAGGCTTCGCAAGGTCTCTCCCGAAAAGCACTGCAAAATTACTATTTTTTTTTCATTCCACCAAATTTTTCCCCTACAATTTTCATTTTTTTCAACTTCCGTAAGAGAAAATTGAATTAACTTATTGGCAATTTTCCAATAAAACACCCATACAATAAACCTATAAACCCATAAACCCATAAACCCATAAACTTAATACTTCAGGTATTTGTCGAAGAAGTCGAGTGTCATCTTCTGCGTGTCCTTGTGCATCCAATGTCCCTGCGGAAGAAGATGCGTCTCCAGTTTGTCCCCTACCCCTTGGCTGTCCCACACTTTGTGCATGATGTCATAACATTCCTTCACTGCATGGGGCTTGAAAAGTTTGTCGGTTTCCCCATTTATCAGCAGCATCGCATTCGGACATGCCAAAGTGGCAATGTGCGGATAGTCGAGATAGTTGCGTACTCCACCAAGATTGTTGGCATAACCGCCCCGTTCATGCCGCCCATAGGTCCAGTGCATCATGGCGTCGCAGGTAGTCATCCAGCATACCCCGACACTCGCCTTGATCAGAGGCGACAACGCCGCCAACATCCATGAGCGGTAACCGCCCATCGAAAGACCCACACAACCGAGACGCTCCGGATCCGTCTCCGGCAACGATGCCAAAAATTCCGTGGCGTACGCATCCTCATAACTCATCCAGGCACTGAGATTTCTGCCCAACTGAAGCATATTCCCGGCCACACTTGCCAGATGCGTGTTGTCGCTCCCCTCCTTGCATCCGCGCTCTCCCCACATCAGGGCATCCGTTGAGAGTACCACATACCCGTTCTGCGCAAGATAATCACCGACATATTGCCCCTCATATAGGTTGTCGGCCCATGTGTCGGCATCCTCAAGCACTTCAGCATCCACACCAAACGGGCGCACCATCTTCTCCTTCCCTATAGTGAAATGTGCCCCATGGTCGTGGAGCGCCACAATCCCCGGGAAAGGCCCATCTCCATCCGGAACGAGCAGATACGCCTTCACCCGTGAATACTTAGTAAGATTGAATACTATCTTATAGACGGTGTAACCATCGCGTCTTTCCGTGTCGAGAATCTCCATATCGTAGGAGCTGGCAGCCGGAGGTGGAGGTAGCATCTCCTCTGTGAGTTTTCCTCGTGCCGTATCCTTCCATAGATTAAAATCTGCTATGTCGCTGTTGCCCCAAGCGAGCGGATAGGTCAGTTCCGTCTTCAGGCTGTCGAGAAAAGTGGGCATATCGCGCTGAAGTTCGTAGGCCCTGTCAGATTGGGCAAAAGCAGCAGACACCCATAGGGCGCTTGCTGCTGTTATGGTCATCAATGTTATCGTCGTTTTCATCGTTGTCGGTTATCGGTTGTCTGAAAGGATTGTGAATTGTGCATTAATCAGAATGGTCTCCCTCCACCAAAACCGCCGGGCCTGCCGCCAGGACCGCCGAAGCCGCCGGGACCGGGCATCGGAAGGGCGCCATTCTCAGCCGCTTTTTCTGCCATCTTCTTCCAGTTGAGCGAGTTGAACTGCCAGCTCAAGCCAAATACGAAATAGCGCGAGAGATTGTTGTAGCTGCTATCGACAATCGACATAGACGACACGCTACGCGAGATGTTTTTGGTGTCTCCAAGAAGGTCGTGGGCTTCTGCAAACACACTGAGTCCCCATGCCTTCGGTATCGTATATTGCAAAGTTGCATTCCATATCCATGACTCCGAATCGTAGCCGGCCGAAAGTCCCGATGTCGTCGAGAAGTTCAAGTTGGTGTCAAACTGCAATCCGAAGGGGAATGTCAAAGTGAAGTCACTGTTGAATCCATAGCTGTGGGTGCTCTGGTTCGGCTGGTTGGCAAGTGTACTCGTCGAGAGCTGCCAGGAGTAGTTAGGATTGGCTGAAATCTGCACTATCTCTGTGGAGAATGTAAGTCCCACACGTGGGGCAAGACTCACGTTGCCGCTTCGGTTGAACACACCATTTAGATAGCCGTTATAGGCACTGTAGTTGCCTCGCAGGTTGGCAAACACTCGCCAGTTTTTGTTGCGCAGCGGTTGGTTATACATTCCCATGAAGAAGAGACTCAAGTCGCCTGATGTATTGGTGTACTCTGTGGTGCGGGCTCCCGTCGTTGGGTCCGTCGTGGTCTTGCTCACTATATTGTTTATTGTGTAGCTGCCATTGAGCATCGCCATCAGCGACCGCTGAGATTCGCTGTCGAAATCATTAACTCTCACGTTCATGCGCTGGGTGAAGGTCGGCTTCAAGTCCGGATTGCCAATCTTGATGTTCATCGGGTCCGAAACATCCGGAACCGGCTGCAACTGCGTCATCGATGGCTCCGATGAGCGGGCATTGTAGCGTATGTTGATGGCCGAATTATTGGAGAATTTATATCTGAATCGCATATAAGGCGCAAAGTTCAGCACATTGCGGCGTGGTATGTTCCTTTCCGACATTATCAGGTCGGTGCTCTTACTGCTCGATGGAGTCAGTTCGATACCGGCATTCAGGTTCATTGTCTTGGTGGTCCGCACATAGCCAACACGCACACTCTGCGTGAGGAAATCGTTGCGGAAACTGTTGGAAAGAGAATCCGACATTACCCCC
Source organism: uncultured Sangeribacter sp. (assembly GCA_964388725.1). Lineage (GTDB taxonomy): Bacteria > Bacteroidota > Bacteroidia > Bacteroidales > Muribaculaceae > Lepagella. The sequence continues at coordinate 14,889 of CAYMBR010000024.1, read as the reverse complement.
TCCGAAGGCAGACTGCCAAAGTCCGGCATATAGACGGATACATCTGAATTTTCTCCGAGCAAACCCATCGGCAGATTATACACATACTTGTCGGAGTTGTTCCTGCGGGATGTGATGCTATAGACAAACTCTAAGAAGTTGCCCGGTCGCCCGATAGGCTCTGTCCATGTCACTCTTCCGGTGATTGTGTTGCTCCAGGTATGAGTATCGGTATATCTGAAGAGGTCCTCGTCGTCTTTGCTTTCATCAAGGTAGTATTTTATTTCATTTAGCGACGTGCCGTGCTGTTTGGTGTCCGAAAAAGAATACTCCATGCGAGCACTCAACGATCGACCCTGCTTTTGCGGAAAACGGTGTACGTAGGTGAGGTCTCCCCTCGCTGTCCACGAGTCTCCGTGGTTGGTCTGGTCGTTATCCTGACGGTTCACCTGCACCCCTCGTGACCAGTCTACGCCACTATTCTGACCGGCATATAGCTCACTTTGTGAGTCGGATGTCGAATACCTTGTATTGTAAGTAAACGACGGACGAAAATCAAGAGTATTGTTGGCATTAATCTCCCACTTCATGCGGAAATTGGCCCGCAGGTTGTGGGCTTCATCCTTTGCCTTCGAACTTGCGTTTTGGAAACTGACAGAGTCCGAGAGAAGGTTCTGAGTGTCGCTGGTACTGATCGCATTGCGGTCGGAGTGGCTGTAGCTGATGTCGCCGCCTACGCGGAATACCTCCGCATTGCCGACATTGAAGTTGAAGCCCAACATCTGTGAGGCTGTGATACCGCCGCTGCCGCCAAATTGGTTGAAGTTGCCGCGTCCCATGTCGCCGAAGCCCATGTTGTTCGTGTTGTTGGCGCGGCCCACCAAGGTAAACATATTGTCATTCACCATGCGGTTCAATATGAAGTTGCCTGTATAGCGGTTGTCGGTGCCATAGCCAAATTTGGCATTGCCAAACCAACTTTCCTCCATGCCTTTCTTCACTGTGAGGTTGATCACTGTCTCTTCCTCGCCGTCATCCACTCCGGTCAGACGGGCCTGGTCGCTCTTACGGTCCACAACCTGCACCTTGTCAACCATCTTGGCACTAAGGTTTTTGGTTGCCATTTGGGGATCATCTGAAAAGAATTCTTTGCCGTTGACAAGAATTTTCGACACTGTCTTGCCGCCTGATGTGATGCTGCCGTCGCTGCCAACCTCCACTCCGGGAAGTTTCTTCAGCAAGTCCTCCACCACGGCATTGTCGGTCGTGTGGAAGGAATCGGCGTTAAACTCTATTGTGTCTTCCTTGGCAACCACGGCTGTCTTCACTCCCTTCACCAGCAACTCTTTCAGCACTGTCGATGTCTCATATAGTTTCAATGTGGGCACTACCAATGTCTTGGTGGTGTCTGTCACCTCGAAATCCGTCACTTCTGTGTCCATGCCGGTCATGCTCGCTTTCAGGGCATAGCGGCGCGGTGTGAGGTTTTTAAACTGATATGCGCCTTCGGCATCCGTCATCAGTCCGGTGACGATGTTAGAGTCCGGAAGGGCAAGCAACGTGGCGGTGGCACCAATCAGAGGCTCTCCCTGTCCATCCACAATGCGCCCTTTTACTGTGGCAGCCAACACTGCCGCCACGGCGAAGATAGAAATTGCAAACGCGGTTAAGAATCGTTTAGCCATAACTGTTTATAATTTTCGAACCTCGAAAATTTATGGATTTATTAGTTTGTTTAATGCGAAATCACAAAAATATCTGCCTCGCTTTGCGGGCACACATTATCTATGACTATTAAACTTTGCAAAGGTTTATTCCTTTCCCAAAAAATTATTTTTGCATTTCCAAAAAAAATTTATTAATTTTGCACCAAATTTAAACCCCCATAATTCCGGAGTAGCGACCCGTGAATGTCGGAGTCCCCGCCATTCCTGTCTGCTCCGGTTTTTTTTATTAAACGCTCTCTTTTTCTAAGTTGAAGTTTTTATGTTTATTTAGGCAAGTAGGCGAGACAAAGTGCCAAAAAACTAAACTTTAAACTCTAAACCCTAAACTTTTAAGTGAGCTTGCGAACTTAAATATTATGCTCGACAGAATCAAACGACAGGCCATTGATTTCGGCACCCCCGCTACTGTTGATGAGGCAATGGCACTCAATGAGAACTACTCCACCGACGAACTTTGCGATGCTGCTGATGAGGTAAGAAAAAAATGGTGTGGCGACTCCGTCCACACTTGCTCCATCGTCAATGCCCGCTCCGGCAAATGCGGTGAAGATTGCAAATGGTGCGCACAGTCTGCCCACCACAAGACAGGTATCAACGAGTATGAGCATATCCCCCGCGACGAGATGATGCATGCCTTCCATGCCAACAAGGAAAGGGGCGTGAAATGCTTCTCTCTCGTCACCAGCGGTCGAAAGGTCATGCCCTCCCACATGTCTTATTTCTGCAATCTCTACAAAGAGGCCGCTGCCGAAGGGGGAATTCACCTCTGCGCTTCCATGGGTCTGCTCGACCGCTCTCAGCTTCAGCAACTCTGGGACTCCGGCGTCAGAAAATACCACTGCAACCTCGAGACTTCCCCTTCCTATTTCCCGAAACTTTGCTCCACCCACACCTACGAGGAAAAACTTGCCACAATCAAGGCTGCCCGTGAGATTGGTTTCAAGGTTTGCTGCGGCGGCATCATTGGGATGGGTGAGTCCATGCGCGACCGCGTCGAACTCGCCGAAGCTGCCCGCGAGGCTGGTGCTTCCTCCATCCCTGTCAATATCCTTCAGCCAATAAAAGGTACCCCTCTTGAAAATATCGAGTTGATTTCCGAAGAGGAAGTGGCCCGTTCGGTGGCCCTGATGCGTCTTGTCGCTCCCAAGTGCACTCTGCATTTCGCCGGTGGAAGGGCGCGTCTGTCGCAAAAATCAATGGCCCGCATTCTCCGAGGTGGCATCAACGGTGCTCTCGTCGGCGACATGCTGACCACTATCGGCAACAAGATAGATGCCGACTACGCTCTCTTCGAGGAATGTGGCTATAAGGGATAATCTGTCTGAAGATCCTTGGATGCCTTCCGGTCTTTCTCTATAATATCAAGAAAGTTGGAGGCAGAATTCACCACAACATCTGCATTTCTGATCCATAGTTCAAGATTCTCGGCTATCCAGTCGGTTTCCAACTTGTCATAATCCTCGGCCACTCTGTCGAGGATTTTTTCTATTTCTTCTATGCTCTCTGCCTTCTTAATATCCTCAATTGTCGTTGCCGGAATCAGCTGACCCGTCAGATCCAGCCAGTCTGATCCTTCCTTGGGCAAGAGTTTATCTGCATCTGCATTCACCCCACGGTTCTTTTCCTGTGGTATCGGCAATCTGCCGGCCATTTCAAGCGCGGCGAGATGGCGGCATACGTAGAGACTCAATGCAAATTCATACCATCTTGAGCCCTCCCTAAGATGTTTCTTTGTGAGTTTAAGCCCGTTGTAATCTATCTCTTCGCCCAGCACCATCACCGTAAGATTTTTCTCAAGCATCAGTGCGCGCATCATCCGTGCTGCCGTCACCGGATTCAGCACCGAGAAGTTGATGCGGTCATGGAGCGGCAGACCATGCCCAAGTCGTCGGTCGCGCATCGGCCATTTCTCGCTGTCACGCTTCAGCCCATAACTCTTCAGCATCGCCCCCGGCACCACGTTGGTGTTTCCTTTTGCATCTCCAAATAAATAGGAAAAGGGAAAAGGCGAGGTGTCTGGATGAGTCTTGTGTTCTCCCATCACCAGCGAGAACGCTCCAATCCTCGACCCATGCATCACGTAGGCATTGGAGGCTGTCTTCACTCCCCGCTCCATCACTCCCCAGTGTATCGGACCAAGCTTATATAGATGATTGCTCATGTTGGTGCCCGATCCGGCATTCATGAAGGAGACATGTGCCCCTATGAGAAGACTGCTCTTGTGCATGCTCACCGAATAGGGTCCGGCAAGCACTGCGCAGGCCTCTCCGTTCTCCATCTGGCAGTTGGCAAAGAATAGGGAATCATGCGCGGTAAACCGTTTGTCGAGCTCACACCCCTGGCCGACATGGCAATTCCGCAGAAAACATCCGCCGCTGACCCTCCCATCCTCTATGATGAAGTTTTCGGCATCCACTCCATGTCCCACGTATGCAAGTGGTTTCCCATTCGATGAGTTATTGACGATGCTGCCATTTTTCAGATACATCGCTCCCTCAAGCCTGGCTCCTGGCCATATTCTGACTTCTGTGATCGACCCGCAGTCGAATATCTCGACATTGTCGCCGATTTCCAGCATGTCGGGAAGCGAATTAATCTTGGTGTCGATCATGCCCGTGAGTTTGCCTCTCGAAAATTCCGGAAATCGGGATGCAAGGGTGGCTATCTGCGCCGAAATCCCGGGATAAATGCATACCGGCCGACTCCCGGTCTCGTCAAGCACTTTGACATCGGTTCCTATGCCGAAAGTCGCGCCTGATCTGCTCTCTATTCGCGCCACATTGACTATGCGCACATTGTCGCCGATCCGAACATTCGATAGTCCGCCTGGCACATTGATAATCTCGGTGTTTGCGCCTATGGTCACCTTCCCGCGAAATAGCACGTTGCGGATTTTGCTGAGGTCGGTATCCTCCGAAATGGTCACCTGACTCCAGTCTTCACTCCAGCATCCCTGCCTCTCCAGCTGCTCAGACTCCTTCGGTCTCATCATATTTCTGAAACAAAAAATCGTTGTATGGAAACCGCTCCACGTGGATTTCTTTCGCCTTCTCGTAGAGCAATTCTTTAAGTTTGTCGATATTCGTTTTTTCCTTTGCTGAGATAAACACGCAGTTGTTGTTCATCTTCGCCATCCAGGTATTCTCGAAGTCTTCGAGCGATATGTTCTCCCGGGTCGCCGGCGTAAGGTCATCTGGGTCTTTCGGGGTGTATTTGAATGCATCAATCTTGTTGAAAACAAGTATCACCGGTTTCTTCGCAGCCCCGCAAACCTCATTGAGGGTCTTCTCCACTACCTCTATCTGTTCTTCAAACTGCGGATGGCTCACATCCACCACGTGCAACAGCAGGTCGGCCTCGCGAACCTCATCAAGCGTTGATTTAAACGACTCCACAAGATGCGTCGGCAGTTTGCGGATAAAACCTACGGTGTCGGTAAGAAGAAACGGCAGATTGTCGATTGTCACCTTCCGCACCGTCGTGTCGAGCGTGGCGAAAAGCTTATTCTCTGCAAAGACATCGCTCTTGCTCAGCAGATTCATCAGGGTCGATTTCCCGACGTTGGTGTAGCCCACAAGTGCCACTCGCGTGAGTTTGCCTCGGTTCTTCCGCTGGATCACCTTTTGCTTGTCGATATCCTTCAGTTCCTCCTTCAGCCGGGCTATCTTGTCGAGGATAATTCGCCGGTCGGTCTCAATCTGCGTCTCACCGGGACCTCGCATACCGATACCACCCCGCTGTCGCTCAAGGTGAGTCCACATGCGCGTCAGGCGTGGTAGCAGATACTGGTATTGAGCCAGTTCTACCTGTGTGCGCGCCGTAGCTGTCTGCGCCCGCTTTGCGAAGATGTCAAGGATAAGGCTCGTGCGATCGAGAATCTTCACCTTCAGTTCCCTCTCGATGTTGAGTATCTGCTTCGACGAGAGGTCGTCGTCAAAAATGACAAGTCCTATCTCGTTGTCCTCCACATATTTTTTTATTTCCTCAAGCTTGCCCGTCCCGACGTAGGTGCGCGGGTTGGGGTAATCGAGTTTCTGGATAAACCGGTGTTCGGGTTCCGCTCCGGCTGTCCGGGCAAGGAAATCGAGTTCGTCAAGGTATTCGTTCACCTTGTTTTCCTGCTGCTTCTGAGTCACAAGACCCACAAGCACCGTCCGCTCATTCTCCTCCTTATTTATCATGTTATCTTCTATCATTTTTCAATTCACAATTAGCTTCGCTCAAGCTAAAGCAAGTCACAATGCACAATTCACAATATTTATACAATGCACAATACCTAATTGTTTTTCTGTGGCAGCGAAACAATTGTGAATTGTGCATTGTGAATTGTGCATTGTGCATTGTGCATTGTGCATTTACGAAAGTCTCCGAAGTATGTCGGTCAGAAGTTTCCAGTATTCTGCCACCGACGGTATATAGGCCTTCTCATTCGGGCTGTGGATATCCTTCAGTGTCGGACCAAACGATATCATATCCATCCCAGGCATCTTCTCAAGGAATATGCCACATTCAAGTCCGGCGTGGAGTGCCTCCACCTTCGGGGCGTGCCCAAATAGTGACTCATAACTCTCTACCGCCGTCTTCAGCAATTTGCTGTCTGGATTCGGTGCCCATCCCGCGCTCGGGTCGTTGCATTCCACCTGACAGCCGATATTCTCATATAGCGCGGTGATGCGGTCGGTGATTTCCTCGCGCTTGCTATCCACCGAACTGCGCTGATGGGTGGTTATCACCACCTCATTTTCTCCGGTCACGTGTACCGATGCAAGATTCGATGATGTCTCCACAAGTCCCGGCACTGCAAGGCTCATGCCCTGCACTCCATTCGGCGTTCCGAAGATTGTGGCAATCAGTGGCATCACGTAGGCCTCGTCGATCATCTTCTCCGGCGCCCCCTTGGCTGCTATTGTGAATGTGAAGTCTTTACCCTCTGCAAGCAGAAGTTCGTCATGGATGGTTGCGTCAAATTTCTTTGCCTTTTCCTCAAATTCTCCGGCATACAGTTCCGGCACTCCCACAAGCGCAAATGCCTCTCTTGGGATTGCGTTTGGCAGACCTCCTCCCTGGAAATCGCTCAGCAGAAGCTCCCCAATCTGCATGTCTGTTTCCCAGAGGAATCGAGCTAAAATCTGGTTGGCATTGCCACGCCCAAGATGTATCTCCATGCCTGAGTGGCCCCCTTTCAATCCGGATATGCTGACCTCATACCATTTGTAGCCTTCAGGCACTTCGGTCATCTCCATCGGATACGATGCCACAGTGCAGAGCGAACCGGCACATCCTATCACTATCATGCCCTGCTCCTCCGAGTCAAGGTTGAGAAGTATCCTACCCTTGATAAGACTTGCATCAAGGCCGTTGACCCCGGTCAGCCCCTGCTCTTCGTCTACTGTGAAAAGCACCTCTATAGGACCATGCACCACTTCGGGGTCTATCATCACCGCCATTGCCGATGCGCATCCAAGACCATTGTCCGCGCCAAGCGTAGTGCCTTCTGCTCTTACCCAGTCGCCTTCCACCACTGTGGTGATCGAGTCTGTCAGGAAGTCATGCTGCACATCGCTTCGCTTTTCCGCCACCATATCCTGATGACCCTGAAGCACCACCGTCGGTGCGTTTTCATGGCCCGGAGTCGCCGGACAATACATCACCACATTGCCCACTTCATCTGTGGCATATTTCAAATTGTGTCGCTCTGCCCACGAACAAAGGAATGCCTTCATCTTTTCAAGATGATGCGTCGGGCGTGGCACTTTGGTTATTTCATCGAAGCATTCCCATACGAGCTTCGGATTTAAATCTTTCATCGTTTTCATTGTTTTCACCGTTTTCACCGTTTTCACAGTTTTCATTGTTTTCACCGTTTTCACCGTTTTCACCGTTTTCACCGACTATCGCAACAACGACGACAACAACGACAACGATGACAACGATGACAACGACGACAACTTATTCACTATACTTTGCATACTCCTTCGCCATCCTCGTATGATATCCTCGCTTGGCGTAGGATGGTCCGTTGTATTTTCGCGCAAACGCCGCCCAGTCTTTTTTCCGAAGACTCTCGAGCATTCCCGCATTCTTTATAAAGGTGGCGAATAGCTCCAGCTGTGCGTGTTCCGACTCGCACATCTTCTCCACCATCTCTTCAACACTTTCACAGCCGCAAAGTTGATAATACGCACCCCCTATCTGAAACATTCCCCAATATGTTCCCATGTCGGCGGCATCCGCATTCTTCTTTCGCGCATTGATAAGTCCTGTCCATTCTTTCAAGGCATAGCCCGTCAACCCCTTCGGCACTTTTCCGTCAGATATCTTGCGCCCCGAGCCTTTCTTGCTGTAGCGCGTGAATAGTTTCTCGCTGTAGTTGGCCACCGGCACCCCCGGTGCCCAGAACCCTTCAAGTTTCGCTCCAGCCTCAATCTTTACCACCGCTTTTATCGCCGCCACCTCTACCCCAAGTTCCTCTGCCACCTGAAGATAGTCTTCCTCCGTGAGTCGGGTGTAGCGGTCTGCGTCTGTCCCTTTCTCCGTTTCTACCACCAAGCCCACAAGATCAACCACCTCTGCCAGTTCTACTCCGGCACTTTGGATGGGAGTCTGCGCCATGACGGCACAGACTCCTACCGCACAAAGTGCTGTAGTCATATGCAGACGTCTCATGACTCTGCCACTTTTTCAAGTGTAAGGCAAAGATGACGCCAGAATTTATCCACTGTCGGTATCAATAGTTGTTCGTCGGGGGAGTGTACTCCGGTCATCGTCGGACCGAAGCTTACCATGTCAAGTCCGGGATATTTAGCAAGGAAGAGACCGCATTCAAGTCCAGCATGGATGGCCTTGATTGCCGGCTTTACTCCGAAGAGTTCTTCGTAGGCCTCGGCCGCTATCTTCATGATAGGCGACTTCATGTTGGGTGCCCACCCGGGATATCCGTCGGAGTGGTCCACTGTCGCACCGGCAAGCTGGAACACTGCCTCCACCTGGCTCGCTATGTCATATTTGCGGCTCTCTACGCTGCTCCGCTGTGAGGTCGTCACCTTGATCTTGTAGTCTTCCTCCATCTTCACCGCAGCAAGATTGGTCGATGTCTCTACAAGTCCCTCGATGTCGCGGCTCATCGAAATCACTCCATGAGGTGCGCAATAGAGTGCCCTTACCAATGCCACTGATGTCTCCTGGTCGATGCAGTATTCCGGACGACTTGCCTTGTCAAGGTCTATCTTGATGGCGGGCTCTATGCCGGAGTATTCATTCTTGATATCCTTTATATATTTCTCAAGTGCTTCCTTCACGTCATCTGCAAGCGACGTCTCGATGCCGAAGATGGCGTAGGCCTCTCGTGGTATCGCATTGCGTAGGTTGCCGCCGTCAAACTTCACAAGCTGCAGGTTCCACTTCTGCGAACATTCCCAGAGGAATCTTGCCACAAGCTTGTTGGCATTGGCTCGCCCGAGGTGGATGTCGCCGCCGGAGTGCCCCCCAAGAAGACCCGTGACTCCTATGCGCAGATATGAGAAATGGTCGGGAGCAAGCGAACGCTTGTAGTGGAAATATGCTGTGGTGTCGATGCCGCCGGCACATCCCACAAAGATCTCGCCGTCATCCTCTGAGTCAAGGTTGATCAGTATGTTGCCTCCAAGCATATCCTCGCCAAGGTTCTGGGCTCCCTCAAGCCCGATTTCCTCATTCACTGTGAAGAGCGCCTCCACCGGACCATGCTTCAATGTCGGGTCTATCATGACTGCCATCGCTGCAGCGATGCCGATGCCGTTGTCGGCTCCAAGCGTCGTGCCCTTTGCCTTCACCCAGTCGCCGTCGATATAGGTCTCGATAGGATCTTTCAGAAAGTCATGGCTCACGCCGCTGTTTTTCTCGGCCACCATGTCCATATGCGCCTGTAGTATCACTACCTGTGCATTTTCAAGACCCGGAGTGGCATCTTTGTGCATCAGCACGTTGCCACATTCATCGGTCTTTACACTCACGTTGTGATCTGTGGCAAATTTCACAAGAAATTCTCTGATCTGCTCTTCGTGGCAGGACGGACGTGGGATTTTTGTCACCTCGTCGAAGCATTGCCAGATTAGTTCCGGCTTTAGGTCTTTTACTTCCATAATTTATGGGTTTTTGTAGTTATTTTCCGTTTTCAGCCTCCAAAGATATTAAATTTATTTGATTTTAACAAATCTTTTGCTTTTATTAGGTGTTCTATCGCAATTTTTTATTAATTTTGCACCCGATAGCTCAAAATTTGGGCTGCATCCCCTTTTCCCAAGCGTACCCAAGCGTACCCAAGTGTAATCAAGAAAAAAATAACAATAACCTCAATATAATAATGAAAAAACAACTCTACTCTTTTTTGAGCCTTGCGCTCGCTTTCGCCCTCAGCGCTGGTTTCAGCTCATGCAGTGGCAAAGCCGCCGAAGAAAAAGCCGCTCCCGCAAAGCAGGAGAAGAAGGCCGAATCTGCCGACCTGCCAAACTATCGCTACGTTGATCTCGACACTCTCCTCACTAAGTATATCCTTGCCAAAGACTACAACGAGGAGATGCTCCGTATGCAGGAAAATCTGGAAAACGAGACAAAAAAACACCAGACTTCTCTCCAGTCGTTTGCCACTCAAATCCAGAACAAGGCGCAAAACAATGGTTATCTGACCCAGGAAAGCCTCGACACAGACCAGCAGAAACTCGCTTCTATGCAGCAAAATGCCGAGAAGAGCGTTGGCATCATGCAGCAGAAATATGCCGAGGCCGCTGCTAAAGCCCAGATGGCTGTCAACGACTCAATCGTCTCTTTCATCGAAGACTACAACAAGAAGCATGGCTTCGATGCTATCTTCAATAAGGCCGCTGCCCTTCATTTCAACCCCGAACTCGACATCACCGACGAGGTTGTGGAAGGCCTCAACGCCCGTTACAATAAGGTAAAGAAATAAGTAATGTATAGAAATAAATTGGGCTTAGACTTGTATTGATGGGTAGAAGTTGCAGAATATTTCTGACCGCTATGGCTCTCGCTGTCTCGCCGATTGCCACCTTTGCTTCTGGCAAAGGTTGGGAACCGGTGCGTAGCGATGTCTCGCAGTTCAACTCTGTGGCCTCCGACAACGACCTCGTTGTCCGCGTCGCCCCGGGGCAGGTCATCGTCTCCTCTTCCCAACAAATACATATCAAGGTATTCACCATTCTCGGTCAGCAGGTGAGCAACGAGACTCTCCCTCCCGGCGTAAATCGCCTTTCTCTTTCCCACGGCATTTACATCGTCAAAGTCGGTGACCTCACCTGCAAAATCGCCGTCTGATTCCCCCCTAAGCCACTTAAGGTCCTTAATGCCCTTAAAATTCCCCGGTAAATTAAACCCTAAACCCTAAACTAAAAGAAAACAATGGATTGGAAAAATCTTCCTTTCGGCTATGTCCCCACCGACTATAATGTCCGTTGCACTTTCAGCAATGGCAAGTGGGGTTCCATAGAAGTAAGCGATTCCGAATATATTCCCATGCACATGGCAGCCGCGTGCCTCCATTATGGTCAGGAAGCCTTCGAAGGCCTAAAGGCTTTCCGAGGCGTCGATGGCAAAATCCGCGTCTTCCGCATGGATGAGAATGCCAAACGCTTCCGCCGCTCTGCAGAAGGCATCGAGATGGAGTCGCTTCCTGAAGACATCTTCTGCGAAATGGTGAAAAAGGTTGTCGCGCTCAATGCCCGCTTCGTGCCTCCCTACGGCACCGGCGCAAGCCTTTATATCCGCCCTCTCGAAATTGGCATATCACCACAGGTCGGCGTTTCTCCCTCCAAAGACTATATGGTCATAATTTTCGTCACGCCCGTTGGTCCTTACTTCAAAACCGGCTTCAACCCCACCAAGGTTTGCTTGAGCCGCAACTACGACCGCGTTGCTCCGCTCGGCACCGGTGCCTTCAAGATTGGCGGCAACTATGCCGCTTCCCTTAAGGCCGGCGAGGTGGCCCATAAGAAAGGCTACTCAGTGATGCTATATCTCGACCCCAAGGAAAAGAAATACCTCGACGAGTGCGGTGCCGCCAATTTCTTCGGCATACGCGGCAATTCTTATATCACCCCCGCCTCCGACTCAATCCTTCCCTCTATCACCAACAAGAGCGTTTGCCAGTTGGCGGAAGACTTGGGCATGACAGTAGAACGCCGCCACATCCCCATTGAAGAAATTGAAACTTTCGACGAGATTGGTGCCGTCGGCACTGCCGCTGTCATCTCACCCGTCGGTCTTATCGACGACCTCGACACCGGCAAAAGCTATGAATACTGCAAGGATGGCAAACCAGGCCCAGTGTCCACCAAACTCTATGAGATGATCCGTGGCATCCAGCTCGGCGAACTCCCCGACACCCACTTCTGGACAGTCGTCATCGAAGAGGATTAAATCATTTTGTCATAATGTCATAATGTCATAATGTCAATTCTAATGCAAGCAAATAATATCATCAGCAAATACTACGAGGAGGGCACGCCCCTCCTCGATTTGTTGCTGACCCACTCGGAGATGGTCGCCCGGAAAGCCATCGCCTTGGCCGATGCCGCCCGGCTCAACGTGGATCGCAATTTCGTGTGGGATGCCGCAATGCTCCATGATATCGGCATCTTCCGCTGCAATGCCCCCTCAATCCATTGCCTCGGCACAGAGCCTTACATCTGCCATGGTGTCATCGGCGGCCAACTGATGCACTCCCTCGGATTGCCCGACATCGCTCGCGTTTGCGAACGCCACACAGGCAGCGGCCTCACTGCAGAGGAAATTGCTGATGAGAATCTGCCTCTCCCCCTTCAGGATTTTCTGCCCGAGACTCTCGAGGAAAAACTCATTTGCTATGCCGACAAGTTCTATAGCAAGTCCGGCGACCCTCGCTGCGAAAAACCCCTCGATCGAGTCCGCGCTTCAATGGCAAAATTCGGACCTGCCTCCCTCGCCCGTTTCGACGCCCTCACATCCCTCTTCTCTTCATAACTCAAAAAATCGATCCAAAATTGCTAACATAATCGCTAATTCGCTAATTTGCCAAAAAATTTGGCTGTTAGCGTTTTTTTTATTAACTTTGCAGCGTCTTAGGACTCTTTGCGTCCGGACCTTTCCGGAAGGTCGGCAACGAAACCACCGCGATAGCCCGCGCATCGAGCCCACGATGTGATCTCCGGCAGACGGAGACACCATTTATTAACCCAATTTAATCAAACATTTTTTTAATGAGCGAACTTAATGTTCAGACCCCGATCGAAGACTTCGATTGGGATGCCTATGAAAATGGCACCACTGCTGGCGCCAAGAGCCGCGAGGAAGTCGAGAAGACCTACGACGAGACTCTGAAGACAGCTAAAGACAATGAAGTAGTGACCGGCATCGTGAAATCAATCTCAAAGCGTGAGGTGCGTGTCGATATCGGCATGAAGAGCGATGCAATAATCCCCGTCAGCGAATTCCGCTACAACCCAGACCTTAAGGAAGGCGACGAAGTGGAGGTATTCATCGAAAATCTCGAAGACAAAAACGGTCAACTTCGCCTCTCCCACAAGAAGGCTTGCCAAACTCGCAGCTGGGACCGCGTCAACCAGGCCCTCGAAAACGACGAAATCATCAAGGGTTATGTCAAGAGCCGCACAAAAGGTGGCATGATTGTCGATGTATTCGGCATCGAGGCTTTCCTCCCCGGCAGCCAGATTGATGTACGCCCAATCCGCGACTACGATGTTTTCGTCGACAAGACAATGGAATTCAAAGTTGTCAAAATCAATCAGGAATACAAAAACGTCGTTGTCAGCCACAAAGCCCTTATCGAAGCTGAACTCGAGGCCCAGAAGAAGGAGATTATCTCCAAACTCGAAAAAGGCCAGGTGCTCGAAGGGAAGGTCAAGAACATCACCAACTATGGCGTGTTTATCGACCTCGGCGGTGTTGACGGCCTCGTTCACATCACTGACCTCAGCTGGGGCCGCGTAAGTGATCCTCACGAGGTGGTTAAACTCGACCAGGACATCAAGGTCGTTATCCTCGACTTCGATGACGAGAAGAAACGCATCGCCCTCGGTCTTAAGCAACTCATGCCCCATCCTTGGGACAACCTCGACCCCAACCTCAAGGTTGGCGACCATATCCACGGCAAAGTTGTCGTTATGGCCGACTACGGTGCATTCGTTGAGGTTCAGCCGGGCGTAGAAGGGCTCATCCACGTCAGCGAGATGAGCTGGAGCCAGCACCTCCGCAGCGCTCAGGACTTCCTCAAAGTGGGCGACGAGGTTGAGGCAGTTATCCTCACACTCGACCGCGAGGACCGCAAGATGAGCCTCGGCATCAAGCAGCTCAAAAACGATCCCTGGGAGAACATCGAGACCAAGTATGCTATCGGTAGCCGCCACACTGCTAAGGTACGCAACTTCACCAACTTCGGCGTGTTTGTTGAAATCGAAGAGGGCGTTGATGGCCTTATCCACATCTCCGACCTCAGCTGGACTAAGAAGGTGAAACACCCCAGCGAGTTCACTTCCGTTGGAAGCGAAATCGAAGTGCAGGTGCTCGAAATCGACAAGGAAAACCGTCGCCTGAGCCTCGGCCACAAGCAGCTCGAAAGCAACCCATGGGAAGAGTTCGAAGGACGCTTCACTGTTGGCAGCATCCACGAAGGCACCGTGTCTGAAGTTATGGACAAGGGCGCAGTCATCACTCTCGAAGGAGGTGTGGAAGGCTTCGCTACTCCCAAGCACCTCGTTAAGGAAGACGGCACCCAGGCTCAGCTTGGTGAAAAGCTCAACTTCAAGGTTATCGAGTTCAACAAAGACAGCAAGCGCATCATCCTCAGCCACAGCCGTATCGCCGAAGACGCCACCCGTGCCGCTCGGCGTGCTGAGCGCAACGCAAACCGCGCCGAACGTGCTGAACGTGCTGCCCGCCGTCAGGAAGAGGCTCGCGTAGAGACTCCCGCCATTGAGAAGACAACTCTCGGCGACCTCGGTGCTCTCCAGGCCCTCAAGGAGCAGCTCGCCAAAAACGAGAAATAATCCCTAACTCCCCATATCGAAAAAGGAGGATCCACCCGGATTCTCCTTTTTTATTCCCCTCTCTGGAAAGAGCCATTCCCGTTGTCCTTTTGTCATCTGAATTTTTCAATTATTTGTACTGTTAATCGAGCTTGACGGTTTTTGGCTTT
>CAYMBR010000023.1:8835-32173 GCA_964388725.1 uncultured Sangeribacter sp. | reverse complement strand
TTTTTCCGCGAATTGATATTGCAAATATTGAAATATAGTGTTATTTTTGCAAAAATTTACGATTTTATGGCTATCAAATGGATATTTTTCGACCTTGACGACACACTTTTCGACTTTGCGAGTGCTTCGATAAAATCACTAAAGAAACTATGGAAGGAGCAAGAAAGCATACGTTCAAAATATGGCACAGCAGAGGCCTTCATAGAAGAATATCACATCCACAACAGCCAGATGTGGGAACTTCACGAGAGGGGTGAAATTACATCCGAGTTTCTAAAGGGGGAACGGTTCCGGCTCACAATATCGCCGGAGGAAGACACCGAAGAGAGCCGCCACCTATCGAGGATGCTCAATGACCGCTACCTATATCTATTAGGCGAATGCAACGCACCATGCAGAGGTGCGGAAGAGCTATTCAATGAGCTGTCTAAAGAATATCTTATAGGAGTACTGACCAATGGCTTTAATGAAGTTCAATATAGGAAACTAAGGAACAGTGGGCTTGACAAATATATTCAGAGGGTAGTAATCAGCGACGAGATTGGTATCCAGAAACCGGATGCAAGAATATTCAGATATGCAGAGCGGGAAACCGGTGCGAGTGCAGAAACAGCCATAATGATAGGCGACAATCCGAAGAACGACATACAGGGGGCATTGGATGCAGGCTGGCGGGCAATCTATTATGATTGCAAGGGGAAGGCGTTTGAATCGGACTCGGAGAGATATTTGGGTAGGATAGAAAGTCTGGAAGAGGTATTGCTAAGAATAGGTGAGTCCATCGATTGAATCGAGGCGGCCACGCAAAGACTCGGCATCATCGAGACGTATGGAGAGAGACATTGAGCAGGAATTGTCGAACTTCTGACTAATAATTTCCGCACCGGAGGATTTTACCACCTTCATGACATCATTCATGGCAAGATATGGAAAGGAAAAGTCGAAAATGGCCTGTCGGACACATTGCTTCACGCCAGAAGCCTCCAATGCAAGAGAAGCAGCCTCCTTGTAGGCCGCAATAAGACCGGGAGTGCCGAGTTTTATGCCGCCGAAATACCTGACCACACCCACGACCACATCAGTGAGACCGAGAGAGTTTATCTGGCCAAGGATGGGTTTTCCGGCAGTTCCGGATGGTTCGCCATTGTCGTTAGCCTGCCACTCCTTACGCTCAGGGCCAACGACATAAGCCCAACAGACATGGCGAGCATCGTGATACTCATTCTGAAGGGACTTCATGCAAGCTTTTGCCTCATCAGCGGACACTACATGGAATGCGAATGAGAGGAACCGGCTTTTCTTTTCGGTGAATTTGCCGGTTCCTTCCCTTTCGATAGTCAGAAAAATGTCAGCCATCAGCCGAAATTGTAATCGGGGTTGTGGAGTTTTTTGGTATAAAACAACATACCAGCTGCAACCTCTTCAGCCTTAGCCTCACCGCAAGCCTCTTTGACTATAGCGAGAGCCCAGAGAGTTGCGCTCGATGGGCCATTGGCGGTGACGAACTTGCCAGAGACGACAACTTTTTCGTCGACGTAATCGCCACCATTCACTTTGCTTTCAAAACTTGGATAGCAAGTGAACTTCTCGCCTTTCAGCAAACCGAGTTGACCGAGGATTTCACCTGGAGAAGCGCAAATGGCAGCGATTTTGCCATCATGAGAAGCGGCCTGATTTCGGAGCAGTCCCTGGAGAGGTGCGAAATTATACAAGTTTGAGGCACCGGGCATACCACCTGGCAAGATGAGCCAACCGGCGTTTGCAAACATGGTGCTATCGAAAATGGTATCGGCAGTGACACCAATGCCATGTGCACCTTTAACCTGGAGAGAGGCAGTGATAGATACAGTCTTGACATCCATGCCGGCACGGCGCAGGATATCAATAACAGAGATGGCTTCAATTTCCTCGAAACCATCGGCCAGAAATACGAATGATTCTTTCATTGTAGGGGTAGGATTATATTATTATAAATTTGACAATACCACCGCAATGCTTGCGGAGAACAGTAACAACTATCACAGATATCGCAAGAGAACAGTGCCTAGTAATATAACAATTGGGGAGAGAATGAGGTTAAACAAAATAAGGAGATACGGCAGATTTTCGATAAATATTATGTAGAAAAGTTGTGATTGACAAAAATAATTATTAATTTTGGGGAAATTTAAACCAACAGCAACAACGACGATGAACAAGAGGGGAAACAACTGGCATCAAACAGTGAAAACGATTTCATATTCGCTGCTACTCACCATCATATTGACACTATCGGGATGCATCGACATTCATTCATGGCAAAAGAATGAGGGGATGATTTGGCATACTGTATGGCATGCCACCTTCTATGGGGACCAGGAGATGCTCAAGGTGGCGATAGATTCGCTGGTGAGTGTGGAGCAAAGCATATCGGTGTTTGACCACAATTCGCTGGTGAGCCGAATCAACAAATCGGAGTATGGTCCGGTGGATTACCATTTCACGAATGTCTATAATATGGCAAAAGATGTGAACCAAACCAGCAAGGGAATGTTTGACCCCACAATATCCACACTTATAGAGGCGTGGGGATTTGGCAGGAACCGCGTGCCCACGGCAGACACCGCAGACATAGAAAGTCTGCTTAAAGCCACAGGCATCAACAAGACCTATATCCAGGATGGGATAATACATAAGGAATCGGCCGAGATAGAATTTAATTTTTCGGGATTGGCAAAGGGGTATGGAGTAGATGTTGCGGCCCAGGTGTTGCGCAACCGCGGATGTCGCGACCTGATGTTTGAGATCGGCGGAGAGATAGTATGCCATGGTACCAACCCGGACGGCAAGAAATGGAGAATACTGATTGAGACACCCGACGAGCAATTTCTAAGAGAGGCTTTCCAAAGCGACAAGCGCCCCACATTTAAAGATCCTCTGATAGTGGAACTCAACAATGAGGCGTTGGCTACATCCGGCAACTACCGCAACTATCACAAGAAGGCGGGTGAGACCTATGGGCACACGATATCTCCGAGAACGGGACGACCGATTACCACCGATATATTGAGTGCATCGGTGATAGCACCCACTTGCATGGAGGCAGATGCCATGGCCACAGCCTGCATGGTGATGGGATCAGAAGAAGGCATGGCGATGCTACTGGAGAAAGGGCTTGCCGGAGCGTTTATCCTATATAGTGGAGAAGTTATGATCAATGGAAAGATGAGTGAGCATATGGTAGGGCGATAAGAATCGGCCTTTCGGCCTCACACAACACCAAATCATATTATTGGGTATATCCATGGACAATACACTTGCAACGATATTAATAATAGTAGTCCTTGCGGCTTTTATGGGAGCGACAATGATTTATTTCAATATGCGGATGCAGAGCATGCGCAAGGATTACGAGTCGCAAACGACAGAAAAGCAGCGAGAAGCCGAACAACGCCAGGAGATGGAACGCCAGGAAATGGAGCGGCGACTTGCCTTGCAGCAAAAGGAGATGGAGCAACGGATCAAGGAGCAGTCCGCCCAAAATCAGGAGCAGTCGCGGCTTCACTTTTCCAATTTAGCGGAGGAGATATTGAAAAAACAGAGTGCGGCATTAAAGACAGAGAACACTGAACTGATTGCCAATGCCCTGAATCCAGTGAAGACAAAGCTTGAGGAGTTTTCGAAGACAATAACGGATTCATACGTGAAAGAAACGGCAGACCGCAAGTCGCTTTCCGACCAGATAGAGAGGCTGATGCAGCTAAACAGCGACATCGGCAAGGAAGCGCGGAATCTGACAACAGCATTGAAAGGAGATTCGAAGATTCAGGGAGACTGGGGAGAGATGGTGCTTGAGACTCTGCTTGAAAACGCCGGCATGGTGAAGGGAAAGAATTACTTCACCCAAGTGACACGCGATGATGCAGACCAGACCATAAAAGACGAATCGGGCAAGCAGTTGCGTCCGGACGTTGTCGTGGCATTGCCCGACAACCACAAGATGGTGATTGACTCGAAGGTGTCGCTTACAGCATACAGCGATTACATGTCGGCGAGCACCGATGACGAGAAAAAGGAGATTGGGAAAAGACATATAAGGTCGGTGAAAAGTCACATAAATGAGCTTGGCGACAAGAAATATCAGAAATACATTAAGGATTCGGCCGATCACGTGTTGATGTTTATACCCAACGAAGGGGCCTACTACTTGGCAATGCAACTTGAACCAGATCTATGGAAATATGCCTATGACCAGAAGGTGGTGATGGTGTCGCCGACACATCTATTCTCCGTGATGCAGATAGTGGCACAGTTGTGGCAGCAGGACCGCCAGAACAAATACGCGATGGAGATTGCAAAGGCTGGAGGAGAATTGTATGATAAATTCGTGGATTACTACAATGACATGACGAAAGTGGAAAAATCTCTTAATGATGTGGTTAAGAATTTTGAGAAATGTCATAAGGATGTAGAAAACAGGGTCGGGCTAACCGCCAAAGCCAACAAACTAAAAGAACTCGGAGCGAAGGCCACTAAAAACTTACCTGAATAGTTGATAAGTATGCGTTTGAAGATTTTAAACTGCCTGATAGCAATTTTGGTGGTGGCCATGTGTGAATCCTGCATAATGGAGAAAGAAGCTGAGGTGAATGAATATGTGAGAATTGGGGACACACTTCCAGACTTTGAGGCAGAGATGAACAATGGTGAAATAGTCAACACCGAATCCTTGAGGGGAAAGGATTCGATGATAGTTTTCTTCAACACAGACTGTTCGGATTGCCGGGAAGAGCTTCCGGAGGTTCAGAAATTTTGGGAGGAATATGGAGAAGAGATAACGATAGTCTGCATCAGCCGGGCAGAGGTAGCAGAGCAAGTGGCCAATTACTGGGAAGAAAATGGGCTGACACTCCCCTACTCAGCGCAGGATGACAGGAATATCTATAATTTGTTTGCCACATCCATCATACCGAGGATATACATTTCGGGACCTGATTTAATAGTCAGACAAATATATACCTGCAATCCGTTGGCGACGTATGAAGAACTGCGAAACGCATTTGGGAAGTAAGATTAAAAATCAAAGGCGGCCGAAGCCGCCTTTATCATATATAGGAGTTATAGGAGTTTGAGTTTTTGCTGGATTTGGTCGATGTCTTGCTCGATGAGCTTAATCTTTCGTTCGAGATCCTTCAGCATGGAGCTACCGGCATTTGACTTGACATTGAAGAATCCCATATTGTTCTGGTAAGTCTTCAGGTCGTTGCGTTTTGCCTCGAGCTGACGCTGGAGGTAGTCGCGTTCCTTGCGAACCTTAGCATCGTCGTCCTTAATGTCTTCTATCTTCTGCTCGAAGCGCTTCATATCGTTGCGCGTCTGGCGTTGGTCGAGAGAGCCATAAATCTTATCGCAAATCTCACGATATTCAGCACGGAGAGCATCTTTCATCTTGAAGGGGACATGACCGATTTCATTCCACTTGTCCTGAAGCTGGCGCACCTGCGGGAGGAGATCTTTGCGGTCAAGGTCGAGCGGAAGAGCCTTAAGTTTTTCAATGACCTCACGCTTAGCCTCAAGATTGGCAGACTCTTCCTTACGTCGGTCGCCAGATTCGGCCTTGCGGCGTTCGAAGACTGCATTGCAGGCACTGGTGAATCTCTGCCACACCTCATCGGAATGACGACGGCCAGCACTGCCAATTTTCTTCCATTCCTCGCGGAGACGCTGAACTTCATCTACAGCGACGTTGATCTTGGGTTGGTCGGCAAGAGCCTCAGCCATCTCGCAAAGTTCAGTCTTCTTTTTCAGATTCTCGCTGTATTCCTCCTTTACCTTATGGAAATATTCAGCCTTAGTCTTGAAGAAAGTGTCGCAGGCAGTGCGGAACCGATTATAGAGAAGCATATTGTTTTTGCGTGAAGCGAATCCAATTTCCTTCCACTGAGCCTGGAGGTCGAGTACCTTCTTAGTTAGTTCATCCCAGGCATTCAAAGCATCGGGCATATTAGCGACTACGGCCTCGACTTCTTCGCAAAGCTTGAGTTTGGCATCTTCATTAGCAGCCTCATCCGCCTTACGCTTTTCGAAATACTCCTGATGCTGTTTTCTGACCACAGATGATGCCTCGCGGAAATCCTCCCAAAGAGGTTCGCGATACTCCTTTGCGACGGGACCAATCTCGCGCCATTCATTGTGAAGAATCATCAATTTGTTGATTGCATCAACAACATCACTATTGCCGGCCAACTCTTTAGCCTGTTCGACAAGCTGACGCTTAGCCTCGAGATTCTTCTTGAAAGCGAGGTCGCGCAGTTCCTTGTTCATCTTAAGCTGGTCGTAGAACAATTCCACAGTGGTCTGGAACTCCTTCCAAATAGCGGTAACGGCATTTTCAGGCAGCTCTGCTTTATCCTTGAATTGCTTTTGGAGATCCTGGAACTTTTGGAAATTGACATTCACATTGTCAATGTCGGATGCAATCTCCTTAAGCTGGCCAAGAATTTCTTGTTTTTCAGCAAGATTAGCCTCACGAGCGGCCTTGTCGGCTTCGAGGTATGAATTTCGGATGTCGCGGAAACGGCCAAGGAGTTCGCGGAGTTCATTCTCGCCTTGATCGGAAGTCGATACGAAGTCTTCGGGTTTTCCACCATTGGCCACAAAGGCATCGAGTTCTGCAAGAGTCTCTTTGCCTCGCAGAGCAAAGTAAGCTCCCTTGATAGCCTGGGTCTCATGGTGTTCGGTGGCACGTGATTCCTCCACGATGGCACGGAGCGCATCAAGGAGTTCGGATTTTGTCATCTCGGAAAAGCGGGGTTTCCGCTCTTCGGCAATTGCTTCAGGAGCGTCGACTCCGGTTGGGTTTTCAGGAAGTTCCACGTCGGGAACATTCTTTACTTCGTCGGTCATGGCATGATGTTATGTTTATTCAAATTCCTAACAAAAAATCTGAAGTTTAAAAGTTTCAGTTTTAAGTTTTATCAGCATCCGGAAGAAATGGCTATTCCTCGACGGAAACAGAAAGAATCTTTATATCCTCAAGAGGTCGGTCGTGGGAATCGGTCTCAGCTTTCTGAATCTTCTCGACGACATCCATACCTTCGATGACTTCACCAAAAACGGTGTATTGGTCGTCGAGATGCGGAGTACCTCCGATAGTAGTATAGTCGCGGATAATCTCCTCAGTCATACCGGTGGGATGCACATTAGCCTCAGTCTTTCTGATGAGCTCCTGTCGAAGATTTTCCAAGCCAACAGAATCATTTGCCTGTCGCATGGCGCGGATAGTGTCCATATTCTCGCGCTGGAGTTGCATGAAATAAGCCTGGAGTTCTTTCTGAATAGCCATTTCCTGCATTTTGGCAAGAGTAGGCTCATTATATTTCTTACCGGTCACAATATAAAACTGGCTACCGCTGCTCTCCCTTTGAGGATTCATCTGGTCGGCAGTACGGGCAGCTGCAATCGCACCATACTTATGATAATGCTTTGGATATACAATTTCAGCGGGGATTGTATAACCCGGGGTACCGCTACCGAGCATCGCACCTTTTTCAGCAGTTTTCGAGTCAGGGTCGCCAGTCTGCACCATGAATCCATCAATGACGCGATGGAAAAGGACACCATCGTAGAAACCCTCTTTGGCGAGTTTCAGAAAGTTGTCGCGATGTTGCGGAGTGTCGTCGTAGAGGCGAATCTTGATGTCGCCAAGAGAAGTCTTGATGTCGAGAGTGGGGCCTGCCGGCAGAGTGTCGGCGACAATGGCAGATGTATTATCCAAGGCAATTGCATTTTCTGTCTCAGACTGCGGCATGCCGAAAACGATTACCGAAGAGGCAATCATAGCAACGCCGGCAGCGGCAGCAAGAGATGTTAAGATTTTCTTATTCATTAGATACCGTTTGGCTGATATATACGCTTGAAAATTCTTCTAAAGTTGTCGTCGCTGGCTTTGAGGCGGTCAGCGTTTTCCATATAGTCAGGACCCCAGATTGCCTGAAGGAGCGACCCGATGTATTTTCGCTCGCGGTCTTTCTCAATTGCCCCCTCGATGAGGGGAGTTAGGCAACTTGAAAATTTCTCGCGATCGACTGCGCAAAGGAATCTGGCGGTAGAAGCAAGAAACTGTCCGGAGATGTCCACGCGTTTGAGGTTGTCGATGAGCTGAGGCATGCAGTCAAGGCATGTATCGACATTATTGACTATATAGTCGTATGTAGCCATTCCATCCGTGTCCTCACTAAGATTCTTTAATGTTTCACTCATAAATATTCTGATTTCGCGCCCATAAAATCTACGAAAAACTTTAATTGCGGCGCTATCAAAGCGCAAATTTACACAAAATATTCGACAAAATCATTTTTTAACCAAAAAAAATTGAAATAAAAAGGTGGAAATTTATTTTTTTTCGTCTAAAAATAACCAAATAACGATGAAAAATGTTTTAATAAGAGAACGAGAAACCGATACCACTATGGATGATAGCAAAGACAAGATAATAGTGATAGGGCGTCAATTTGGGAGCGGCGGCCGGAAATTGGGTCTGGCCCTTGCCAAACTGCTGAATATCCCCTACTACGACAAGGTAATCATAAGCAAGGTTGCAGCCAAATATGGTTATGATCCTGAGATATTGCTAAAAGCAGATGAGAAGAAGCCATCGCTATTCGGGAAACTTCTACCCGGCAAATACGGTATCCTTGACTCGTATGCCACCTCTCCGATAAGCAAGGAGTCGCTATATGAGGCACAGACAAATGTGATAAGGCAGATATGCCAGGAAGGGAGTTGCGTGATAGTAGGACGGACGGCAGACTACGTGATGCGCGACCATCCGGGATTGGTGAGTATTTTTATCCACGCTCCGCTGCAGTGGAGGGCAAAGAATGTGATGAGCCGAGGCGACGCCAAGAGCGAGAGTGAGGCAATGAGTTTCATAAAGAAAGCCGACAGCGAACGTCAGGGTTACTACAACTACTTCACAGGAAGGAACTGGGGAGTAGCCAACAATTATCATCTGACGATAGATGGGTCGAAGTTTGAAGTGGATCAGATAGCAGAGATAGTTGCGAAGTTGGCGGAGTTAAGGGTTAAGGGTTAGAGTTAAGAGTTAAGTGATTAGATAGATCAAAAGAGATACAAGGGAAAAATAGCAGAAGGGAGGTCTGTCGCTTCATGCCAGGCGCATTAAGAGGAAAGTCCGGGCAACAAAGAGCACCGTACTTGCTAACGGCAAGCCGGCGGCGACGTCGGTGACAATGTGACAGAAAACAACCGCCGCGACTCCTTCGGGCATCGAGGCAAGGGTGAAAAGGTGGGGTAAGAGCCCACCGGATGCCATGGCGACATGGCATGCCGCACATCATACGGGTTGCAAGGCCAAATATACCGGCAGCTAAGGATTGCTCGTCCATTGCCGGGGGGTAGGCTGCACGGCGGCAACGCCGGAGCCGTCTGGCAACAGGCGGCCAAGATAAATGACAGACGTGACTGCCTTGAGGGCGACTTCAGGGGTCTTACATAACCCGGCTTACATCCCTTCTGCTTTAGTCAACACCGGGCGGGCAACGCCTGCCTGGTAATTTTAATACTATAGAAACCAATCAAATGGCAAAGAAAGAGGGTTTTATAGGGAAGACGATCGACAAGATTAAGAGATGTGTGGGATACTGCATCTCGGGAGTATGGTCAGACTCGCGCAACAAGATGGGAGTGCGCATTATCAAGACCATCAACCTCACTGTGCAGTCGTTTCTCAACAGAGACTTTCAGATTAAGTCGATGGCCATCACGTATCAGACAATCTTTGCGATGGTTCCGGCGCTTGCCCTTCTGCTTGCCATCAGCAAGGGTTTTGGTTTGCAAGAAGTGGTTCAGAATGAACTGTATACCTATTTTCCATCCCAGTCGCAGGCCATATCCACTGCATTAAAATTTGTGGACTCGTATCTTGCAGAAGCGTCGTCTGGGGTAATTGTAGGTATCGGTCTTATCGTCTTGCTATGGACTCTTATCTCACTTCTGAGCAACATAGAAGACGCATTCAACAACATCTGGGATATAAAGATGGGCCGAAACCTTATCCAAAAGGTCAGGGACTACATAGCCATTTTCCTGCTGATACCGGTACTGATGATATTGAGTTCGGGCATATCAATCTTCATGTCGAGCACTATATTGGCAGTCGTGCCATTGAAATTCATGACACCATTGGTGAACGTCTTGCTTGAGTTTTCGCCAGTGGTCCTATGCTGGGCAGCCTTCACACTTTGTTTTTGGTTAATCCCCAACACAAAGGTAAATTTCAAATATGCAGCTATTTCTGGGATATTCAGTGCTGTAGCATTTGAAATACTTCAGCTGCTCTTTCTTGGAGGACAGATCTACGTGTCGAAATACAATGCCATATATGGGTCATTTTCCTTTGCAATGCTGCTTCTGATATGGCTTCAATTCAGTTGGCTTCTTTTGCTATCAGGGTGCGGACTGACATATGCCATGCAGAATATCTTCTCCTATAATTTCTTCGACAACATCACGAGCGTGTCGCAGGATTACTACAGGAAGGTTCTTCTTATAGTTACAGCGGTGATCTACCGGAGATTCCACAATGGGATGACAGCTCCGACGCGCAACAGTCTTTCACTGACCTACGGACTGCCCATAAGCCTGGTGAGCAGTATTGCCGACAAGCTGATAAAATCAGGACTTGTGCAGACCAACAACGGGAAGGATGGAGATGAGGATCCCGGGCTTATTCCAACGACAGACACAGACAAAATCACGGTGCATGATGTGGTCAGACGAGTGGAGAGCGAGGGGAAATCAGATTTCATACCTGAGTTTAAGACCACATATGCGGAAGCCCTCCGGCAGATTGATGAGATAGCGACGAAGATGTATGATGCATCAGGGGACTTGCTGATAAGGGATGTGGATATAAGGGTTGAGAGCAAATGAAAAGATTTTGGGCTTACGCCCTCACACAACACCAAATACATCAACTACTGTAAATATCATAAAAATAATGTAGAATATCATAAAAATATTGAATAATATGATACGAGGTCTGAAAAACGCAAGCATTTTTCAGATTTTTTTATGTTTTAGAGCATGTTTGGCTATTTTTATTTTGTCATTTTGTTAAATTTTACTAAATTTGCGATTATGAATGAGGAAAAAGCACTTTCCGATGCATATAAAGAGAATATATAGCTTAGAGGCATTTATCATAAAGGGAAAAATCAATTAAACTAATTATATGAGTTACCTGAAATTTGACAAGAATCTCATGATAAATCTGGAGCAGAGCCTGCCGAAAGAGATGCTCCGGACCAACAAATCGGGAGCTTATCACTGCACCACGATAGTGGGTTGCAACACCCGTAAGCAGCATGGGCTATTGGTGATACCGATTCCCGAAATGGACGACAAGGCGCATGTGCTATTGTCGAGTCTTGATGAGACTGTGATCCAGCACGGAGCGCCCTTCAACCTTGGACTGCACCAATATGACGACAACATTTTCTCGCCCAACGGACACAAATATATCCGGATGTTTGACTGCGAGACAGTGCCGACGATGACCTACCGAGTAGGAGGCGTGATCCTGACCAAGCAAAAGACATTTATCAGCAATGAGAACCGCATATTGATCAAATACACATTGGCCGATGCACATTCGGAAACGACCCTGCAGTTCCGCCCCATGCTTGCCTTCCGCAATGCCAACGATCTTGTGCTTGAGAATGAAGCAATCAACAAGAATATAACCGAAGTTGAGAATGGCATTTCCACATGCCTATATGCGGGATATCCGGATCTGGTGATGCAATTCAACAAGCCAGTAAAATGGGTCAACGATGGACACTGGTATAAGGGAATAGAATACTATAAAGACCGCGACCGCGGCATACCATATAAGGAAGACCTATGGGTGCCGGGATATTTCGAGTTGCCTATCAAGAAAGGAGAAAGCATCATCTTCAGCGCCGGCACATCGGAAATCAACCCGGAGGGACTAGCAGAGATGTATGACAATGAAATCAAGGGACGCACCCCGCGCACCAGTTTCTACAACTGCCTGAAGAACTCTGCAAAACAGTTTTACATGACCAACAATAAGGGGATGTATATCATGGCCGGGTTCCCCTGGTATAACGTACGCGCGCGTGACGAACTGATGGCACTACCGGGATGCACACTTGCCATCAACCACAAGTCAGACTACGAGCAGATAATGGCCACTTTCCTCAAGGCACTCAACAAATATATTGAGACCGGGGAAAAAGACCGGACGATACATGAAATAGATTTGCCCGACATTCCCCTATGGACAATATGGGCAATCCAGCAATATCGCAGGAGCACAGACACGCGCACATGCCGAGAGCTTTACGGAGCGACGGTGAAGAAGCTTGTGGAAGATATCCGCAATGAAAAGATCGGCAACCTGCATCTCAATCCCAACGGACTTTTGAGCAGCAACGGCACAGACACCCCAGTGACATGGCTATCGGCATCAATCAATGGGCGACCAATCATTCCACGCACAGGTTATATCGTGGAGTTTAATGCCCTATGGTATAATGCCATCCGATTCCTTATCTCCCTCTACGACGGCGACAAGGAAATGGAATCATATTTATCGGATCTGAATGCACTTGCAGAAAAGGTGAAGACATCCTTTGTGGAGACATTCCTCAATGATTATGGATATCTTTACGACTACGTAAACGGCACATACGCAGATGTAGAGGTACGTCCTAATATGGTGATTGCCATTGGACTCGAATACTCACCACTTGACCGCCGTCAGCGCAGGAAGGTACTTGATCTTGCATCCAAGGAACTCCTGACACCAAAGGGTCTGCGCACATTGAGTCCGAAGAGCTATGCCTACCGTCCGAATTATGTAGGCGGACCGGTAGAGCGCGAATATGCCGTGCATCAGGGGCCGGTTCGCCCATGGCTATTCGGATTCTATGCCGACGCCTACATCAAGGTGTTTGGAGTAAGCGGACTGGGATTCATTGAGCGCAAGCTTATAGGCTACGAAGATGACATGACAGAAAATTGCATCGGGTCTCTGAGCGAGATGTACGACGGCAATCCTCCCTTCTTAGGACGAGGAGCAGTATCGACAGCCAAGAATGTGGGAGAGATCCTGCGTACGATCAAGAATGTGAAAGAACTGAACAAATTACAGAATTACGATAACTAACGAAATATGAAGGCATTAATGTTTGGGTGGGAATTTCCACCTCATATCCTTGGAGGTCTGGGGACAGCGTCGTACGGACTAACCAAGGGAATGCATGCCAACGGCGACATGGACATCACATTCGTGATACCGAAACCATGGGGCGACGAAGAGAAAGGTTTTGCGCAGATCATCGGTGCCAACTGCACACCGGTGGCATGGCGCGACGTGAACTGGGACTATGTGGAAAGCCGCATCGGGAAGGTTATGAATCCGCAACTCTACTTTGACTTGCGCGACCATATCTATGCCGACTTCAACTACATGAAGCTCAACGACCTCGGATGCATTGAATTTTCCGGCAGATATCCCGATAACCTTATCGAGGAAATCAACAACTATTCTATAGTGGCCGGAGTGATAGCACGTACCATACCGTGCGATATCATCCATGCGCATGACTGGCTGACCTATCCAGCAGGTATACATGCAAAGAATGTGACGGGGAAACCTCTTGTAATTCATGTGCATGCGACCGACTATGACCGTTCGCGAGGGAATGTCAACCCAACGGTGTTTGCGATTGAGAAGGATGGTATGGAAAATGCCGACCATATCATGTGCGTGTCGGAACTTACGCGCCAGACCGTGATCCACAAATATGGCATCAATCCGGCGAAAGTATCGACAGTGCACAATGCTGTTATCCCACTGCCACAGGAATACCTTGACCTTAAACGTCGCACACCGGAGGGAGAAAAGGTGGTGACATTCCTCGGACGTATAACCATGCAAAAGGGTCCGGAATATTTCGTGGAGGCTGCAGCCAAGGTACTCAACAAAGACAAGAACGTTAGATTTGTCATGGCAGGCAGCGGCGACATGATGGATGCGATGATAAAACTCGTTGCAAAACGGGGGATTGCCGACAGATTCCATTTCACGGGCTTCCTGCGTGGCAAAGAAGTATATGAGATGCTCCGCGACTCGGATGTCTACATCATGCCTTCCGTTTCGGAGCCATTTGGCATCTCGCCACTTGAGGCAATGGAAATGGGAGTGCCGAGTATCATATCGAAGCAATCCGGATGTGCAGAAATCCTCACCAACGTCATAAAGACGGATTACTGGGATATCGACGCAATGGCCGATGCAATCCACAGTAT
Organism: uncultured Sangeribacter sp.; assembly: GCA_964388725.1. Classification (GTDB taxonomy): domain Bacteria; phylum Bacteroidota; class Bacteroidia; order Bacteroidales; family Muribaculaceae; genus Lepagella. The sequence continues at coordinate 17,830 of CAYMBR010000023.1, read as the reverse complement.
CCTCAACTATCCGGCAATGTATCACACGCTTCGCGACAAAGGTATAGAGGAAATCCATGGCATCACATGGGAAAAGGTCGGCAAGAAGGTGATCGGCATCTACAAGGAGGTAATCGCTTCGCGAAATTAATAATTAATAATTAATAATTAAAAATAAGGAAAAATGAAAAACGTTTGTTTTTATCTCAACATACATCAGCCCTACCGTCTGAAAAGATATCGTTTCTTTGATATCGGCAACGACCACTACTATTATGATGACTTCGCCAATGAAGACATCATCAGCAACGTGGCAGAGAAAAGCTACCTGCCAATGTGCAAGACACTCCTTGAGATGTCGAAGGAATATGGGTCAGACTTCAAATGTGCTGTATCCATTTCGGGCACAGCAATAGAACAGCTTCAACAGGCAGAGCCTGAAGTTATAGAAATCCTCCAGAAACTTGCAGCTGAAGGGACAGTGGAATTCTTGGGAGGGACATTTGCCCACTCATTGGCATCACTCGAAGAGCCGGAGGAGTTCCTGCGTCAGGCAAAAATAGAGGAAAAGACCCTGAAGATGATATTTGGGCAGACTCCGAAGGTGTTTGCCAACACCGAACTCATCTTCGACGACGACATTGCGGCATTAATCCAGTCGATGGGCTACAAGGCAGCTCTTGTTCCCGGTGCAAAACACATTCTTGGATGGAAGAGCCCAGACTATGTATATTCATCAGCAACAGCTTCCAAGCTGAAGATGCTTTTCACCAACGACAAATTGGCAGCAGACATCTCCCACAATTTCAACAACAGCGATTGGGCAGAGTATCCACTGACAGCAGACAAGTATGTGAACTGGATTGCAGAACTTCCTGAGGAGGAACAGATAGTGAACATCTATCTTAGCATGGACACATTTGGCACCTTCATTCCAGCCAATGCAGGCATCTTCGACTTCTTCAAGGCACTCCCCCGTTTTGGCAAAGAGAAGGGAGTCAGATTCACATCGCCTTCAGAGGTTGTGACCAAAATGAAAGCTGTGGATAGTTTTACAATTCCTTTCGCAGTCTCCTACGTCGATGGATCACGCGACACATCTGCATGGATGGGCAATGACCTTCAACGCGAGGCAATCAACAAGCTCTACGGCATTGGAGAAAGAGTAATGCTCGTTCAAGACCGGAAGATAGTACAGGACTGGGAATATCTTCAGGGTAGCGACCACTTCTTCTATATGGCGACGGGCAATGGTGCAGATGCAGCCTTTAGTCCCTACGACAGTCCGTTTGCAGCATTCACCAATTATATGAATGTACTTGCCGACTTCCTCGTGAGGGTTCAGGAGCAATTCCCAGAAAACGTGGATAACGAAGAATTGAACTCCTTGCTTCTTGCGATCAGCAACCAGAGTGCGGAAATCGAGCAACTCAATAAGGAGGTGAAGGCACTTCGCAAGAATATCCTTGAATCGGAAGATTCCAATTATGCACCGGTGGAACTACCTGCGGTAGAGTCAGCACCGGCGAAGGAGGAAGGGACTAAGAAAGAAGCCGGGAAGAAATCACCGGCCAAGAAAGAAAGCGCAAAGAAGACTCCGGCCAAGAAAACAGCTGCGAAGAAGGAATCAACAAAGTGAAATAATATTTCAAAAAGATTAAATATATTAAACTAATGTAACAAGTGAACTTTCTGCATAGGCATTGCGTTTTACTATCGAAAAGCAAGAAAATCGTTTCATGATGTTAGGTTAGTTTAAAATTGAATTATGGAAGAATTTGCATACGGCTGCCTGTGAAGGTAGCCGTATTGTATTTTATATGAACATTGGTAGCGACTTAAACGTTAAAATATAAAGATAAGATAGAGTTGCAATTAAAATCATTTTAACTTTTATTGGCATAATATTTGCTGATGATAAGGAAAGGAAACAATAAAAAAAGAAGAAAGAGTGAAATAACAATATCTAAAAGAACAATCTACTAAAAGGAGAAATTAACTTAAATTATAATACTATGAGACACAGGAACAAGTTTAACCACAATAGAAATTATAGAAATCAAGATATGAACAAGCATAGGGAGGACGAGCAGGCGGAAGAAAAGCCTATCGTAGAAGATAACACGGACGAGAACGTGGCGGTGAGCGACGATTTCGCCGGTGACACAGAAGACACACAGGCAGAGCAGGAGGTAAACACTCTTGAAAATCAACTTGTGGGACTTCAGGCAGAAGTGGAGAAACAGAAAAAAGAATATCTTTTCCTTGCAGCGGAATTTGACAATTACCGCAAACGTACGTTGAAGGAAAAGGCAGAGATTATCAAGAACGGTGGAGAAAACGTGCTGAAAGGGCTCCTTCCGATTCTTGATGACTTTGAAAGAGGCATCAAAGCAGCCGAAACAGATACCAATGCAGAGTCAATGCTCGAGGGTATGAAGCTTATCTACAACAAGCTTGTGAAATACATGGAAAGCATGGGAGTGAAGGAAATGAATTCCACAGGCGAACCCTTTGACGCCGAACTACACGAGGCGATAGCGCAGGTGCCTTCACCGAGTGAGGACATGAAGGGGAAGGTGCTTGATACCGTCCAGAAAGGATATATGATCAACGACAAAGTGCTTCGTCACGCCAAAGTGGCAGTCGCCCAATAACATGAATACATATCATGGCAGAGAAAAGAGATTACTATGAAGTCTTGGGTGTGGCGAAAAATGCCACGGCAGACGAAATAAAGAAGGCCTACCGGAAGAAGGCCATCCAATATCACCCTGACAAATATTCCGACCGCCCGGAATCGGAGCAGAAAGCCGCTGAAGAGAAATTTAAGGAAGCGGCAGAGGCTTACGATGTGTTGAGCGACGACAAGAAGCGTCAGCTCTATGACGCTTACGGCCACAACATGGGTCCACAAGGCTTCGGAGGTGGCGCCGGAGGCGGCAGCTATGGAGGTTTCAGTGGCTTCGGAGGCGGAGGATTCACCATGGAGGATATTTTCGCGAACTTCGGAGACATCTTTGGAGACGCATTCTCGGGGGCCGGGACATACCGCAGTTATGGAGGTGGCGGGACGAGGGCAAGGAAGCCGGTCAACAAGGGAACGGACTTGCGAATCACCGTCAAGGTAAGTTTGAAAGATATTGCGAATGGAGTTGACAAAAAATTGAAGATACCGAAATTTGTTGCATGTACGCATTGCAACGGCACAGGGGCAAAAGATGGGACAGCCTTCCGCACCTGCCAGCGTTGCGGAGGCACCGGCTACGTGACTCAGATGCGCCAGACATTCCTCGGAGCACAACAGATTCAATCCGTATGCCCGGAATGTAATGGCGAGGGCAAGGTAATCACGGAAGAATGCAAATATTGTCATGGCACCGGAGTAGAAAAGAAGGAGACAATCGTTGAATTCCACATTCCAGCCGGAGTACAGGATGGCCAGACACTCGTGCTCAAAGGAGAGGGTAATGCACCGCGCCACGGAGGAGTCAACGGCGACCTGCTTATAGTGATTCAGGAAGAAAAGAGTGCAGAACTCTACCGCGATGGACAAGATCTCATCTACAACCTGATGCTCGACTTCCCGACAGCAGCCCTTGGAGGCAGCGCAGAAATACCTCTTATTGACGGCAAGGCTCGAGTAAAGATTGCTGCCGGCACACAGCCAGGCAAAGTTCTCAGACTGCGCGGCAAAGGACTTCCAATGTTCCAGAACGAACACAACAGAGGCGACATTCTCGTAAATCTGATGGTCTACGTGCCAGAGAATCTGACTGACGCAGAGAAGAGTGCCATAGAGAGTCTGAAAGGTAGCAGCAATATTGAACCGACAGAATCGATGTCGAAGAGAATATTCTCACGACTGCGACACATCTTCAACAAAGAAAACATGACAGAATAAAAAAATGCTCCTTCGGGAGCCTTTTTAGTGAATAATGAATAATGAAAAGTGAATAATCGATAATTGGGGAGTTATTTGACGAGTACCTTTCTTCCATTTCGGATGTAGATACCATTTTGTGGATTACTAATCTTACGACCCATTAAGTCGTAATAAACAGCATTTTCAGTAGATTCAGAATCTAAAGACCCGACAGAATTAGGATCGCCCGGATCAGAGGAGGCATTACCGCCACCTATACCGATAGGCTCGTCATCCCTCTGGTCGGGGACAGAAGGTCCGACATACCTTGCCACAGCATCAAAACGAATGAGACCATCATCGGTTTCCTCAATATTTTTGATATCGAACTCAAGGGGTTTGTTGAGCCAACTGGAGAGTTTTGGAGTGGTCTCGAAAGTGAATTCCGTCACCCCCGAGACACCAGGGAATGGGTCACCGTTGCGGGTAGCCTCAGTCTTCTTATTGTCAGCCTCAATTAGATCGACACGTTGGTGACTACTCGTGTTGTTGACAGTATTCATGGTCCAATAAGTTTTGGCATAGTCTATTCTCCACACAAGCATACCATGATATGGGATATATGCATCATTTCCAACCAACTGTCGGTTTTCAAAGAAATAAAATTCATTTGCTCTTTCAGTAGGCAAGACGTATGCCACATTAGAATCGCTGAAATTAGGCAATTCAATATTGCCCTCTTCCATGGGTATAAGATCAATCCAACCGAGAGCACACTTTTCGTAAGAAGAATAATTTGGAGGTGTAAGTCGGTCATTGTTGTAGGGACCATAGTCAAGGACACTGAATGGACCAGAAGTGAAGCCACCGGTATAAGTGGTCACATACAAGTCAGGAAGCCCCATCACGTGGCTAAACTCATGGACGAAGGTACCGATACCATCGGGACGCTGATAACCGCTGGGATACTCGCAAGTACACGCATAATGGTCGAGGACAACCCCGTCATAAACATAAGTAGTGTCACTTTCGGCAGAAGAGACATCCCAAGAATGGGGCCAAACGGCATTAGACACATTGCTGTCATGTTCACCTTTTCCTGCATAAAAGATGAAAACATTGTCGATTTTCCCATCCCCATCGCGATCATACTGAGTGAAATCCACCTCGTCATCGAGAATATCAAGAGCATGGATAGCCATCTTCTGAGGATTCTTATCGTTTCCGAATACGTCATTTCCACCATAGAAAGATCGTTTATTTGGAAGGGTCACCGGGCCATAAACATCGAAATCGGGAAGGAACTGACCATTAGAGTTCTCAACGAACCAGTCTCGACAAGAACCGAGAGATCCGAAATCAGAAAAGCCCTCCTCATTTAGCATGCGATAAAAATAATCATAATCACCGTAAGTGAATTGCACATCTTCATATTCCACAAGCACTACGAGTCCCCGTTGCTCGCCAAGTACAGGAAATGTGGATTCGCAACGCCCAAAATTAAGAGGGACGACGCGATTTTCGTCGTTGTCAGCGTTTTCATCGTTTTCGGAGCTTGCGGCGTTGTCGGCGTAATCGACTGAGTCATCAGAGGAAATGGCAGCAAAGCGTTTGGGGGTCGCAAAATCAAGGCGCAAATCTCTATTTGCCTTTATAAATTCAATCCAATCATCGATTTGAGAAGAAGATTGAATTTGATTTGCGACGGACACATCAAGAGATGATGAAGACACGAGAATACCTGAAGGAACGGCCATTCCATCGGGATTGAATTTTGCATATTCCAGTCTACCGCCAGCATCAAGGACCACAAGGCCGTCTTTGCTATAGGCAATGTGTCCGTGTTCATCACCAAGTATTTTAATTTCCACATCAGTGCCACCGGGCTGAGTAAACTTTACCCAACCCGGTTTAGCAGGTATTGCAATTGCAGCCAGGCAAATTCCGGATGCAAAAAATGAAAGTAGCGCACGTTTCATTGTCATTATTGTTTGTTAAAAGAACATGAGATAAGAATATCCTCACATTCTAATCTTATCCATATTATTTACCATTCATAGGAGAGAGTGCCACCGACGGAGCTGAGAGTACTATTGTTGGAATAATTATACCAATAGTTGCAAGTAAGCAACTGATAAGTTATACCGATATTGAAAGCCTGTTTTCCACTTTGACCAACGGGAATTCGCAGACCGAGAGAAGGCTTTAGCATAAAATATTCAGAACCGTTGATATATCCATTTTCGATGGCGAGATAATTTTTACCAATCAGAAAAGAGCCACCAGCTTTGATGTCGATGAAGAAAGACGTAGAAGTTGGTGCACCGATCTTAAAGCGGAAATCCGTGAATAACGGGATCATGGCACCACTTGTGCTGACACCGTGACCACCCCCAATATTTCCATTATAGGGATTCGAAGTGTTGGAATACACATAGTCAACCCCAAGGCCGGCGCCCATGAAAAGCCAGTTTGCATACTGGAATCCATGAATTGTGGATACACCGGCGAAGTTTGCCTTTAGATTTCCGATACCACCAGTATAGGAAACGTCGACAAAACCTCTATAACTTAAGCCACCGGCTACAGCCGTCTGAAGCATATTTGCAGCCTGGTTCACGATACTATAGTACTGAGCCTTTGAATGAAATGGCATAAACAGCATGGAAAAGACCATTATGAGTAAAAGTCGTGTTCTTTTCATTATATTTATCTTTTTACATACTATTTAAACAATCTCACTGAAAAAAGTTCATCACGATGTGATGAAACAGGCAAAAGTGTCAATTTTCAGAGAAAATTTCTTCAATTTTTTTTACTGCATGATGATAACTTGCCTTCAAAGCGCCCACCGAAGTTCCAAGAATCTCGGAGATTTCCTCATACTTCATTTCATCGAAATATCGCATATTGAAAACCAACCGCTGTTTTTCGGGGAGTTTTGCTACAGCCCTCAAAAGTTCGGCCTGCAATTCATCACCATCGAAATATTCATCAGCCTCTATATTATTAAGGCGGAAAGAATCATCTTCCGAATCAACCGAGACATTGTTACGGCTTCGCTCTTTATTAAGGAAATTTATTGACTCGTTTATTGCTATTTTAAAGAGCCAAGTGGATAGTTTAGCGTCACCACGGAAATTTTGGAGGTTATTCCAAGCCTTAAAGAAAACGTTTTGCAAAATGTCGTCGGCATCCTCATGTCGAGCCACGAGTTTTCTGATTTGCCAATAGACAGGCTTCCCATACATACGCATGAGGGTATCGAAGGCGTTATGAGCCGTCTTCGGGTTTCTCAATTGCTCTACAAGCAACGTCTCGTCTATTGGAAGTGCAGAATTAGTCATTTCGCTACAAAATTAATATTTTTTATTGGCATTATGCAATTATACGGAATAGTTTAACGTTTTTTAAGCATATCAAAATCCACATACAAAAAATATTTTTACTTTGATTAAACCTATAAAGGGAAGCATTGTCATATAAGTAAAAGGTTGGAAACAGATGCCAACAGATTGAGTTATTCTATTAAAAAGCAAAGAATTAAATATCAGGATATGAAAGAGAGCAATATTCTTGACAAAGTCGGGGGTAAGACCGGATACACGGTGCCACCCCAATATTTCGACAGTGTCAGGACAAAAATAATGGAAAGTCTTCCAGAATACAAGGTCATAGAGCAGCCGAAATTGTCGGCATGGCAGAGAGTGAAGCCGTATCTTTATATGGCAGCCATGTTTGCCGGCATCTGGTGCATGATGAAAATGTTTCATACCATATCATCTACCGACCTGAGTCTTGACAATCCTCCGGAGGCAGTTGCATTGGCGATGGCCAATACAGACAACACCGAATATTTCTATTATCCTTCCGACAACGCAGAGTCTTTTATGCTTGAAGAAGAATTGAGTACGAGCTACGCTTCGATAGAGGACTTCAAGAAGGATTTTAATGATGCGGAGATTTGAAGAATTTGAAGGATTAGAAATAACAGAAAGGAAATAACAGAAAGGATATGAAGAAATATATACTTTTGATTATAGCGATTCTTGTTTGCAGCACAGGGTTTGCACAGAAGCAAGACCGCGCCAAGATGATGGACGACATTCAGAAATTCAAGATTGACTTTCTCGCCCAGGAAATGTCGCTGACAGAAAAAGAGAAGGCCGAGTTTGCGCCATTATATAAGGAATATGACGATGAACTACGAAATTCCGGCAATGAGGCATTCAAATTGGAAAGGGAATTGAAGAAGAAAACGGATGCCACTGACGCCGACTATAAAAAGCTTTCGGAACTGAAGAAGAAATCAAAGGAGAATTTCGATGCCATCACAAAGAAATATGATGAGAAATTCGAAAAGATACTTAGTGCGAAACAGATCTACACAATGCATCAGGGGGAGGAGAAATTCTTCGAGAAGATGAAAGAGATGCGCAAGAAAAATGGTGGACACAAGCATAGGGATGGAAAGGGAGGACCGGACAAGAAAGGCGCATCACCAGAATAATCTATGTAGTTACTTAAGACAAAATGAACAATCTATCTAAATACACCCATACAGCAGTTGTCAAAATGGCAACTGCTGTGCTTTTTATTGCCACTATATTCACTCCCACATACATGAAAGCTGCAAAGAAAAACTCAACAACAACTCCGGATTTTGCATATCCACAGACAGTGGAGAAAAATGCTGACAAAAATTTAAAAACAGCACTTGCATCGCAAGAATGGAAGAGTGCAGTATTGGCCATGATTCAAAAGACAACAGCCTCCAATCTTGTAAGCAATGACAATGTGGCATCCTCACTCGATCAGCTCGACAGCATCATTGACATCGCTCCAGAACAATGGAAACCGGCCTTCCAACTAATTGAGGCCGATATATACAATTCCATATATGAGGACAATAGATGGGAGGCAAACCAAAGGGAGATTCCAACGGAAACCGTACCTGCTAATCCATTTGAATGGAGCAGAGAGATATTTGCAAATAAGACACTGACGCTCTGCACATCAATCCTTGACAATCATACAAATGATGGCAAGTCACTTAAAGAATGGACAGATTTTCTTACTGACTATGATTTAGCCATTAAATATGGCATGACCATCGATGAATTTCTCGCAGAGAAAAGCGTGGAACTACTT
>CAYMBR010000023.1:6966-8735 GCA_964388725.1 uncultured Sangeribacter sp. | reverse complement strand
TAAATATGGCATGACCATCGATGAATTTCTCGCAGAGAAAAGCGTGGAACTACTTGGCAACTATTCAGATCAAGCAAAGGATGTAATACCATTTTTTGTAATTGACCAAATTCCAGTCACTTCCACCCAGAAATGCCGCAATCTGAGAGACAAGGCACTTGGATATATGATAGACAAGACAAGTGTTCTTGGACAGAATATGCTTTTGGCGCAGTCTCTTTCACTGAGAGTTGATATCCAGCCACAAAGTCTCAGACCAAAATACTTGATGTCGGCTCTTGAAAGAGTAAAGGGAACAGAGGGGGAACAGATAATTCTCCAGAAAATGGAATCCATGGTAGCCCCAGATTATGCAAATATTGAATCTTCATTTTCGCTAAGCAAGAAACAGTATGTAGAATTACTGCAAAAATCCATAAAACAATATCCCAAAGGGATATATGTAAACGCTCTGAAAAACATACTCTCAAACTATGTGAACCCGAATGTCAGCATAGCGTATCAAAGTCAATATCTCACATCGAAGGAAATAGCGATGGATGTCACCATGACGAACTGCAACCAAACATGGATATTGGTTTATGACTATGCAAAATATGCCAACGCAAAGAAATCACCGAGCAATGCAGAAATATCGACCAACTGCAAACTTCTGAAAGCGGTTAAGGTGTATGCAACGGGAGAACCTCCATTTACAGAAAAAGCCACGGCTGAAATAGGGAAACTGCCCATCGGAACATACGTTGCGCTTCCGAGTTCATCACCAAGTTATAATGGCATATACGCATCCATTGCGAAACAGACATGGCATCAGCCATTCACAGTGGGCGATATCAGCGCACTGACATTAAATTTACTTAATGGCCAGACTCGAGTTATAGTGATTGATGGTATGGATGGACATCCAATTGAAGGAGCAACTGTCAAAGTGTATACGCGTAATGGCTACGCATACGACCGGCAATTATCAGCAACGCTCACGACAGATAAGGATGGAAGTGTAATAGTAACTGACAAGAATTTTGAATTTGAAGCGTCGTATGATGGTTCGACGTGGGAGAGCGACACGAGAATCTATAATACCGCAGTGAAGTCAGACACCACGGTTCGCCGAAATGTCACAATCCTACCAGACCGAAGCATCTATCATCCAGGCGACAGCATAAGTGTTGCCTTAATTGCCTGCTCCTATCTAAATAAGGAATATAAATTAGATACTGACGAGAAATTTACGATAAAACTTCTTGATGCAAATGGAAAAACTGTGGCCACAGAAGAAAGCACAACCGACCAATTCGGCCGCACATCAGTAGGATTTCAGATTCCGGATGAGGGACTCTTAGGACAATGGAGAATCACGGCATCGTCTAAAGATAACAATTCCAGTGGAACCGCATGGTTTCAAGTTGCGGACTATGTTGCGCCGACATTCTTTATAACCGCCGACAACAATGATGAAGATGTGAACGAAGGTGAAGAAGTAGTTTTAAAAGGACAGGTACTCACTTACTCCGGCATGCCAGTGGCAAATGCAACAATCAACTTCACAGTGCAATATCGGCCACCACTTCGATGGTGGTTGTCATCAGGTGCATCCTATACTTCAGCCGTCTCCACAGGCACTGATGGCAAATATGAGATAAAATTGCCTACATCAAATCTAAAGGACACACAATATGAAAAGGGAGTTTTCTATGTGCAAATATCAGCTACATCGGCTGCTGGAGAAACCCAGACAGGGCCAACTCAGAGATTTGGAATAGGACAGG
>CAYMBR010000023.1:0-6866 GCA_964388725.1 uncultured Sangeribacter sp. | reverse complement strand
GTAATTATCGGAAGCGGTGTTTCCGACAGATGGATCCCTATGGTATTGTCAGGGGATAACAAAATAATAGAATTCAGATGGCTGCATATCGAAAAGGATAATCTTTCGATACCGACTGCTGTACCCTCTGGAAAAAACGTGTATCAGCTAAATATAAACTACATATCCGATCTTAAACAGGAAAACAGTAGGATTACAATCTATGGTCCAGAATATAGCGACAACCTGAAAATTGTTACCGAATCATTCCGCGACAAGATATCAGCTGGAGATGAGGAGAACTGGAAATTCAGGTTTACCAAAGAACTTGATGAAGTTGGAGAGATACCTGTGATGGCAGTTATGACAGATGCGGCTCTCAATCATCTTGCACCATTTCAATGGAATTTTAGGCCAACAAGATACCAATCAAACACATTCGCATATTTCAATGGGAGAAGAAATATCAATCAGACAATGGGTTTTGACTTGAAAAATCATAAATATCTTACATGGAAGGCCATCAGTTTTCCAGACATCAATAATTATGGTCAACAATGGGGTCTTTTCGGCTATTACGGCGGCGATGTCATCTACATAACCCAGACTTCATCCAACGGCATTTTAATGAGCGCAAGCCCCACGGCCACGAGAGGTGTAATGTCAGAGATGAAAATGGCAAAGGCAGAATCAGCAGACTTTGCAGACACAATGGTATTAGAAGAAACTCAAGTGGAGACAGATGCCGGAGTCAGTGAGCAACCATCGTCGAATGACAACGATATTGACACCGAACTTCGCGAGACCGAATGTCCGGTGGCATTCTTCATGCCATATTTGACCACCGACAAAGAGGGAGTAGTTGATATAAACTTCACAGTGCCAAATTTCAACACGACATGGCAACTTCAAGTGCTTGGATATGATGAGACACTTCAGGGAGCCTATAAGAAACTGGAGACAGTTGCATCAAAACCTGTGATGGTGACCACACATGCCCCAAGATTTGTGCGCACCGGCGATGAGATTGAACTCACCGCTACCCTCTTCAACAATAGCGAATCCGATTGTGCTTTGATGGGCAATCTCGAACTTGTAAATCTATTGACGGGTAAAACCATTGCAACAAAATCATTTGCGGCGGAAAATGTAGAAGCAGCGGGCAGCCGACTGATATCAATGAAATGGACAGTGCCAACGGATGTTTCATCGGTTGGTTTCAGGGCATACGCAGAAGCCAATGGGCATAGAGATGGAGAACAGGCATTGCTGCCAGTTCTGCCGGCATCATCACCCGTCACCGAAGCAACACCCTTCTGGCTCGCGCCCAATCAAGATGTATTTGAGATACAATTGCCAAAATTTAAGGAGACGGACCAGGTCACGTTGCAATATTGTGACAATCCGGCATGGTATTGCCTCACGGCACTCCCAGACCTTACCGAAACTGACTCAAAGAGCGTTATCTTCAAATCAGTGGCACTTTACGCGAATGCCATTGCATATCATCTGATTTCTGGAAACAAATCGTTAAAGACCGGTCTGGAGACACTTTTGTCTGATAAGAATTCACAGTTTGCCGCTTTAAAGAGCAATCTTGAAAATGATGGCAATCTTAAGATTTCAAAACTGAACAATACTCCATGGGTTAATGATGCCGAGTCAGAGACTCTTCGCATGAGCCGACTTTCAACACTTCTTGACAGCCTGAACGCTGAAAGGGTAATCAATACCCAGATCAATGACCTCATGTCGCTTCAGACAGACAAAGGAGGATGGAGCTGGTGTCCCGGCATGGAGCCATCTGTATTCATAACTCGTATTGTACTCAACAATTTTGCCATGATGCATCAAAGCGGGGCTTTGGAAAATTTCAGTAGTACTTCCGACATTATCAGCAAAGCTATCAGTTACGTGGATAATGAAATAGTGGAGCAATACAAGAAGTATCATAAGAAAGATGAGTCACTTGGCTACTTGCTCTATTGGATTTACACCCGAAGCTGTTTTGATGGGGACAATCTGTCAAATACAGCTTCCTCTAAGGAAATGTCTAAGCTGATTGAAAAAGCTTTAAAAGACATATCGACCGAATGGAAAGATTATGACATCCGGGCAAAAGCGGAGGCTGCAATAGTTTTATGGAGAAACGGTAAGAAAGATACTGCGCATAAGATATTGGAATCATTGAGGCAATATGCAAGTGAGACACCGGCAAAAGGGATATGGTATGACAATCTTAATTCCGGCTATCACGGTAGTTCGGCACTCATGACCACTGCAATGGTGCTAAAGGCATTTACTGAAATCGACCCAACCGACAAATTCATAGATGGACTACGCCAATGGTTGATTTTAAGCAGACAGACAGAAGACTGGGGGCAGAACATGATGACAACCGATGTCATCAACACAATATTGACATCCGGCACAGACTGGACAGAAGACACCAACACACAGGCACCAAAGTTCTCACTAAAATCAAACAAACTTGAAATCCCGGAGACAGCTGCACTTACAGGAGCATTCACAATGACACTCAATCCTAAAAATGCATCCGGAAAGAAACTTAAGATTACCCGCACCGGCAACTCACCGGCATGGGGAGGTGTGATATCTCAATATGAGTCACCGCTTAAGGAGATTTCGGCTGTAGAAATTCCCGAAATGTCGGTTCGAAAGGAGTTGGTGGCATTAGTGGATGAAGGCAATGGGAGTCTTACACCCAAGACCGATATTCCACTGAAGAAAGGACTGAAGGTGAGGGTAACACTCGTCATCAATACTGACAGAGACATGGACTATGTGGCCATTACCGATGAAAGGAGTGCGTGTCTTGAACCAAGCGAGCAACTGTCACACTATACGTCCACCGATGGAGTATGGTATTACAAGGAGATGCGCAATGAAAACACGAAACTTTATTTCGATTTCCTACCGAAGGGGCATCATGTGATCTCCTACGACTGCACTGTGAACCAACAGGGGAGCTTCTCCTGTGGGATAGCGACGATGCAGAGTCAATACTCGCCGACTTTGGTTTGCCACTCCGGAGCGGAGGAGATAGAAGTAAAATAGATTGATGATGCGACATGAAGAATCATGACGCAACATGATAAACCTTGATTTAACATGTTGCGTCATGATTTTTTTGGAAAAGCTGTGACATTTTGGAAAAATTTCCAACCAAAAGCACTCTTCACGGTGACACAATGACGAAATCATGATATTAATGATACTCCACGAATCGCATTAATTTTCTCCTTCAATATTGCCCTTAATCGCATTTTTTTGTAAAAATGGCGGTTATAATCGCAAAAATTTGTACCTTTGCAGTGTCTTAATCGTTCTATTTTTAAGGAATTTTAATAAATTGGGGAAGAAAAAAATTGTCGGATTAAGATTTTTTTTGTATTTTTGCATTCGCATTGTGTACAATCAAGACGCAATGAGACCTTAACATCTGAATAAATAATTAAAACATAACCACATATATGAATTTACTGTTGGAAATAAGCAACGGGGATCTCGCGATTACAGCGGCACTGACGGGCATGGCGCTCGTATTTGCAGCATATTGGATCGCACGGCTGATTGGCCCAAAATCCTACTCGGTAAAGAAAGGCGAGACCTACGAATGCGGTATCCCCACCCGAGGTGAATCAATGATTCAGTTCAAAACCGGCTACTACATCTTCGCCATCCTGTTTCTCATTTTCGATGTCGAGACCATTTTTCTCTATCCATGGGCCACAATCATGCGCAGCCTCGGACCGTCGGGACTTCTCTGCATCGCAATCTTCATGTTTATTCTTATTTTAGGTCTTGCCTACGCATGGCGGAAAGGAGCTCTGAAATGGATGTAAATGATATCAAGATCAAGTCGATGAAGACAGAGGACTTCAAAGACAATGAATACATTGAAAAACTCGTAGAAGAGCTCAACGCCACCGGAGCCAATGTAGCGGTAGGCAAACTCGACCAGTTGATCAACTGGGGTATTTCCAACTCACTCTGGCCACTCTGTTTCGGAACGAGCTGCTGTGCAATCGAATTCATGTGTCTCGGAGCAGCCCGCTACGACATGGCACGATTCGGATTTGAGGTAGCCCGCAACTCCCCCCGACAGGCAGACTACATTATGGTGCAGGGCACCATCGTGCATAAAATGGCACCTGCGCTTGTGCGCCTATACGAACAGCTTGCCGAGCCCAAGTATGTCATAGCCTGCGGCGGCTGCGCGGTGAGCGGCGGGCCATTCAAGAAATCATATTGCGTTGTAGATGGAGTTGACAAGATACTCCCGGTGGATGTGTATATCCCAGGATGTCCTCCACGTCCGGAGGCTATGTTCTACGGACTGATGCAGCTACAGCGCAAGATCAAGGTTCAGAAATTCTTCGGCGGAGTCAACCGTCATGAAAAGATCAAAGACTTCTTCCGCAAGCATCCAGAAGATGCAGGCGAGTATTAATCAAATAATTGTCAACAATACACAACTTATAAAATGAGCGTTAAAGACAATATAAGCAAGATTTGCCCGTCTGCCACATTCGAGGAAGGTGAAATCCTTTTGGTCAATGTGCCTGAGAAAGACTGGCGTGCTCTTGCAGAGGCACTCAAGCATAATCCCGAACTGAATTATGACGTTCTTTCTGCAGTGGTCGGAATGGACTGGAAGGATTCCCTCGGGGTGATGTATTATTTCACATCAACCTCCCGCAACTGGGAGATGCTGTCGGTGAAAGTGGCAGTAACCGACCGCGAAAATCCGATGATTCATACCGTATCCGACCTTTGGAAAGTAGCAAACTTTCAGGAACGCGAGGTGTATGATTTCTATGGAATCAAATTCATCAACCACCCAGATATGCGCCGCTTCTTCCTTCGCAATGACTGGAAGGGATATCCACTCCGCAAGGATTATGACGCAGACCCGAAACTTAATCCGATTCCGAAAAGCGACGAGAAGAATGAGGATGACACTATCGCATACGTAGAAGACGGAAAAGGAGAAATCAAGGCCATTCCCTCCAAGGTGTTTGAAATGCACGACTACGTGATGAATATCGGCCCTCAACACCCCTCCACCCATGGAGTTATGCGTTTCCGCGTAGCACTCAACGGCGAGGAAGTGAAGAAAGTTGACGTAGTGTCAGGATATATCCACCGTGGTATCGAGAAACTTTGCGAAGGACTCGGTTATCCGCAGATTCTGCACTTCACAGACCGCATGGACTACATGAGTGCACACCAGAACCGCCACTGTCTCTGTGCCTGCATCGAAAAAGCATTGGGACTTCAGGTTCCCGAGCGTGCAGTGGTGATCCGCACCATCATGGATGAACTTATGCGTATTTCAAGCCACCTTCTTGCATTCGGCTGTACGGCCATGGACTTGGGTGCCACAACGGCATTCTTCTATGGTTTCCGCGAGCGCGAGATGGTGCTTGATATTTTTGAGAAGACCTGCGGAGCACGTATGTCGATGAACTATAATGTCATCGGCGGCGTAATAGCCGACCTGCATCATGACTTTGTAAAGGATGTGAAGGCACTGCTGGAGGTTATGCCGAAGGCACTTAAGGAATATCACACAGTATTCTCCGGCAACCTAATAGCCAAAAACCGTCTGCATGTAGGCAAGCTTCCAAAGGAAGATGCCATCAACTATGCAATCACAGGTCCTTCCGGACGCGGTTCGGGGTGGAGCAACGACTGCCGCAAGAAACATCCGTATGCCGCCTACGACCGCGTAGAGTTTGAGGAGGTACTTGAAGAGGGATGCGACTCATACGCACGCTACATGGTGAGAATGCGCGAGGTCGAGCAGAGCTGCAAGATTATCGGTCAACTCATAGACAACATTCCTGAAGGCGATATCCGCGCACAAGTGCCGAAGATTGTGAAACTCCCCGTTGGACACTGGTACACCCAGGTTGAGGCCTCCAGAGGCACATTCGGTGTGTATATCGAAAGCGACGGCACCAAGAATCCCTACCGCGTGCACTTCCAGAGTCCCTGCTTCAACCTTGTGGGAGTCATGGACCTGACATGCCAGGGACACATGATAGCCGACGTGATCACCATCGGAGCAGCACTTGACTTCGTGATTCCAGATATAGACCGCTAACTAAAACAAGAGAAAACGATATGTTTGACTTTAGTATAATCACCAATTGGTTTAACGACCTTTTGATAGGATGTATGCCTGAATGGGCCGCAATCCTCGTGGAGTGCATCGTGATCGGTGTGATTCTGCTCGCCGCCTATTCAGTGTTGGCGATGTTCTACATTTTCTATGAACGCAAACTCTGCGCATACTTCCAGTGCCGTCTTGGCCCGATGCGTGTGGGTCCGTGGGGTCTGATGCAGCTCTTTGCCGACGTCATCAAGATGCTCATCAAAGAGATTATCTCATTGAAAGGCACTGACAAGTTCCTTTTCAAACTTGCTCCTTATATAGTGGTTGCAGCGTCGGTGATCACATTCGCGTGTCTGCCATGGGGTCGCGGATTGCAAATGATCGATTATAACATCGGTATATTCTTCGTGACCGCAGTTTCCAGCCTCGGAGTGCTTGGTATTCTTCTTGCCGGCTGGGCATCCAACAACAAGTATTCACTTGTTGGCGCGATGCGTAGTGGTGCACAGATGGTCAGCTACGAGATATCGATGGGACTTGCACTTCTTGCAATAGTATTGGTGGCAGGAACTCTGAACATCAATGAACTTGTATGGGGTCAGGGAAAATGCTGGTACATATTCCAGGGACATATCCCAGCTATCATCGCGTTTGTGCTTTACATGATAGCAGCTACAGCAGAGACCAACCGTGGACCTTTCGACCTTCCGGAAGCAGAGCATGAGCTGACAGCCGGTTTCCA
>CAYMBR010000022.1:0-34644 GCA_964388725.1 uncultured Sangeribacter sp. | reverse complement strand
TGAGCGAGTTGGCAGCAACAAATCCGGCTATTGGAAAGTGAACCGCATAGATGAGGAACTATTAAAGGTCTAAAGATTATGGTGCCTCCCCCCTTGCCTTGCAGCAGCAATTTGCCGCTAAAGTCGAGGCAATAGAGTCACAGAAAGCAGATATTGAGGAAACTATCAAAGAGCTGCAAACGTTGCTCGACTCTCGTATGGATTTTTGGTTCAATGTTTGCCGGACAGATACGCACAAAGAATATCTCCAAAGGCGGGTTTACGTTTGCCAACTGTATGCACTTCCCCTCAACACTCCAAATGATAGAGCGGATGCCCGAAACCACCTTCGACGAAATAATGGACAAATACGTGGAGATGAACGTGGCGCATCCCTTTATGGAGGGCAATGGTCGCAGCATGGCTTGCGCGTGTTGACCTCGTACCGGCTGAGGAAAGTTGGATCAATTCACAATGCACAATTCACAATGCACAATTAGAAACGTCTCGTACGTCTTTGGACCCTTGATGCGGATGAAAAAAGTCGGCAATTTTTCTCAATAAATTATGGAATTTGAGGAATTTTTAGTAAATTTGCGTTTAATTCAATCTTATCAGACATGGAACGTGATCTAAATCGAATAAAACTCGTATTAGTGGAAAAGAAAGCTGGAGGAGCGGTACATACTACGACCAATGAAGAAGAGATTGCAATGAACCTCGAAAAATACTTGCCTCATGTTGGAGGCTCACCCTATATGCTTCGCTCACTTTCTATGGGACTATGCGACTTCATCCTATGGTATGATAATTTCCTGAAGGAACATCCCGATGAAGAAATGAATGCAATTACTCTATGGCGCAAGCGTAACTCTAAAATCTGACAAAGATGATTACTGGCGAAAAGAAACAACAGGTTGATGCTATTTGGCAGACCTTCTGGAATAACGGCTTCACTCAGCCCTCGGCCATTTTTGAACAAATGACCTATCTGCTTTTTATGAAGATGCTCGATGACCGTGAGCGTCAGAAGGAGCAGATTGCCAACCTTACCGGTGATGCGGTTGATAACCCCGTATTCCTCCCCGGTGAATGGAAGAACCCAACCACCGAGCAGTTCGTGCCCTATCGTGAAATGCGTTGGCATGTTTTCAAGGAGATGGAGCCTGCGAAGATGCTCAACCGCGTCCGCAATGACGCTTTCATCTTCTTACGCTATATCGGCAGTGCTGGGTCGGCATACAGCAAGGCAATGGAAGACACCGTCTTCCAAATCACCAACCCACGACTTCTTTCACGCGTAGTCGAAGGCATTGAAGAGCTGACCCAAGACGGCTCTGATATGATGGGCGATGTCTATGAGTATATGCTCGGCAAAATGGCGGCAAGCGGCACCAACGGACAATTCCGTACACCGCGCCACATCATCAAGATGATGGTGGAGCTTATGCGCCCAACGCTCGCCGACACAATCTGCGATCCGGCAATGGGAAGTGCCGGATTCATTATGGAAGCCGCCAAATACGTTGCTAAGCATCAAGCCGACGAACTGCTCGGCATTGAAGCCAAGCATCGTTTTGAACATGACACATTCTTCGGTTCAGACTCTGACGCTTCGATGATGCGCATTGCCTGTATGAACATGATGCTCCACGATGTTACCGACCCACAGTTGTTCTATCGCAATTCTCTATCAAATGATAATCCCGATTCCAACCGCTATACACTTTGCCTTGCTAATCCTCCATTTGCCGGAAGTCTTGACAAGGATGATATCGCCAATTCCCTTCTGTCGGCAGTCTCGACTAAGAAAACAGAATTGCTTTTCCTGGCTCTGATGATGCGTATGCTTGAAGCCGGCGGACGGTGTGCGTCCATCGTGCCCGACACAGTGCTTACCGGTGATGGAGCAGCATATAAAACCATCCGTTCGGAGTTGGTTGACAAGCATTGTCTTCAAGCCGTCATTACTATGCCAAGCGGTGTGTTCCAACCGTATAGTGGTGTAAGTACCGCCATAATTATCTTTACCAAAACCGGCACAGGTGGCACGGATAAGGTTTGGTTCTACAATATGCGAGCTGATGGCTTCTCCCTTACCACACAGCGCACACCACAACCCGATCGCAACGACATACCCGATATCATTTCACGTTTTCATAATCTCGAATCAGAGAATGGGCGCGACCGCAAGGCTCAGTCATTCTTCGTCAATGCCGATGAAATACGTAAAAACGGTTACGACCTCAGCTATAAACGCTACCATGAGGTGGAGCGCGAGATAGTTGAATACGATTATCCCGAAACAATCATTGCGCGTATGACTGAACGCCAATCCAAGATTGACGCAGCTTTCGCTGAATTTCAACGCCTACTTAACTCCTGACGTATGAAAGTAGATAAGAGCAAGTGGAAGTCGTGTTCTTTCGGAGAGATATGCAACTTTAAACGAGGGCTTACATATCCTAAATCTGAAGAAAGTCAAAATCCAACAAAGAACATTGTGTTAAGGTCTAATAATATAGATTTGGAAACACATGCTCTTGTTTTAAATGAATTAAAATATCTTAATAGCTCATATTCAATTCCCTCTGATAAACTTATCACAAATAACTCTATACTTATGTGTATGTCTAACGGAAGTTTGGCTCACATAGGTAAAGTAGCCTTTATAGATAAAGATTATTCATATGCATTTGGTGGATTCATGGGGTTAATAATTCCGTTAATTTGTCCAAAATTCTTATATTACAAATTCCGTTCATCATCATTTAAAAGTTCTTTATCACAAATTGGCAATGGCATAAATATTACTAACCTTAAGTTTTCCTCAATAGCATCTCTTCCAATTTTAGTTCCTTCGCAAACAGAGCAAGAAGCCATTGCTGCTGAATTGGATGCGCTGCAAGAAGTGATTGACGGCTACCGCGAACAGATAACCGACCTTGATACTTTGGCTCAATCCATCTTCCGCGACACTTTCGGCGACCCCGTTCCCAATCCTAAAGGCTGGAATAATGCAAAATTCTCTGACCTATTTTCATTAAAGAGTGGAGATGGCTTATCTGCGAAACAGTTTGAAGACGGTAAATTTCCAGTCTATGGAGGTAATGGCATTGCTGGCTACCATAATAAATATAATCGTTGCGGTGAATATGTTATTATAGGTCGTGTTGGAGCTAAATGTGGAAATGTAAGACATATAAATGGTACGTTTTGGCTTACCGATAATGCTTTTGAACTAATTCAAAAGAAAAATGAATATGACAATATTTTCCTCTCTCATCTTCTTTCTTTGCTGGATCTTGGTAGCAAAGCAAAAAAAATGGCTCAACCAGTAATATCCAATGTTTCTCTAAAGGATATAAATGTTATTCTACCTTCGCATGAGTTGCAGCAGCAATTCGCTTCGCGGGTTGAAGTTATTGAAAAGCAAAAAGATTTGCTTCGTCAGCAGCTCGCTGATGCTGAGATGATGATGGCTGAGCGGATGCAGTATTATTTCTCTTAACTTAGATTTCTCTTAACTTGGACACCGATGAAAAACTTCGATATACTCAAAGATGTGAAAGGGCTTGGCTCAGTGTACCGCCACTGCGTCACTGCCGAGGCGTTTCAAGCATCTAACCCGATGATTTCGGCTCACAGCGCCCGCCTCGCTCTTGAAACGATGGTCAAGATTATCTATCGTCTGAAAGATTGGGAGACAAAGGAACGTCCCACATTACACGATCTGACCACTGACGAACGTTTCCGCACTTTTGTTGACAGTGCGGAGATGATGAAACGCATTCATTATATCCGGAAAATCGGCAACAACGCCTCTCATGTTGGTGGCGATGCCGGATATGTAGGGCGCAGAGAGTCGTCCTTTGCTGTATTGAATCTTTACTATTTCATCGGTTCTTTCGCTCTTGCGTGGGGGCTTATCCCGAGTCTGCCTGATTTTGACAAGTCTTTACTCGACCAATATGAATCACCACGCAGACCAGTCATAACTCCAAGGCCGGGGAAAATAGACGCCATAACCACAGCCGAGGCCAAAACTGCTGCCGAAGAAGTTGCTGAAACGACAACAGTTCAACCGGCTACGGTTGATGCGAAACCGATAGTCAACGATCTATCTGAAGCCGAAACCCGAAAACTTTATATTGACCTACTGCTTCGCGAGGCCGGATGGAAAGTATCTGAGAATAAGGGCGAGATAATTGCCGGCAACGCCTGCATAGAGATTGAAGTTGGCAACCATTTCCCCGAGAATCAAGCGTCTGAATACTCACATTCAAGTATTGCTGCTGAGCCTCAGACTGCATATATGCCAAATAACGCAGGGGTTGGCTATGCAGATTACGTGCTTTTCGATAACGATGGGACACCACTCGCCGTTGTCGAAGCCAAACGCACGAGTGTTGACCCTACCAAAGGACGACATCAAGCAGAACTTTATGCCAAGTGTCTTAAGAACAGATATGCTTGTCCGACACCGGTCATCTACTATTCCAACGGATTTGAAACCAATATCATAGACGGACAAGGTTATCCTCCTCGTCAGGTAATGGGGTTCCACTCTCGCGATGAATTGCGCCGCATTATTTCACAACGCAGCCGCAATGCCATAACCGACTTGACGATAGACGACCGAATCACCAACCGCAAATATCAGAAGCGAGTCATTCAATCTGTTGCCGATCACTATAACAGTATGCACCGACGCGCCCTCCTTGTCATGGCTACAGGTACCGGCAAAACTCGCGTCAGCATTTCATTGGTGGACCTACTGATACGCAACGGTTGGGTGAAGAATGTACTGTTCTTGGCCGACCGAATCGAGCTTGTTGATCAGGCCAAACTCAACTATAACAAACTATTGCCATCGCAAACCGTAAGCTCGCTCCGTGACAGCGATAACGATAAGTCTGCCCGAATCTTGTTCTCGACATACCAAACGATGATTAGTCACCTTGACCGTGATGACAAGACTTTCACCATCGGACGATTTGACTTGATAATCATTGATGAAGCCCACCGCTCGGTATTCGGCAAGTATGGAGCGATATTTGAATATTTCGACGGGCTGCTGCTCGGACTTACCGCGACACCACGAGATGAGGTTGATCGCTCGACATACGAACTTTTCGGCATGGAGCAAGGAATCCCTACCGACAGCTATGAATATCAAGAGGCGATAGATGAAAAATGGCTCGTTCCTTACGTGCCGGTAATTGACAATTCCAAGATACTTTCTGAAGGCATTGACCCGGAAAAATTGACTCCTGAAGAACGAGAACAACTTCAAGAGATTTTCGAGTATGAAAAGGTTATGCAGAGCATCGAAGGCGATTACAGCCGCAAAATCTCTGCATCCGAAATATTCAAATACATCTTCAACCAAAATACGGTTGATTATGTCTTGACCCAATTGATGGAAAACGGCTATCGCGTTAACGATGGCACAATGATTGGCAAGACCATCATCTTTGCCTACAACCACAAACACGCCGTTTTCATCGCCAAGCGTTTCAATGCCCTATATCCAGACCTCGGGCCCGACTTCTGCCGTGTAATCGACAATTATGAGGAATATGCTTCCAACCTGCTTGTGCGGTTCAAAGACCCCACCAAGTTGCCACAGATAGCCGTTTCAGTAGATATGCTCGACACCGGTATTGATGTGCCTGAGATTGTAAATCTCGTTTTCTTCAAGCCTGTACACTCCAAAATCAAATTTTGGCAGATGATTGGTCGTGGAACTCGCCTTTGCGAAAATCTTTATGGTCCGGGTAAGGACAAGAAAGATTTTATAATCTTTGATTACTACCGCAATTTCGAGTATTTCAATGTCAACTCCGAAGGAGCGAAGCCGACAAAATCCATGTCGGTTGTGCAAACCTTGTTCAATCTTCGAACAGACTTGAAATATACTCTGCAAGATGCCACCTATCAAGCCGACCCTGATGCGAAAGCCCTGCACGATGAGATTGGCGAGATTCTCCATAAGCAGATTAGCGATCTCAACAGGTCGCGCCTTGATGTGCGCCTTCAGCTACGCCTTGTCGAGTCCTTGTCGCAACATGAAGCCATGACCGCACTATCACTGGGTGACACAATGGCAATGAAAGAGAACATCGCACCATTGTTTCAAAACACACTTGCAGATGCAGCAGCTTTAAAATTTGACGCTCTTTGTTTGAAACGTCAGCTTGCTCTTGTTGATGAAACGGTTAATGCCAAAGCGACAGAAACTCAGATTACAACAATAGCCAGATACCTTAAAGAGAAGAAAGCATCCATACCTCAGGTAATGCCAAAATGCCTGTTATTATGGAGGTGCTGACTACCCATTTTTGGAACTCGCTCTGTCTGGGTTCACTTGAACGTGTACGCAAAGAATTGAGAGACCTTCTTCAATACATTGACGGAAACTCAAACAGCAAGACTTTCACTGTCAATATCGAAGACACTTTCACTAAGGATAATTCCGGTATTGTGGTAACTCCACCGCGAACCTATCGCCGCCGTGCCGAAGACTATCTTCGCGAACATTTACCCAATGATCCAGCCCTGCAAAAGATTTACCGGCTTGAACATCTTACCGAAGATGACATCAATCGCCTTGAAGAAATCTTTTGGCATGAACTCGGCTCTCGTGAGGAATATGATGCCACTACACAAAGCAATCCCTACCGGGAGAATGTAGCTGCTTTCATTCGCTCCATTATAGGTATCGAACAAGAAACCGCCTTCGAGAAATACCGTGCTCTCATCAATGGCGCAGAACTGACACGTATGCAAGAGGAATACCTCAGAAACCTCATACGTTATGTCAGTGAGAATGGAGACATTCGCACCAAGTTGCTTCAATCTCCTCCATTCAATAGTTTTACAACGATATTCAAGCAAAGCTATAACTCCCTTATTGAATACATAAAACTACTTAGCGAGGTTATCGCTGCTTAAGCAAATTTTTCGATATTATGGTAATTAATAAAAAACAATACATAGCAGATATTAAGGAGGACATCGAACTAAATGAGAGTCGTCTTAATAACATTTATTCTACGCCATTATCTGAAGGTGGTGTGGATTTCCTGAGAGATAATATGGGTAGCATTATCTTTTTAGAGGATGAAATTGCAGCAGATTTAGCCGAGCTTGAAGACTTGGATGAAGACGATGAGTTTACTTTGTTTTAGTAAGTCATAGTAAAACCATAAACAATGAAACAGATACCCCAGATACCAACAGATAAAGTCATATTGTTGAATATAAGCCGATGCTATAACGCAGATGATAAGGAAGAAGATATATACAAACGTCCCAATGTTTATGAGATGACTCGTAAATATTGGAAAGTTGATAAGTCACATGCTGAAAAAGCTGACTATGCCTTTGGGGTGGCTAATGGCGTAGTTGTAGCTGTATATTCCAATTTGCGATGGAAATATGAGGACTATAATGGATACCTTAGGTGTTCTTTTGAAGGAGTTGAAGTCGAAAAAAGCCGCTATATTGGGCTCAAGGTATCAGATTACGTGCGTTGCCAGAACCCGGTAACATATATAAATTGTTGAGTATAGAATTATGTATATCTTAGAAAACAATAATAAGATTTCTTCTGCTATTAAATGCAGTTTCAGCGACTTAGGGCTCAAGGAACGGAAGCACCTTCAGGAATGGATGGAGAAAAAGGCATTGTCGTATCTTCCAAAAGAGATGTTAGCTGTTGTAGAGAAGACACATCAGCACAACAAATAAATTATCGCCAAACAAGAGTGTATCGAGAAGAACGAGGTGCTACTGAAACTAAGCTAAAAGAGGCGGTCGGCGATGCGTGCGACACCGTCACTGATGCCGAGGGTGTAGAAATGGATGCCGGGAACGCCGCGTTCTATCAGTTGCTCACATTGCTTCTGGCACCATTCTATGCCAACTTCCTTCACATCCCTGTCATCATCACAGTCGCGTATCTGCGATGCAAGTGCCTCTGGGATGTCGGTGCGGAATGTCTTGGGAAGTACTGTCAACTGCGCCTTCCTGTAGATTGGCTTTATGCCAGGGATTATCGGCACTGTGATGCCTTCGGCACGGCAACGATCCACAAATTCGAAATATTTGGCATTGTCGTAAAACATCTGGGTGATGAAGTAGTCGGCGCCATTCTCCGCCTTCATCTTCATATAGTGGATGTCTGACTCAAGATTGGGGGCCTCCTCGTGTTTTTCCGGATAACAGGCCATGCCGTAGGAAAAAGGTGTCTCTATACCTTGAATCTGAGTGTCTTCCAGACCGATTCCTTTGTTGAATTGGTTTATCTGGTTTTGCAGGTCGGTGGCATATTCATGGTATGTCTCCTTGTCTTCCGGCAAAAACGCCTTCTTGTCATCTCCTCGGAGGAGCATGAGATTATTGATGCCCAGGAAGTTCAGGTCGAGGAGTGCATATTCGGTTTCTTCCTTGGTAAATCCACGGCATATGATATGCGGCACCGGGGTCAGTCCGTATCGGTTTTGTATGGCGGCAGCCACCGCCACAGTGCCGGGGCGTTTCACCACGCTTACCCTCCGCAAAGTGCCATTGGGAAGAGGTTTGTAGATATACTCGCTGTGGTGTGAGGTGATGTTGACAAACTGTGGGTTATACTTCTTCAGGCGTTCGATTATGTCGAACACCTTATATATACTGTTGCCCTTGAGCGGGGGCAATATTTCAAGCGAGAGAAACGGCGATTTGCTGCCGTCGATTATATCTATGATCCTTTTCATTCTAAGTGTTTGCCGTTTGAAAGTTGCAAAATTAATCAAAATTTTTCTCTATCACAAAAAATTCCACATTTTAGGGCAGCTTTACGCAGCCTGAAAGCGAAAAAATGCAAGATATTTGCATATATCGGCAAAAAGCAGTAATTTTACGAAAAATTTCCATATTCGAACCCACGGACGATGAAAAAAGTATTGCTACTCGGCTCGGGAGCCCTCAAGATAGGGCAGGCGGGCGAATTCGACTACTCAGGTTCGCAGGCGCTGAAGGCCCTGCGCGAAGAAGGCATTGAATCAGTATTGATCAATCCTAATATAGCCACTATCCAAACCTCCGAAGGAGTTGCGGATCGTGTCTATTTTTTACCCATAACCCCCAAATTCGTAGAGGAAGTCATCAAGAAGGAACGCCCCGACGGCATACTTCTCGCCTTTGGCGGACAGACGGCCCTCAACTGTGGCACCCAACTCTATCTCGACGGCACTCTTGACAAATATGGAGTGAAAGTGCTCGGCACCTCCGTAGAGGCAATCATGATTACGGAAGACCGCGACCTCTTTGTCAAGAAACTAAATGAAATCGACATCAAGACCCCGGTCTCGCAGGCTGTGGAATCGCTTGAGGATGCCATTGAGGTTGCCCACCGCATCGGTTATCCGGTGATGGTACGCTCCGGCTACGCCCTCGGTGGTCTCGGTTCCGGCATCTGCAACAACGATGAGGAATTCATCCGCCACTGCGAAAGCGCACTCGCCTATTCCCGCCAGATACTTGTGGAGGAATCGCTGAAAGGCTGGAAGGAAATCGAATTTGAGGTGATCCGCGACTCCAGCGACCTCTGTTTCCCGGTGGTTCCGATGGAAAACTTCGATCCGCTCGGTATCCACACCGGCGAGAGCATCGTGGTCGCTCCTATAGTGTCACTCACTCCGGAGCAGATAAAGATGCTTGAGGAGATTGCCACCAAGGTGGTGCGTCACATCGGCATCGTCGGCGAATGCAACATCCAATATGCTTTCAACGCAGAAACCAACGACTACCGCATCATAGAAATCAACGCCCGACTGAGCCGCTCGTCGGCTCTTGCATCGAAAGCTTCAGGCTATCCATTGGCTTTCGTGGCAGCAAAACTTGCCCTTGGATATACCCTCAATCAGATAGGTGAACCCGGCACTCCCAACTCCGCAGCCAAGGCACCGTCGGTAGACTACATGATAGTAAAGATACCGCGCTGGGACCTCTCAAAGTTTGTAGGTGTTGACCGCGAGATAGGCAGTTCGATGAAGTCGGTCGGTGAGATCATGTCGATCGGCAAGTCGTTTGAGGAAATAATGCAGAAGGGACTCCGCATGATTGGACAGGGAATGCACGGCTTTGTAGGTAACAATGACTTCCATGTCGATGACATCGAGCAAGCCCTCACCCACCCCACCGACTCCCGAATTTTTGCGATAGCCCAGGCCCTTGAAGATGGTTATACGGCAGAAAGAGTTGCAGAACTCACCAAAATTGACATCTGGTTTATCTTGCGCCTTGAAAACATTGTGAGGTTTGCCAAGATGCTGAAAAACAAATACACCGCCATTGCCCAACTTGACCGCGAAACCCTATTGGAGGCAAAGCGTCTCGGATTCTCCGATTTCCAGATTGCCCGCCTTGTGGAGAACCCCAAGGGGAACATGGAGGCAGAGATGCTACGCGTGAGGGCGCTCCGCAAGGAGATGAAAGTTACACCGGCTGTGCGCCGCATCAACACGGTAGCCTCCGAATATCCCGAACTCACCAACTATCTTTACGTGACCTACGGAGCCACAGAAAACTCCATACCCTACGAATTTAATGCCCGCAACAACATCATAGTGCTTGGTTCCGGAGCATACCGCATCGGAAGCAGCGTGGAGTTTGACTGGTGTTCGGTCAATGCCGCCACTACCTGCCGCAAACTTGGCTACAAGGCAGTGATGATCAACTACAATCCGGAGACCGTGTCGACCGACTACGACATGTGCGACCGACTCTATTTCGACGAACTGAGTTTCGAGCGCGTCATGGATATCATCGACCTTGAAACGCCTTACGGCGTCATCGTTAGTGTTGGCGGTCAGATTCCCAACAATCTTGCGATGAAACTCCATCGCAGCCATGTCCCGGTGCTGGGTACATCTCCCATCTCCATCGACCGCGCCGAAAACCGCCACAAGTTTTCCGCCATGCTCGACCAACTTGGCATCGACCAGCCGCGATGGAAGGAACTCACCACAGAAGAGGACATCCATAAGTTTGTAGAGGAAGTGGGATTCCCGGTTCTCATACGCCCCAGTTATGTGCTTTCAGGCGCAGCGATGAACGTCTGCTACGACTATGAGCAAATGCACGAGTTCCTTGGCCAGGCAGCGAAGGTGTCGAAAGAATACCCGGTGGTGATTTCCGAATTCCTTCAGAACACCAAGGAAATAGAGTTTGACGCGGTGGCCCGCAACGGCAAGATTGTAGAGTATGCCATTTCCGAACATGTGGAATATGCCGGCGTACACTCCGGAGATGCCACCCTTGTCTTCCCTGCCCAGAAGATATACATGGCCACCGCCCGCCGCATCAAGCGCATCAGCGCCCGCATTGCGGAGGCGCTCAACATTTCCGGTCCATTCAATATCCAGTATCTTGCCAAAGACAACTATGTAAAGGTGATCGAATGTAACCTCCGCGCGTCACGTTCATTCCCATTTGTCAGCAAAGTGCTGAAGAAGAATTTCATCGACACAGCCACACGCATCATGCTTGGCGAGCAACCGGAAGTGGTGGATACATCCACATTCGACATAGACTACATCGGCGTGAAGGCATCGCAGTTCTCCTTTGCACGTCTTCACAAGGCGGACCCGGTGCTCGGCGTTGACATGTCGTCGACCGGCGAAGTGGGATGTCTTGGCCGCGACTTTGACGAGGCTCTTCTCAACGCCATGATATCCGTAGGCCACCACATCCCGACAAAGGGTGTGCTGGTAAGTTCGGGAGATGCCCGCGCGAAGGTCAATATGCTTGAGGCATGCAAACTATTGCAAGACATGGACATACCCATTTATGCCACTCCGGGCACATACGCCTATCTCACGAGCCATGGCGTGAACGCCACCCAGGTTTGCTGGCCGGACGAGGAAGGACTGTCGGTGCTCGACGTGATCGGCGACCACACGGTGGACCTTGTGATCAACATTCCAAAGAACCACACGAAACGTGAGTTGACAAATGGTTACCAGATACGCCGCCATGCCATCGACTACAACATTCCTCTGCTGACCAACGCCCGCTTAGCCCTTGCATTCGTGAAGGCATTCGCCGCCCGTCCCGAGTCCAGTATCGGGATTACCTCCTGGCAAGAATATTAAAATATTTTTTAAGAAAAATTTGGAGGGGCGGAGAATTTTGAGTAATTTTGGAGTTCCAAAAAAACAAAAACAGAAACAACAACAGTAAACACGAGATAAATTATCATGGAATTAGACGGTAAGATTATCCTCGACCTTGGTATGCAGACAGGCACCTCCAAGGCAGGACGCGAGTGGAAGAAGAGAGAATGGGTGCTCGAGACCTTCGGACAGTATCCCAGAAAAGTTAAATTTCATGTCTTCGGCGACAAGGCCGACACCATTGGCATTGAAGTAGGCAACTCCTACACTCTTTCAGTCGATGCAGAAAGCCGTGAATTCAACGACCGTTGGTACACAGACATCAGCTGCTACGCAGCTCGCCCATACGCACCAGCCGGTGCGCAGGGTTATCCGCAGCCGGGCGGTTATCCGCAACCAGGAGCCTATCCCCAGCAACCGGTATATCCCCAGCAGGCGGCAGCCCAACCATATCAGCAGCCGGCAGCTCCCCAGCCATTTGGCGCGGATGCTTTCCCACCGGCCCCGACACCTGGAGCAGTGCCATTTGACTCCGGCGAGTCTGGCGACGACCTCCCATTCTAAAAGACCCATAAAAGCCTCCGCAACCTCACAGCGGAGGCTCTTTTATTATCCTGAAGTTCTTGAATATGCTATAATAAAGGTTGAAAAAAATATAGAAGGAAGGGTTGAAAACTTGCATAATACGCATTTTTTTTGTAATTTTGCGCTCCGATAGGATTACTATGTACTCTTTACAGAGGTTTGAACTTACTGGTAAAAGAATTTACAGGTAACATGAAAAAAGAAACGACAACCCGATCAGCAAAACAGGCTGCCAAGCAGCCAAAGACCAGCGACAAACTCCTCTTCGAGACCAGCTGGGAGGTTTGCAACAAGATCGGTGGTATTTATACAGTGCTCTCCACCAAAGCCCGAGTGCTTAAGGAGCAATTTGGCGACAACCTGATTTTTATCGGACCCGACGTGTGGTCGGCCGAAACTCCGTCGCCCTACTTCAAAGAATCAAAAACACTTCTCAAATCGGCAGCAAAAAAACTTGAACTCCCGTTTGGAATCACCCTGCGGGTGGGACGCTGGGATATCCCGGGTTCTCCACTTGTGGTGCTGATAAAGTTTGAGGGTGTATATGCCTCACTCAACGACATCTACGGCGAGATGTGGAACATGTTTGGAGTGGATTCACTCCACAACTACGGCGATTACCCCGAAGGGTGTGCCTTTGGAGTGGCAGCCGCCATTACCATGAAGGCAATAGCAGCCCATTTAGGCGTGAAAGCCACCGATGTACTTGCCCACTTCAATGAGTGGACCACCGGCATGGGACTTCTCTGGCTCCGCAAGATAATGCCGGAGGCAGCCAGCCTCTTCACCACCCACGCCACATCCATCGGCCGCTCCATTTGCGGCAATGGCAAGAACCTTTACGAATACTTCACCGCATACAACGGCGACCAGATGGCCCGCGAACTCAACATGGAGGCCAAGCACTCAGTGGAGAAGAAAGCGGCCTGGAACGCAGACTGTTTCACAGCCGTCAGCAGCCTGACCGCCGATGAATGTGCACAACTTCTCGACAAGCGTCCCGACGTGGTGACCCCCAACGGTTTCGAGCCGGACTTCGTGCCAGGCACCGCAAAATATAAGACTCTCCGCAAAAACGGACGCGCGCGACTGCTGACCATCGCCGAGAAGATGACCGGCCGCAAATGGAGCGATGACACAATGATCATCGCAACTTCCGGACGCAACGAATACCGCAACAAGGGACTCGACGTTTTCCTCGACAGCATGGCACAGCTATCGCGCACCGGCGCGGCTGCCCACCGAGATATTCTTGCCTTAGTGCTTGTTCCGGCTTGGGTACGTGAGCCCAACGGCGACCTTCTTATCAACCTATATCATGAGGGTTCACTGAAAATCAATCCCGACTATCTGACCCACCGCCTCAACAATGAGGATTCCGATGCAGATTGCTGCCGAATCGGGCAATTGGAGTCAAACCTTGAGATAGGAGGGCCTGGAGAAGTGAAGACAATATTCATCCCATGCTACCTCGACGGCGGCGACGGCATTGTCAACATCTCCTACTATGATATTCTTCCGGCCCTCGACATCACAGTGTTTGCATCCTACTACGAGCCATGGGGCTACACCCCGCTGGAGAGCATCGCATTCGGAGTGCCTACAGTGACCACCGACAAGTCCGGCTTCGGACAGTGGGTGGAATCAGACGTGGCAAAAGGACGCATCGAATCGCCCGACGAGTCGCTGAAGAAATGCGGAGTGGTAGTGGCACCGCGCAACGACAACAGCTACTGGGACACAGTGATCAACATTGCAGACACACTTGCCATCTACTCACGTGCCGATGCCAAGGAAACAGCTCAATGCTCCAAGGCAGCTTCCGCAACAGCGGAACTTGCCGACTGGAAATACTTCATCAAGCACTACGATGAGGCGTTCAAGATTGCCGAGCAGCATAGAGATGCAAGAATGAAAACCAACTGAAAATGACATTTTGACATTTTGACATTTTGACACATTAACAAACTGAAAAAAAACAGATATATAATATTATATAATTTATGAAACTTCAAGTAAGCAACACCAACCAGCCTACATGGCACAATATGGTAGTATCCAATTCTCTCCCCGAGAAGCTTCGTCCGCTTGAGGAAATCTCAAAAAACCTCTGGTGGGTATGGAACAGTGAAGGCAAAAACCTTTTCCGCGACCTCGACCACGACTTATGGCGCAAGACAGGCGAAAACCCTGTGATGCTCCTGCAACAACTCAGTTACGAAAGATTCCAGGATATCCAGAACGACAAGGAATGGATGTCCCGTATCAACAAAGTTTACAAGTCCTTCCAGGACTACATGAAGCAGCCCATGCGCAACGACCTCCCCTCCGTGGCTTATTTCTCAATGGAGTATGGTCTTTGCTCCTGCCTGAAAATCTATTCAGGCGGTTTGGGAGTTCTCGCAGGCGACTACATCAAGCAGGCTTCCGACTCAAGAGTCAACATGACCGCAGTCGGTTTCCTATATCGCTATGGTTACTTCCAGCAGAGCCTCAGCATCGACGGCCAGCAGATTGCCAACTATGAGCCGCAGAACTTCGACCAGCTTCCCATTGAGCCGGTGCTTGGAGAAGACGGCCAACCGATGATCCTTGAGGTACCCTACCCCGGACGCATAATCTACTGCCACGTCTGGCGCGTGAATGTGGGCCGCATGAAACTCTATCTGCTCGACACCGACTTCGACATGAACTCAGAGTTTGACCGCCCCATCACCCACAAGCTTTATGGCGGCGACTGGGAAAACCGTATCAAGCAGGAATATCTGCTCGGTATAGGCGGTATCTACATGCTCAACAAGCTCGGCATCCACACCGACATCTACCACGCAAACGAGGGACACGCAGCATTGCTCAACCTCCAGCGTCTTGTTGACTACGTTCAGAACGACCACCTCCCCTTCAACGTGGCTCTCGAAGTGGTTCGCGCAAGCTCACTCTACACAGTGCACACCCCTGTTCCGGCAGGTCACGACTATTTCGATGAAAGCCTCTTCGGCAAATATATGGGAGAATATCCCGCAAAACTCGGCATCTCCTGGAGCGACCTGATGAACATGGGCCGCGAGAATCCCGACACCAACGAGAAGTTCTCGATGAGCGTCTTCGCGCTCAACACCTGCCAGGAAGCAAACGGCGTAAGCTGGCTTCACGGTGAGGTATCAAAGAAGATGTTTTCCGGCGTATGGAAAGGTTACGATGCTGCTGAAAGCCACGTAGGATATGTGACCAACGGCGTACACATGCCGACTTGGGCAGCTTCCGAATGGAAAGCTTTCTATGCTGAAAAACTCGGCGATAAGATTTTTGAAGACCAGAGCAACCCCGAAGCATGGAAGGGCATCTTCACAGTGGGTGACGATGAGATCTGGAACATGCGTATGACACTGAAGAACAAGTTTATCAACTTCGTTCGCCGCGACTTCCGCGAGAAGTGGCTCCGCAACCAGGGAGACCCATCGGCAGTGATGCAGATCATGGACAAGATCAACCCGAATGCACTTATCTTCGGTTTTGCCCGCCGCTTCGCGACATATAAGCGTGCCCACCTGCTCTTCAACGACCTTGACCGTCTGGCAAAGATAGTCAACGACAAGGACCGCCCGGTGCAGTTTATTTTCTCCGGCAAGGCACATCCCGCCGACGGCGCCGGCCAGGGCCTCATCAAGCACATCATGGAGATCAGCCGCATGCCGCAGTTCCTCGGCAAGATTATCTTCCTTGAGGACTACAACATGACAGTGGCAAAACGTCTTGTGACGGGCGTTGACGTATGGCTCAACTTCCCGACCCGTCCTCTCGAGGCTTCCGGAACTTCCGGCGAGAAAGCAGAGATGAACGGTGTGCTCAACTTCTCAGTACTCGACGGTTGGTGGTATGAAGGCTACCGCTTCGACGAGAAGGCCGGCTGGGCCCTTACCGACAAGCGTACTTTCACCGACCAGTCGCAGCAGGACAAACTCGATGCAGCCACCATCTACTCGATGCTCGAAAACGAGATTATCCCGCTCTACTTCGACAAGAACTACAAGGGCTACTCTGAGGAGTGGATTCAGTATATCAAGCGTTCGATCGGTCACATCGCACCGCACTTCACCATGAAGCGTCAGCTTGACGACTACATCGCCCGCTTCTATGCACCCGAGGCCAAACGCGCTGCAGAACTCAAAGCACATGACTTTGCGAAGGCTCGCGACATCGTGGCTTGGAAAGAATCTGTTGCCTCCAAGTGGGACCAGATTGAGGTGCTAGCAGTTGACTACAACGAAAGTGCCACCAACACCTGTCATACAGGTGGCGACTACGTGGTGAAATGCACACTCGACACCAAGGGTCTCGGTGACTCAATCGGTGTAGAACTTGTTTGCTACAAAGAGCATGACGGAATTTCTGATTTCACCGGCACCAAGCCGCTGAAGGTTGTGGCACAGAATGGCTCAATCGTCACCTACGAGCTTGACACCAAGCTCACAGATGCAGCCACCTACCGCTACGCCCTCCGCATGTATCCGAAGAGCGACGCACTCCCCCACCGTCAGGACTTCGCCTATGTACGCTGGCTCTAATCGCCATCGAAACAATGGGAAAAAAGAGATGCTCACTTCACCGAGCATCTCTTTTTTTTATTCTTTTACGCGGATATCGGTGCAGTCGAAGGTGATGACATCTGCGGAGTTGACGGGTATGCCGGATGCTTCCGTTGCCCGGATGGATGCATGACTCACGTCATCGAGCACCACGACGGGGCGACCGTCGGGTTTCTGACAGGATACGGAAAGACCATTTACATGCAGGTCTTCCACATGACGGGCATACAGACCGTATGCCGGTGTTGGTCCGGCAAATTTGGGCTCTGGATAATTGGTCCCCTGTTCTCGATAACCTCTCGGATCATCGAGTGGCTTACCACCACCGCGATAGTTCAGTCTAATATTATTCAGCCAGACGTTGCGTATCGGTTCCTCAGCCATACCAGTCACGATTATTGAGCAAAGCGAGTCGCAATCGGTTGCCACCACATTTGAAATCTGGATATTCTTGGCAGAGGAAAGGTGAGTGTCTTCCTTGGGACCACGGTTGCGGCAGCCGGTGGTGATATAGATTGGATAATGATGCACATGATTCATGGTGACATTGCTGACGGAAATGTTTTCCATCACACCTCTATCTACAGTCTCAAACGCAAGACCGCTCGAATAGTTGAAAGTGCAGTTGGAAAGGGCAATGTCGCGGTAGCCACCGTTGGATTCAGTGCCGAGTTTGAAGCGACCGCACACCCAATTCACTTTCTCCGGAATATATTCACCTGAGAGGAATGTTCCGAATTTGTAGCCAGTGATCTGACAATTAGTGACTGTGATGTGTTCGCAAACCACCGGTTTCTTAAGCGCATATGAACTTTTCAGCACCACTGCATCATCGCTTGGAGTATTGACCCTGCAGTTGCTCACCGACAGATATTTGCAGCAGTCAATGTCGATTCCGTCGCGGTTGGTGTCGATGGTCACATTGTCGATTACACCTCGTTCGCAACCGGTCACAATGATTGCGAAATGTCCTCCACGGTAGATTGTGATGTCGCGCAAAGTGAAATTACGGCAAAGTTTAAGAGCAATTGCCTTGTCGCCGGTGCCGATAGAGCCACCCTGAACATTTCCTGCCCTTTCGGTATCTTTCTTAGTCAATCCCAAGCCGTCGATCATTCCATGCCCGGTGATGCTGACATTTTCAGCATTTTCAGCCCATATAAGGGAGTTGTGGAAATATGTGTGACCGCCATCCTGATATTCAGGGAAACCTCCGAAAGACTCACTCTCATCGTAGGCCTTCATTTCTGCCGGGGCTGCCAGTATGGTGCATCCTGCAGAAAGATTGAGGTGAATGTTTGACTTTAGACGGATACTTCCGCTAAGGTATGTACCGGCCGGAAAATAAATCTCGCCACCACCCGCCGCAGCGGCTGCCTCGATTGCGCTGTTGATTGCCGGGGAATCAAGATTGATGCCATCACCCTTGGCCCCATAGTCAAGCACATTATATACCATAGCAGTGGCACTCATCATCCACACCGAAACCATTAAAAAAGCTACGATTCTTTTCATGATATTAGGTTTGTTTATTTTTTTCAGTTGTTTTTCAATGCAAAATCTCCGCAAATTTACGAAAAGATATTGAAATTTCAATTATCCATACGAAAAATTATGGCTTTAATCCTTGATGTAGTTGCATTCTTGTCTTCCATGGGCTCTTACGTTTTTTACTTTATGGCAGCCTGGATTTTCTGCAACAGTACATCTCCGGGCATCTCGCCGGTTTCACGCATCACTTCCTTGCCGTCGGAATAAAGAAAGAATGTAGGTAGCGACTCAACATCCTGTTGATTGGCCAGAGATTCGTTTTTATCAATGTCAAACTGAAGCACCTTCAGGTTGTCGGCAAGAAGAGTCTTGATATCATCTACTACCGGCATCATCCTTTGGCAATGAGGACACCATGTGGCGTAAAACTCCACCAACACAACGGGTGCCGATTTAATTTCATCTGTGTAGCTCATAATATTATTTTTTTGTTAATTATAAGGTTGTTTCGCAACGGCTGTTGCGAGTCATCAACTCTCAATCAACCATATAACATTTAAAGCGCGTTAATGGTTTAGTGGGCTTCACTCCCTTTCGGGCTCCTTTCGGGCGCTATTTCCTCTTGCAAAGTTGATAATTTATTGTTAACTTTGCACTTTAGACCCATAATACAATACCTATGTACCAGGAAGAATACGAGACGAGCCTCGAATACGCATCTGAACCGGAAGCGGTATTTCAAATCAACAAGGAACTCACCCTTGCCCGCCGCATAGTGGAACAAACCGGCACCAACCTTTTCCTCACCGGCAAAGCCGGAACCGGGAAAACCACCTTCCTGCGCCATCTGCGCGAAGAGTCCGGAAAGCGGATGGTAGTGCTCGCCCCCACAGGTGTGGCTGCCATCAATGCCGGAGGCATGACCCTCCACTCATTCTTTCAGCTTCCATTGTCTCCTTTCATACCCGGTAAAGGTTTTGCAAGCGAGGAAAAACGACATCTTCGCATCGGCAAGGAAAAACGCCGACTAATAGCAAGTCTCGACCTGATAGTTATCGACGAGATATCAATGGTACGTCCGGATGTCCTCGACGGCATCGACAGCGTCTTGCGCCGTCTGCGAGGCAACGATGCGCCATTCGGCGGCGTGCAGTTGCTGCTAATCGGCGACCTCAGGCAACTCGCTCCGGTGGTGCGTCCCGACGAATGGGAAATGCTCAGCCCTCATTATGCCTCTCCCTATTTCTTTGAGAGCCAAGCCTTGCGCAATGCAGGGTTCATTGCCGTAGAACTCAAGCAAATCTTTCGCCAACAGGATCCGGAATTCATTTCCCTGCTCAATGCCGTGCGCGATGGATATGCCGATTACAATACGCTATCACAACTCAATGCCCGGTTCCGTCCTATACAAGAAGAGGGGTGGAATCATACAATCCGTCTGACCACCCACAACCGCATTTCCGATGAAGTCAACGCCCGGCGACTTGCAGCCCTCGACAGCACTCCGATGACCTACGAGGCCACGATAACCGGTAAATTCCCCGAATACTCTTATCCGGCAGACCGAGTGCTAACCCTGAAGATAGGTGCGCGTGTGATGTTTATCAAAAACGACACCGGGACAGACCGCAGATACTACAATGGCCTGATCGGAACGGTCAGCGAACTGGATGAGGAGAGCGTGACAGTGGTGCCTGATGATAAAAGTCTTTCACCTATCACGACTGGCACTGCCCAATGGGACAACACCAGTTATTCAATCAACGAGGAGACAAAGGAGGTTGCCCAACATGTGGATGGCACTTTCTCCCAGATTCCGCTCCGGCTTGCGTGGGCCATCACAATCCACAAGAGTCAGGGCCTCACATTCGACCATGCCATTATCGATGCCAACCACTCCTTTGCGCCCGGACAGCTGTATGTGGCTCTGAGCCGTTGCCGCAGTCTTGAGGGAATGATTCTTGAGAGTCCTCTCTCCCCGTCGGCCGTCATCATCGACAATGTGGTCAACTCCTTCATCGAGGGTGCGCAACGCAATGCCCCCGATGAGGCAATGGTGGATCATTTGCGCAATGAATATTACCGAAGCATACTTGCCGAACTCTTCAACTTCCGGACTCTCACAAACGCCTTTGCCGATTTCAGAAGGGCTATTGAGGAATATGTAGCCCCGATGCACCATGAACTCTATTCCGAATACAAGGAAGCGGCCCAGACTCTGCGCGATAAAATCGACAGCGTGGGGCAAAGGTTCATATCCCTTTATGCTTCCCGACCAATTGATGCTTCAGCTGTGGCAGCCGACAGTGCTTTCATGGAGAAAATAAGAAGTGGGTGCAACTATTTCCTGGAACAGCTTGCCCCAGTCTGCAAACTCCTCAATGAGACACCTCTTGAACTTGACAATTATGCTCTGCAGAAACGACTCGACAATGCGACAGAAGTCATTATGCTGGAGATGGCAATAAAGAAAACAATCCTGATGGGGTTGCTTTCAGAGACATTTTCTCCTGAAGTGTATATGAAATATAAGGCACATGCCGTCCTATCTGTCGATGACCTTATCAATGAGAGAAAAGCAGCGACTGGCAGAAAAGAGAAAAAGGATAGCACAAAAGGTTCAAGAAAAGGAAGAAATCCAAAAGGCTATTCGCAAAGAGAAACCCTAAAGCTTTGGCGCAAGGGGAAGAATATCGAGCAAATAGCTGAGCAACGAAATCTGGTGCACTCCACAGTTGCCATGCATCTTGTGGATATGGTGCGCGTTGGCGAACTCCAACTCTCAGAGTTGTTGTCTGCTGACATGGAAGCCCGGATCAAGGCGATATGTGATGAGGTGACGGCTTCAAATGGAGAATATAGATTCTCCGATATTCGCGATCGCGTCGTTGAAGCCGGAATCCCGTCATATCTATTCAGCATCTACCATCAGTTTCATCCATTCTCCTCTCGCGAAAGTCAGACCTAATCTGCTCATAAAATTTTATGAAATTGGGGGGGGCTTATTCAAAATTAAGTCTTATGGTGGCGCCGAATGAAACGGGATGGGCACGCTGCACAAAGGCATTCCCGATTGAGACAAAGTAAAAAGTGTCGTATCGGGTGTTTGTCAGGTTCTCTCCCCATAGCGTAAGCGACCCAAGACGATGATTGAACACTATCGAAGCGCCAAGTGTGGCGTAGAAATTCTGGCTAACTGTGTTTGCATCGTCCCAATAAATTTTACCGGCACCCCGAGTGAAAAGGTTGACGACCGGACTCACCGAACCTACTTTTGGGAGACTATAACCTGCTGAGGCAAACAATGTGTTGGAAGGAGCGAATGGAAGCCTGCAGCCTTTGAGATCCATATTACCATTATTGTAGCAGGTAAAAATGGCATGCGTATAACCGTAGGATGCAGTCAGGCTCAATGCCTTAATCGGATTCCAATGTGCCGACAATTCAATACCGGTGCTACGGGTGCGCCCGGCATTTGTCATGGCGCGTCCGGTTGTCAGGCCGTCCGGAAACACTGTCAACTGTTGGTCGCGAACGCGCATAAGAAAGGCCACTGCTTCAATAGCAAAACGGTTTGACGGGTCAGCATATTTGCCGGTTATTTCGTAGGTCCAGGCTTTTTCCGGACGGTAGGTAAGCATTTTCTCTATATCGTAAGATGCCTCTACACCGGCCGATTCCATCAATTGCTGCTGCAGGATGTCGCTAAACATTTGCGTGTTGTAGCCACCTGCCTTGTAGCCTTTTGCAATGCGCACCGAGGCTTGCCAAGGTCCATCTTCGTAGCCAGCCGCCAGCTGCGGTAGGAAATCATTGTATGTTTTCGACAGATGTCCCGAATCATGAACTGAAAGTTCGCGTGTGCCGAGTGGCACACTCATATCGTCGGAAACGATTCGATACATTGTCATTGATGCATCGGCATCGCTGTTGTAGTCGAGAGATATGTGTTCAATATCCCAGCGCAAGCCGAGTTGGAAAATAAATTTTCCAAGTGTGTAAGAACTTTGGTGGTAAATGGCAAAACCGCCATTGCGTATGTCGAAGTTGTCGCCAAGCAATAGAGAACGTTCATCGAAAGCAAGACTCATTCCCGATGGAAGGTTTGAGTTGATATTGTCCTCAATAAGCCTTTTAAGACCGGTGTCTTTGAAGTTGACAGGCGCATCCATGCGGGCGCTTTTGTAAAATCCGAAGGCACCCATCAGCCAACTGTAGTGGTTGCGCAATCCTTTGGCGTAAATATCCTGTGTCCAGGCCCATTCTCGACGTTTCTGCGTAAGTGTGAAGTAATCAAGTGGAAGGAAGTCCTGGTCAAGGGTCATGTTGTCATCGCTATATTGCACTGAGGTCACAGATGTGGAAATCATTCGGTTTCCTGTATAAGAGACTGTCAGACCATCGGAAAACATTGTACGACGATAGAATGTGGAGTCATTGTAAGCGATTTCTCCGGTGGCAAGCGATTCGTAGGGGTATCCATTCTGACGCCCTGCGGTAACAGCCGCCACATTCATCAGACTCCAGCGCGATTCGGGATGCCACGACAGTTTCCAACGTGCCCCACCAGCATTCTCTGTCCCAACTTTCTCACCATTATAGGAATTTCTATAAAAACCATCGGTATGAGTGTAATATGCTGAAATGGAAGATGCCACATAATCACTGAAACGTGTATAGTAGCCACCGCCAAAACGTATCGTGTTGGCTTTGCCATATTCTGCAATTAAACGCCAACCTGAAACATCCCAAGGGGAAAGAGTGTAAACGTTGATTTGGCCTCCCAGTGCGTTTCGTCCACTCAGCACGCCCACTGACCCGCGGACAACCTCAATGCGGTCAAGGTCTATCAAATCGAAGTCATAATTATCCTTGTTCATATATGGGACATTATCCACATTAAGACCCACTACCGGCTGGTCGATACGTGAGCCTAAACCTCTGACGTAGATTGACGATGTCATACGCGATCCATAATCCGGCATATAAATGTTGGGTGCAATTGTCCCTAAATCTTTTATGGCCGTTACATCAAGACGTTCAATTTCGGCAGTGGAAAGACGTGTCACGGGTTCAATAGGGTTTGCCACCGTGCGTTTTACGCTTACTATTTCTACGTCTTTAAGTTGAATTGCTGACGTGTCAGGCTCCGCCATAACGTCGCCGGAGCCTTCGGCTTTAAAGGGAAGGACACATAAAAGTCCGCCAAGTATGAATGACTGGAATCTCACTTCTG
The DNA here is from genome assembly GCA_964388725.1 of uncultured Sangeribacter sp. GTDB lineage: Bacteria > Bacteroidota > Bacteroidia > Bacteroidales > Muribaculaceae > Lepagella. The sequence goes on along the minus strand of CAYMBR010000022.1, from coordinate 10,603 downwards.
ATTTTTAAATTTTTACCTTAATGATTTTATGCAAAATGGCTGTCAACTATCTGCAGACTTACGTCAGCATCATTTTTCATACTGCCCTGCCATTTCCTCCTGCTCTTCATTATCCCAATAATAGGTGCGCTTGGGATTTCTGGGAAACCATCCTCGATGCACCCGTTCCTCCTGCTCCTTAATTTCCTTTATGCTCCAGAAGCAAGTGAAACTCAGTACTCCGAGAAGCGTTGACCAGAAAATGTCGTAAACGAGCATTGAAGCCGCCACTCCGGCAATTCCGGCAATCAGAAACCACCATCGGCAACCGGTGCCATAGTGATACTCACATTTGATTACCAATGGATGAAACAGACCGATTAGAAGAAATGAAAGCAGACCAATAAGCAGTCCGATAAGATTATATTGTTCAAAAAATTCCATGTTTTCAACCTATATTATGATTTGACGTTACAAAGGTAATAATTTTTTCCTCTCACTCCAAAAGAGAAACTATAAAACGGAGTTTCAGGTGTAAAATTTAAGAAAAAATACATACTTCATGTTTGTCGTCACTTCTAAACATTATTCTTTGAAAACTTGTTTTGTAAAAAGACAGATTGTGTCTTAGATGGTTGATTTGAGAAAAGAAGATATGAAGATACTGATAGCTGAGTCAAAGACAATGACTGGATGTTCTCTGCCAGTAAGCGAAGTGGTTTATTCACTGCACTCGCCGGCGTTTGGAGGCAAAGCCAACGACATAATGAAATCCCTTGAGGGGATGACCGCCGAGCAACTTGCCGAGAAGGTGAAAATCAGTTTGCCGATGTCGCGCAAACTATACGATATGATCTATGACTTTCCCAACAAGTCACGGGGGAGCAAAGCCATAGATGCCTTCACCGGAGTTGTCTTCAGAGCTTTTGATTATCCTTCGCTTGATGACCAAGGAAAATCTCAAACACAAAACCGAGTTCGCATAATTTCTTCACTTTATGGCTGGTTGCAACCAGAAGACATTATAAAGGCTTACCGCTTTGATTTCACCACTCCCCTTGCTCCCGGAAATGCAACATTTTCATCTTTTTGGCGAGAATCAGTAACCAATAGGTTGATAGCTGAATTGAAATCAGACCAATGCGGCGACATTCTCAACCTGCTTCCTGCCGATGCGGCCAAATGCATCGACTGGAATCTAATAAAACCATACTCAAAAGTGTGGAAAGCCGATTTCAGAGAAGTGAATGAAGGAGGAATAATCAAAACTCCCAATGCCGGTAAACTGAAGACATTGCGTGGCAAACTGCTTCGCCAAATCATCGTTGAAAATATCACAAGTCAGGAAGCATTAATGAACCTCTCCGGCGATGACTATATGGCAGACGGAAGAGCCGATTCTTCCGGCAACATCATATTTCATACAGCCTGACATTTTTCCAATTCCAATTTTTTTTGTACTTTTGCATATTAGTATGCATTTAATTTGAACAGCTACTTATTACTTTTAGATTTTGTTTATATGATAGAAAATATCAGGATTTTTTTACTGGCCATTGGTCTTTGTTTGTTCCCTTTTTTTGCTTTGGGTCAGAATGAGGGAACTGACTCAACAACAAATTATACAGGCGATATGCGCGTAGCCACTGAATACGGCAAAATGCCGGCAGACAGTATTTCTTCAGAAAGAGGATTGCCTCCTATTGATTTTTCAAGAAACACGTTTGCAGCGAGTGTGATGCTGCCAAGTTTGAGTAATTCGGGGACCATTGGGTACAGTAGTTATATGATGGTCCCCAGGGAATACAGCCCACACAGCTGGGATGGCGGAGGACTTTTCGGGACAGCAGCATATTATAATTTTCCGGGGCTTATGCGTTATGACAGTGCCAATTTGGGTGTGTACCAGACATTTGGAGATTTTACGATATATGCCGGAGGGGTAGCCAACAGATATGGCAATTACTGGGGAGGTGTGCATACCAGGTTTGGAGTTGAGGCGAGCATGGCATATCAGATTGCGCCATGGCTTTCCGCGAATGCTTTCGGAACATACTATTTCGGACAGCCGCCAAGCATGCCTAATGGAATGCCTATGTCACCTGCCATGGCGGGATTTTATGGGCGGTCAAATTTTGGTGCCGCCATGGATTTCAAGATAAATGAGCATTGGGGAGTTGAGGCCGGTGCGCAAATGGTACAACAGATTGGCACCAATCGGTATGAGGCCGAACCAATAGCAACTCCATATTATAAGATCAACAAGAATGTGAAAATCAGACTTCCGGTTGGTCAGATTCTATACCACGTTCTCCGAAAAAGATAAAACTCAGCTTGACATGATATTATACATAGCAGGTTGAAATACAAAAGTTGGGGTAATGTGGGTGCAACACATTGCGTAACATCAAACAAACGGAAGTGGAAATTTGTTTTAGAGTATATAACCCTAAAAACTTTTTTAATGTTATGTCGTTTATACTGCAACTTCTCCTTACAGCTTTGGCTGCATTTTTAGCCGCCAAACTGACTCCGGGCGTGAATATCGCTTCATATTGGACCGCGATTCTCTTAGCTCTTGTGCTCGGACTTCTCGATGTCTTTGTAAAACCGATTCTGGAATTCATCTCAATTCCTGTCACAGTGCTAACACTCGGATTATTCATGTTGGTAATCAATGCCGTGATTATACTTTTGGCAAGCTGGATAATAAGCAGTTTTCAGGTGTCCGGTTTCTGGGCGGCACTGCTCTACAGCATTGTCTTCTCAGTGGTAAGCTGGGTTCTCGGTCTCATATTCGGCTGACAACGACCTCGCTCAAATCAACTATTCAACTTCCCCAGCCTCGACACCGGGGCGTTTTTTTATCTTACCATTTAAAATTAGTCATTAGCCAATTAAATGTGAACTTTTCATCTATGAAAAGGGGACACTGCGACATTCGACGAACTGGCAAAACATAAGTTTGTATATTTCATCGCCGGCGACAAAGGAAAGGCTTACTCCGACATCAAACCTCTCGAGGCAGCTGCCGAAAAAGATGGCGTTCAATACACATTTGCCTCATGGAGTGCAAAACTGCCTGAATCCGAACAAAGCGACTTGGCGGCTACCATGCTTGCCAAGGGTGCGCCGGTCAACATGTTTGAGTTTGAGCCGGGCACAGTACTACCTGAGGATGGCAAGGGGAGCGAACACATGTATTCGTTCGACTACGCCTATAAGATTCCATCCGTAAAGGAGTGGCTCTTCCGCCAAAGCCGATAATAGTTCCATCGTGAAGCAAAGTCAGCCAGATTGCATTTGGCATAAACCCATTTTATTCCCTTCCAAAATTTATGCTTATAACCAATTGAATGGTTAAATGAAAATGCCGTGCTTTAGCAAGCTAAAGTTGAAGTTTATAAGGTTATGAGTTTATAAGTCCGGGGACTTCTACAGATAAAATAAACCCATAAACCCATAAACCTTAAGTTGAACTTGCAAAACTTAAAATTAATATTAAAAGGGGAAAAACAAAGGGATGACAAAGATCATTATGATGCCCATAACCAACTGCAAAACACCTCCTACTTTAAAGTAGTCGCCAAATGTATAGCCCCCGGCTGTCATGACAAGGGCATTCGGTGGTGTGGAGAAGGGGGATGCAAAACATAACGATGCTCCGAAACTAACCGCAAACAAAAACGGCAATGGGCTGACACCGTATGCTATAGCACTTTGCACAGCAATCGGAGCCATAAGCACTGCCGTAGTGGTATTTGATATGAACAAGGTCATTACCGATGTCGCCATGTAAATGCTCGCCATCAACACATGTGGACCCATTGACCCGAAAAGATTGATAAGTGTGGAAGAAAACAATTTGTCAACCCCTGTCTTTTCAAGTGCGAGACTCATGGGCATCATTGCGGCAATCAGCACTATCGATTCCCAGTTGATTGTCTTGTAGGCATCCGCAACAGACCTGAAACATCCGCACAGCACCATCAGCAATGCCGCAATAGTAACCGCTACTACAGATGGTATTGAATCAATGACAAGGCCGGCAATCATTGCCAACATTATAAAAGCTACAAGCGGAGCCTTATAGTCGAGAGTGACTTTACCGGCAAGATTCTGCGGTTGTCCAAGCACCACCCATCTTGATGAATATTCGCTCAAACGCGAAATGTCATTCCAAGTACCCTGCACCAAAAGCACATCATTTCTGTTCAGGGTCATGTCTTTGATATAGTTTGTGAGAAATTCACGTCCGCGCCTTATACCCAAGATGTTAAGGTTATACCGATTTCTAAAGTCGAGATCCGCAACGGTACCTTTCAGAATCGTTGAATTCGGCATAGGAATGATTTCTGCCAGTCCGATATCATAAAACCGTAGATTCTTGCGGGTATCTTCGGGCTTTGTGTCAATCATCAGGTGATAGTCAGCAGCAAATTTCTTAACGCTCTCTATCGACCCCCTGACAAAGATTGAGTCACCTCCATCCACTGTCGATTGGGCAGTCGGGGCCTCCTGAACCACACTTTTCAATATCCCGGAACCTTTTGCCATCCGCAGTTCAAGCACATCAAGCCCATAGTTTGAACGCAAGGAAAGAGTGCCCAATGTCAAGCCATTGATGGGCGATGATTTGGGAACCTCAAGTCTCCAGAGATCCTCATTCAGATGATATTCATCTACCAGTTTGCTGAGGGTGCGTTCCCTTGACTCCGTGGAGACATTGTTGTCTTTTTTCTTGACAAGCCAACGGCTCAATGGAATCAGCAATACCGTACCGATTGCAAGGCATATAATGCCGGTGGGCAGAAATGAGAACATTGTAAGGGGTGTACCTCCAGACTCTTCCCAAACTTCGGCAATTACAAGGTTGGGAGGTGTACCGATAAGGGTCAGCATGCCTCCAATACTTGATGCGAAGGCTATCGGCATCAGGAATCGCGATGTTGAGACATTCGTTGACGCCGCCATAGACACCACAATGGGAAGCATAAGGGCGACGGTGCCGGTGTTGCTGACAAAACCACCGATAAGCCCGGTGGCAAGCGCCACTACCAGAAACAGGCGCGTGGGATTGTTGCCTCCCAATCCCGACAATTTTGCGCCTATCATCTTCGCAAGCCCGGAATTGAAGACTGCAGCCCCGACAACAAACAGTCCGGCCATCATTATCACAATTGAATTTGAAAAGCCAGAGAAAGCCTCCTGGACATTAAGGACACCTCCGCATACCAGCACCATCAGGGCTATCAGAGCGACAATGTCGGAGCGTATTTTACCTAACGCGAAAAATATGGCAGCTACAGCGAGTGTGACAATAGTTAGAATCATGTTGGTCTAAGTTTCACATTTCAACTTAAGTAGAACATTTTTATAATTAACTGGTATGGCCGGCGAGCCAAATAGATGCTATGACATCATGTCATCAAGTGAAAGAGCAGCAAAGGATATTTTCCAACCACGCATCTTTTGAGTAATGACAGAGGCTTTATCCTCCAAGCGGTGAAGATCAATACGCCGTCTGTTTCGCTTCACTTCTCCTATCACTATTTCTCTCTCTGTTTCGTTGACAGCAACCAGATCTATTTCATTTTGTCCATTTTTCTCCCAATAATTCGTGACAATGTTATATAAACCCGTCTCTCGATACAGCTGACGGAAATATCGCTCCAATATCCATCCCGAATACGTTTCATAATCCAATGCAACCTTATCGCGGACATATTTCAAATTGCCAATTTCTACCGCACTTCTATATTTATATATGAAGCGAAACCAGAAATTCAAGAAATTATCCCTTATCCCATATTTGACATTGCGACTGCCAGGCGCAGATAGATAGGGGCGATACCGATATAGTAAGTCGTAGGTGTTTTCAAGTTTTTCAAGATACCCCCCGGCCTCAATGCCGGTATAAGACTTGATCTCTCCTCTTTCATTAAATCCGGATGCTATGGCAGAAAGGACTGAGAAATACTTGCCGTAGTCTTTGCCAAACTCATCCGACAGCAACTCTTTACCTTCTTCTATGAAGTATGACCCAAACGTCAGGACATGGCTTAAAACTTCCTCTTTAGTGAAGGCTTTGTTTTCCACAAGTTGCTCTACATATTTCGCCACTCCTCCGGTCACCATATAAAACGCAAGCAAATCGTCAGCAGTGAAATCAGGATAGTTGTCTCGCATTATATCGGCAAGTGTCGCAAGAGGGAAAGCCCGCAACCGTATTCTTGATGTAGCCCGTCCATATAGCGATTCCTTTCGGTCATCAAAAATCTTTGTCATCATAGAATATAGAGAGCCACACACCACGAAGTTAATTTTAGCATCTTCTTTGTTGGAGTCCCATATATTCTGCATGTCGCTGAAGAATGAGTCATTTACATATTTGAAATTCTGAAACTCGTCGAAGACCAATGTGAAATGCCTACGTTTTGCAATCTGCATTATCGCCGAAAAAAGCCTTGACATACTGCTGAACTCACCCAAATCTTCTCCAAGCATCTCTCGTATTGTGTCGGAAAGTTCCGCACATAACAAGGTTTCGCTTTTACGCGCCACGAAAAAATATATAATATCCCCGGATTGATAGGCATGTTTGATAAGTGTTGTCTTGCCTATCCTTCGACGACCTGTAATCACAGTCATCTGTGCGTAAGACTTTGAAGTCTCCTCTATCTTCCGCAAGGTATGTGTCTCTGTTTCTCTGTCGTAGAATTTCATGATAATGCAACGGCTGTTACAGTAACCGCTGTTGCAAAATTAATAAAATTTCCTCTCCCAAGCAAATATTATGAGAAAAAAACTCCCAAAAACTCCATTATATCCACGGCTCTATCATTTAACCATTCAAATTGGTTATAAGCATAAATTTTTATTCCAGACGCGGGCCGGCTAATTTTCAAATCAGAAATTTGAATATATATTGAGGCATTCAATAATTTTTTGTAACTTTACGGATTGAAAAAGAGATACATTTATGATGGGAATAGAAACTGTGAGATATGCCTCTCCAGCCAGAGAATTGAGAATCGGATCCTACAATGGCAGTATTTGCCTTTGTGACTGGGTGGGTTCAAGACAGGAGAGTTTAATCGACCGTCGGCTTTGTCGCCGACTTAATGCAAGATATGAAGAACGTGAATCTGAAATCATTAGTCTTGCAGTATCCCAGCTGAATGAATATTTCGAAGGGAAACGCAAGTTCTTTTCAATTCCATTGCTCTTCGCAGGCACGGAATTTCAGAAGAAAGTTTGGAAAGAATTGATGAAGATTCCATACGGCGAAAACATCTCATATATGAAATTGGCACAACGAATTGGTAATCCAAAGGCCGTGCGAGCCGTAGCATCGGCCGTCGCCACCAATCCCATTTCGATATTGGTTCCATGCCATAGGGTGATTGGCAGCGACCTCTCCCTCACCGGCTATGGAGGCGGTATCCCCGCCAAACAATGGCTCCTTGACCATGAAACCAATCAAAGAAACACATCGAATATGGGAGAACTTTATACCCTTTCATGAATCATTGTGGATTAGAGTTTCGGTAGTTGATCCGCGCTTTTAACATCTTTTCTTTAATCCCACCGGATTGTAGGAATTGCTCTTGCTGCCTCTCAATCAACCGCCCGAGCATATAGGTGGTTTGGTTGATAAGGGTAATCATTGGATTGCAGAATTCTTCCGCATTATATCTATCTGCAAATTCAATGGGATTGCCACTGAATCTGTCAGATTTAAGATAATTCCTGAGGTTGGTTACACGCGCGGAGTCTTTCTCCCATAGCGTGAGGGCATTTTGGCGAAGATAATCTTCATAATCGAGCAATAACTCCTCAAGGGAAGCCTTGGCAACATTTGTCAACTTAATCTCTGTTTCCTTGGAAGTGGCAGAGGCTTCACTTCCCTCTGCTATATTTTGTTTGCCGGAACGGGCCGCCTGTTCCATCTGGTCGCGAGTTCGGCTTTTGGCAGGAACAAATTTTTCACAAAAATTACCATCAAATCGCAAATGGCTTATGTCATTTTAAATGCCCGCAATTTGCGGTAGCCTCCCGCTTTTGGTAGAAACCCCTTCATTAGACATAACCTCCTTTCTTTGATTCCGAAAAAGTCCGACCTGTCCGACTTGTCCGATCGGTCTGACCTATCTGACCTGTCCGACCTGTCCGACCTATCTGACCTGTCTGACCTGTCTGACCTGTCTGACCTGTCTGACTCTGATAATACTATTTTTATCGCAAAAATAATGTAAATATTTCAAATGACATAATTTTTGCAAGATTTTGAGTGGAAAGTTTTGTCAAGTCAATAATTCTTCATAAATTTGCAGTTGCAGACCTAAAGGTTAATTCTCTTCCGAGGAAATAACTTTTTATGGGCTGCAAGAGACATAGTTAACAGGGCGTTCTGAACGCTTTATCTTCGAATTTCGAAAACTTCGCAACTTTTCATCTACTGAAGATAAAAGCAATTAAAAGGACGTCCACTCTGATGTAATCAAATTTTGTCTTGCGTTACCAACATTATGCGAGACATTCGTGATTATATCGGCGTGGGCTTTCAGCAGTTGCTTATCTGAGTAGAAACGGCAATGCGAAGGCCTCGAAATTCCGGATAAGCAGTAAGATGGCTTCACGCCTTTTTTCTTTTCCTAAAAAGCATCTTTAGTAGCCAGATTTGCCTTGTTAATTTGATGAAACATTTTCTTATATTAATTTTTTTTGCAATTTTCGTAGCAACGAATTCTTCTGCAAATTTCTACAATCATTCTCTCGCTGAACCTGAAGAATTTTGGGGATCTAATGTTCGAGAGACCTATGATGTGGCAGTATTCTTGCCAGGTGACCTTTATGGTGGAATGAATATATCTGAAATAAAAGGTTTTATAAATGCTACTAACGGAATTGACAACTATAATAATGGCAAAGTATGGCTTTCCTCAAAATTGGAAGTTGAAGGAACCAATATCGTTCCTTCTATTTGCTCCGCATATGCGACATTATCAAATAATGATAATGGTATTGGCGAAATATATGGAGAATTACCGGAACAATATAAAATTCCTTTAGAAGGAGTTTATGTGGGTTACAGTTTGGATGTGACCGGCTTAGACAAGGGAACCCAGAAGCCGATAGGGGTAGCAACGAATATGGATGGCGATGTTAACTCTTTTTATCTTCACACATCAAAAACATACAAACAAACTTGGATAAATTTCACTGATATTAACAATTATTCTTGTGCATTTGTGGTTAAATTAGAAAAAGAAGACATCTTACCAGAGTGTGTTGACATAAAATCTATTCCAAAACTTGTTTGCAATTCGCAAAATGAAACAAAAAGCGTACCTGTATTATTAAGTTCCACCTCAGCAAATCCGATATCTTCTGTTGAATTCCAATTCTCCTTATTGGGGGAAAAATATTCATATGTTGCAGAATTATCTGAAGAAGTACCAGCAGGTATATACAATGTTTTCAAAGTAAATTTATTAATTCCAGCAATACAAGACAAAATAAATGAATCTACTAATATTGAACTAATAAAAGCAAATGGACGCAATAACAATTCAATAAATTTAAGCGAAACAGTGCGAATAATTGATTCTGAAATTGCTCCTAAGCATCAGACTCTAATAGAAGATTTTGATGCAATGTGGTCTTATTATAGTCCGAGGTGCATTGCATCAATAGATAATATAAACAAAAACTTTCCAGAATTTATAATTGCATCTTTGCATTATGGGGACGAACTGCAAATACCAAGTGCGCCTTCTGATTTTGGATATCCAGCCGCAATCTTTAACAGAATAATTAAAGCAGACCCATACTGGGGAACGCGAGCACCAGATTGGGATAATCAAGACTATAATGATTTCGATTTTTCAGTAATAGAAGATGTTGACTCTCTAAATTCAGAACCTACAGCTTGGGATATCAGCATAAGTCACTCGTGGGAAGATATCGAAAACACCCAACTTACAGCTGATGTTAAAGTAAAAAATATTTTAGGATACACAGATGAACAGTACGAAATAGGATATTATCTAATTTGTGATAGTCTTGTAGACAAAGATTGGATAGAGCAAAACATTTATTACACTTATTCTCCTAGGTATATACCTGAATTAAATAATTTTTGCAAAGATGGAATTTATGGTGAGAGATCTGTTAGCGGAATAGAATTTAATAATATAGTAATATCCGATAATGGTTATTTAGGTATTAAAGGAAGTATTCCATCAACACTTTCTCCTGACGAAACAGTAAATCATAAAATGACATGGGACATTTCTAAAATCAGACCTAACCTAATATCTAATAAAGAAAATATCAGTATAATAGCATTTGTACTTAACGAACAAGGAGAGGTTTTAAACTGTGCTAAACGAAAGTTAACACCCATTATGCCTAACGACATTCATTTTACAAAAGATGTTATAGATGCAAGTATTGGCGATGAAGTTACAATAACACCTAAACTTTCACCAGATGACGTGACCGAGAAGGCTCTTATATGGTCTTCTTCAGATGCCAAAGTCGCTACGGCTGAGAATGGTGTGTTGAACTGCATAGGGGTTGGGGAAGCCATAATTACAGCAACCACTGTCAACGACCT
>CAYMBR010000021.1:0-34839 GCA_964388725.1 uncultured Sangeribacter sp. | reverse complement strand
ATCTTTTATCTTTTCTCTTTCAATATCTGGAGTTTTTTTGCCCTAATTGTGTCCTTGATTGTACCCTGATTGTGCCCTTGATTGTTACCTTAAATGTCCCTTGTCGGATCAAGGCGGTGCGTAAGTGTCAGTACCACAGGACGATGTCGCTGACATTTTGCGTTCAGTAATCCGCGTTTTTGCAGACGTTTTCTTGACGCAATCAGTGTCTTTTGCGAGACACCAAGGTCACCTTCAATCTGAAGCATGGTGATGGTAAAGGGGTTCTTCCAATAGCGCAAGTTGCATTACTCAACTCTCATACCCCCACCCCTTATCCCCATCATTTCGTGACTTTGGTTTTTAGCCATTCTCGGGCTGTCAGGGCAAGCTGTTCATACCAGTCCTTGCCGAATCGCCGGATTAAAGGCTCCCTGAGGAATTCATAGACGTGGATTCCATTCTTCCGACCCAATATCTCAGCACATTTGCATATTTTCCAGCGATGATAATTCACGGCTGTCATTGCCCCGATTTCCTTTAGCCGGATAGGGTAGAGGCTACAGCTGATGGGCTTGAAAAATTCAGTGCGTCCTTCGCGACGCAGCCGCTCGAGAAGGCAGAGGCATTTGCCTCCGGGGGCATAAAACGTGAATATGCAGTCTTTGCCATTGACAATGCTCGTGACAAGGTCCCCCTCCTCATCTATATAGGAGGCTCCCTGCTCTTTGGCCACCTCCTGGGCTGCCGGTGTCATCAGAGGAATCAGTTCCGGAAGTTGCTCGTTAAGTTTGTCAGCCTCTTCGAGGGTGAGCGGTGCGCCGGCATCCCCCTCGATGCAACATTCGCCAAGACAGGTGTCAAGGTCACATTCAAAGAATCCCTCTATCACGTCGAGAGAGACGAGTGTGTTATCTATCTGTATCACTTTTATTTGATTCTATTGGAGGATGACATCTGAAACCAGCTTTGAATATCTTGCGCCTATGGGATAATACCATACCTGGACGCGATACTCATTGCGTGTCTCATATTTGTCGCCTTCTATTATGCTAAGGTCCGGAGTCCGATTGCCGTGGCGCGGCACGGCAACATAGCGGTAGTTGTAGCTTCCTTGCTTCAGCGGCTTCTTCAGCCGGTATGTGCCGCTTCCGTAATCATAGTGCATCCGGTTGGTCTCATCAAGCTTATATTCCGTGAATTCCCCGCTCACGTATACGTCAGCATCCGGAATGTCGGGAGTGTCGAGAGTGAAGTGCACCGTCACGTAGTCTGCGCCAAGGTTGGAGTCTGTCGAATTGTATTCCCTGACAAGAAATCTTCCCTGCTGGGTCTGGTCGTAGGAATATTCAGATTCAGACCTTTCATAGTCCGGCGTTAGCCAGACATGATAGTTTGGACCTACGTATTTGACCGAATCCACGTGCATGTCGTTGTAGGTGGTGCGGATGCTCTCAAAGCGTCGGAATTCATTTCCGGCCTTGAAAATCAGCTGGGGAAGGTGCGAATAGTAAAGGTTTGTGCCTGATACCCTCGACGGCGACTCGATTTCACGGAGGGTTGCCGGATCGGAGTTCTGGGTCAGAAGCACCGAGACATCCGAATAAGGATTTTCAAACCTTACATTTGTGGGTATCACTTCCAGCTGAAGCTGTTGCCATTCGGTGTTGTTGCCCCGGTCGGTCTGCGTCGACATCTTTCCGCTGATTTGAGCCGATTGCTCCGTCACTGAAAATCTTGCCTCCGCCAACACCTCATCCGGGTCGTCGCGCTCAAAAATCTCCACGATATAATTGCCCGACATCTTGGGGTCTATCTGTTCATTCGGAATGAAGAACTGATAGTTGACATAATGCACGAAAGTGTTGCTGCTGTAGGCCCAGTCTTCTATGTCGCCGATGTTGAAGCTGTCGAGGTATTCCGATTCCAGTAGCCGCGACGGTTTCCAGTCCGGACCGCAATGGATAAGGCGGTATTGGAGATCAGAGTAATCCTCATTCCACTCATCGAAATTGATGGAGATGCGTTCGTCGCTGCCAAGACGAATGACCGGAGACGACATGAAATTGCCCTCCTTCATCACCTTCATCGAGTGAAAGCGTTGCGCAATTGCCGGGAATCCGGCAATTGTGGCAACAAAAAGTATGACATAGACAATTCTTTTCACGTTATAAACCTATAAACCTATAACCCCATAAACCTATAACCCCATAAACCTATAACCCATAAAACTATCAGAGTTCAATTTCGATGGATTGGGTGCGGTCGGATGCTCCTCCGAATGATATCTCATAAAGGCCGGGGGTGAACCGGACTTCTCCAACCTCCTCATTATATGATGAGAATGCGTTGGAGTCAAGTGCAAACTCCACTTTCTGCGTCTCCCCCTTCTTCAGGTTGATTCTTCGGAAGCCCTTCAGGGTCTTGTTGATGGAATGGTCGGCCTTGTTTCTTATATAGACCTGAACAACCTCATCGCCATCCATTTCGCCCGTATTCTTCACATCGACAGCAAAGGCCACACTATTATCTTCTTTGTTGACCTTTGCTTCCGGTTTTGAGTATTCGAAATTGGTATAGCTCAGTCCATGGCCGAAAGCGTAAAGCGGTTTTTCGGTCATGTAGCGATATGTGCGCCCCTCCATGCTGTAGTCTTGGAAATCGGGCAGTTGGGCATCATTCTTATAGAAAGTGACCGGCAGCCGACCAGCCGGATTGTAGGCACCGTAAAGTGTCTCTGCCACTGCCTTCCCGCCCGCTTCTCCCGGATACCAGGCCTGAAGAATTGCATCGCAGATGGAATCCTCCGGAGTGAGGGCTATGGCGCTTCCCGAGCAATTGACGAAGACCACTTTCTTGCCCTGCTTCTTCAGTTCGGCAATCAGGTTGCGCTGGATGGCCGGCAGTTCAATGGTCTCGCGGTCACCACCACGGAATCCCTCTACCGTCACCGGCATTTCCTCACCCTCAAGTGCGGCAGATATGCCACCGGCGAAAATCACCACATCGGCATCTTCAGCATTGGTGTCATAGTCCACTGCCTGTCCAAAGTCGAATTTAAGTACTGCCACGGAGGGTTTGTCGTGGGAATACTGGATCTCGATGTCATATTTCTTTCCAGCTTCCGCATCGAGGATGTAGGTATAGTCGAGAGTGGGGTTGGAGCCGTAAGAGCGCATCACTCTTTCTCCGTCGATGTTTAGAGCTTTGAAACCTCTGTCGGCTGTTACCTCGAAGATATATTTTCCGGATTTTTCGGGAGTGAACTCAGTCTGCAGAATCGCTGAGAAGTTTTCCAGATCCACATTGGGAGCAAAGACAGTGGCCCCACCGTTGTTTTTGTTGACAGGCGATGTCAGATGTTCTGTAGCGATGGGTTCCCCTTCATACTCAAAATTGTTCCAATACCTTATCGAAACACCGGGTTTCCCTCCGTAGCTCAATTTATCGAAGGTAGAGTTGAAATTTTTGTTTTCCACAAAGTCGCACCCTTTTTTATAAGGGGCATCCGGATTGAATGAGCGGATTCCCTCGAGTATGCTGATGGTGTGGAGCGGAAAACCGTTGTAGTTGCCCCATTGCATCACGGTGTCGTTGGCATTCGGTCCCATCACGATTACTTTTGCATCTGCAGGAAATGGCAGCACGCCATTGTTTTTCAGCAGAGTCATAGATTTACGGGCTGCCTCAAGCGCGAGTGCCTGATGCTCCGGAGTGCAGATGTCGTTCTCTCCGAGGGAATTGTATTCGCAGTCCGGGTCGTTGAACATTTCGCCGAGCTGGAATCTCGCCTCGAGGAGGCGCATCAGGCTGCGGTCGATATCCTCTCTGCTGACGAGTCCCCTGTGGTATGCTTCCCGAAGACCTAAGTAGCTTGAGCCACATTCAAGGTCAGTGCCGGAAACCACAGCATCGGCGCTTGCCTCCACTTCCGAAGGATGAGTGTTGTGGGCGTTCGGGCGATAGAAGTCGCGGATTGCCCAGCAGTCGGATACGATGATCTTGTCGTAGCCCCACTTGTTGCGGAGTATGTCGTTGAGAAGTCGCTTGTTGCTGCAGCAAGGTTCTCCTTCCACCCGGTTGTAGGCACACATCACCTGGCCTACGTTGGCATCGACGAGAGTCTTGAATGAGGGGAGATATGTTTCCCACAGGTCGCGGGGGTCTATGTCGCGGGCATCGAATGAGTGGCGGTTCCATTCCGGTCCGCTATGCACTGCATAGTGTTTCGCGCATGCTATTGTCTTAATGTATTTGGAGTCGGACGGTCCCTGAAGACCTTCCACCACAGCCTTGCCGAGAACTGAAGTCAGGTATGGATCTTCGCCGTAGGTTTCTTGTCCGCGTCCCCAACGCGGGTCGCGGAAGATGTTGACGTTAGGTGTCCAGAACGTCAGTCCCTGGTAGCGGCGCATGTCGGCATCGCCCAAGGTGTTGTATTTAGCCCTGGCTTCGTCGCTGACGGCGGTGAAGGCGTTGAAAACCAATTCATCGTCGAAAGTTGCGGCCATGCCGATAGCCTGGGGGAATACGGTGGCGTATCCGTTGCGGCCAATGCCATGGAGAGCCTCGCTCCACCAGTTGTAGCGTTTGATGCCGAGACGTTCGATGGCTGGGGAGTCGTCCATCATCATGGAGATTTTCTCTTCGAGTGTCAGTTCTTTTAGAAGAGCAGCTGCCCTCTCTTTCGGAGAAAGCGAAGTGTCTCTATAGTCCTGCGCGAGTAGGGGAGTGGCATGTGATCCTAAAATGGCTACCGTTG
Organism: uncultured Sangeribacter sp.; assembly: GCA_964388725.1. Classification (GTDB taxonomy): domain Bacteria; phylum Bacteroidota; class Bacteroidia; order Bacteroidales; family Muribaculaceae; genus Lepagella. The sequence goes on along the minus strand of CAYMBR010000021.1, from coordinate 30,098 downwards.
CGGCAAGTGATGCTAATAGATGCTTCATGGGTGTTGGTGTTTGATGCTATTTTATCTTTTTATCAAAAGAGTCTTGGTTTTTCTATTAATGACAACTTGTATCAATCATAAAGGAATTCGAAGATAGGAGATTTCTTGATGACAAGAGATCTGTTGATGCTGTCCAATTCTCTTTCTGTGCAATTCATTAAATTATCCATTGGCATTTCGGCAACACCTAAAATTTCAATCCTCTCTTTTACTTTGGCAGATGCAGGGATGGAATCCTTTATAGGGTTATTGACATCATCGGATAATATATATATGCATTTGGATATCTTTCCGGAGTTGACATTGCGAGTCTGTACCAAGGCTAAATTCTGTTTTTCAGACTTTGTCTTATTGATGGAGTCCACACACTCTCTAAGAGGTTTCAAAGAAGTATCGAACAATTCCATATATTTATCTTTATTCAGCTGACTGATTGCTACAGGCAGTCAATGCAATAAAAAGCATTGATATTATTATAACTACTTGTTTCATCGAATATTTGGTTATCAAGTTAATACTTAACTTTTTGATTTGAAAATATTTAACTAATTTAAGTTTCTCGAGTTATATTCTATTGATTTAGACACAGAACTGACACTTTTAAAAAAAAAGATCTGCGTCAATCCGCCCCATCGGCGGCCATCCGCGGGGAGTTAAAACCCCAGTCGCGTCAGCGATACTGATACTTTTTGCCGCTTATCGGCAGTTGTAACTCCAGCGCGGGTTCTTGCGGGTGGAGCGGATTTTGGCCGATTTTCATTCTAAATACCAGCGTCTCTATCAGTGATGGCATCGTTTGCTGAAGCAAGCAATGCCGAACGGATTCTGGCGGTCAGTTCCTAAAGTTTTGTACGGTTCTGTGGCGAACCTAAGGTTTTAAAAACCGAAACTTGAGTAAGAACTAAAAATTGTTTCATTGATGGTATGTGTTTTAGTTTGAATATAGATTTCTAAAAAAACAAAAATGATATATTAAAGAATATGGCGAAGGTTTCGCCATCTTCGATAATCCCAACTGCAAAGTTAGTAGTTTACTTGCTATTTTCCAAATTAAAAAACTTAAATCTCGAGTTTTGCAAGTTATATTCTTTTGATTTTAACACAGAATTAACACCTATTCGCCGTCACAGAATTTGCACAGAACTTTTCAAACTCTCTCGCTTCTGGAATCCACATCTCTTGCGAGATCAGAATTTTCACAGAACGCTTCGGGGCTCTTCTAATGAAGTCGGCTTCCACTGGTGCTCTTGCACTTTGGTTCTCTGGTGCCCTGGTTCTATAGTGCCGCAGTCGTTCCGCCTTTTTATGTGGAGGTTGATTCAACTTTTTTCGTGGCAAATTGTTGATATTTGAAAATTATTTATTAACTTTGCCACAGAAAAAGAAGACTCTGATATGAATGATACAATAGCTAACAATCTTAAGAAGTTGAGGGAAGCTGCTCGCTACACTCAAGATGAGGTGGCGCAGGCTCTTGGGATAACACGCTCTGCTTACAGCAACTACGAGTCCGAAGAACGGGAAGCACCATACGATGTGCTTGAAAAGGTATCGAATCTTTTTGGGTGCGATATGTATGTGTTATTTGAAGAGAATGAGAAAGCAGATGCCATTATTTTTGCTTCAGCATTTCGCATTGATGGTCTTGCACCGGAAGACTCCGCAGAGATTATGCGTTTTAAGGATATTGTGAAGTCTTATCTGAAAATGGAGGCAATTGAAGCAAGATGAAGAAAGCATTGTTAAATCTCATAGACCAGCAGGTCTCTGAATTTCGTCAGAGGGTAGGACTGGGTGACACGCAAGCTGTAAATCTGAAAAGTTTACTGCTTAAGCTTAATATCCTCACAATATATCGTCCGCTTTCAAAGGATTTTTCCGGTATGAGCCTGAAAAGTCCCGGAGGTGAACGATTCATGTTGATCAACAGCAATCAGCCGAGAGGCCGTCAGCATTTTACAATAGCGCATGAACTATACCACCTATATATTGAAGAAAATCCCGTGCCGCATAATTGCGGTGCAGAGAAAAGCAAGAGCGAGTCGGAGCAATGTGCCGATGCTTTTGCCCTTAGATTCTTGATGCCATATAATGCGATTCTTCAGATGATACCTGCGCGTGAATTGAATGGAACGGTTTCATTGGCTACAGTGATACGCGTGGAGCATTATTTTTCTGTGTCTCGTCATGCACTATTAAATCGTCTTTGCGACACTAAATTCATTACCCGAACAGAAAGGGATGCTCTGCTGTCATATCCGGCAATGAGAACTGCTCAGGAATATGGATATGACACTTCGCTTTATTTGCCCGGCAACGAGAATCTGGTTATAGGTAATTTCGGAGAGAAAGCCCGTAAACTCTATGACGAGGAGAAAATCTCCGAAGGGCACTACCGTGAACTTCTTAATAAAATAGGTGTGTATGGCGAATAAGACAAAGATAGTCCTTGACGCCGATGTCATCATACACTTCATCAAGGCTGGTCAGTTCAGCCTCTTACTGAGTATATTCTCGGAATATCAATATCTGTTGCTTGATGTAGTGTATGATGAAGTCACCAAGCATCGAGAAACAAAGACTCAAATCGACAATACGCTACAATACTTCGGCAATAGAATACAAAGCGTGAAGTTCTCTCCAAAGGGGGAGTCTGTTCGTGAATATGCACGACTCTTACAAACGCTCGGCAGAGGGGAGAGTGCTTGTATGGTTTATTGCCGTGGCTATCATGATGTGCTAGGGAGTAGCAATCTCCGTGACATTAGAGAATACTGTGAACAAAATGGTATTACCTACCTTACGACTCTTGATTTCCTCTACTATGCGTATATAAGAAAGAAGATGACTAAGGATGAATGTGATGCCTTTATTGAAGAAGTGATAAGTAAAGACAGCAAACTCCCACACATCGACATCTCGCAGTATGTCTGCAATGTGCGGATTTAAGGAGCTTAAATGAAATAGTCGTGTACTCCACAGCGTTATACCCCATTGAATAAAAAATCAGAGCCGTCACGGCGGCTCTGAACTTTTTTATGACTTTTTTACGGAATGGGGCTTTAGGGAGGTTTTTTCTGAGCCCGAAAATGGTACACCCATGGGGAGTCGAACCCCAATCGATGGAACCGGAATCCATTATTCTATCCATTGAACTATGGGTGCGGATTGCGGATGCAAAATTAGCGATTTTTTTGCAATTCTCAAAATAAGTCGCCCCTGTTTTCCGCTTTTTTTTATTTCTCATCTCAAAAAATTTTTTTGAAATGTCATGTTTCGTTTCCCGGATTTCACATAAACCATGCCAGGTTCAATGCCAAGGTCGATGCCGACTTGTGGGGCTGGGAGAAACTGACACCTATGTCGAAGTCTTTGACGTTGAAGCCAACACCGAGCGAAAATCCTGAAAAGAAATTCCTCTGGTAAGTTGTCAGGTCTGTGCGAGTCTTATAATTATAGCCAATCGCCGCATAGAAAGCATCCGTAGGCGAATACTGAAGTCCAAATGCAAGGTGCCGGAATAGGTTGGGGATGAATTTGTTGTCGGCCTCTTCTATTGTAGATTCCTGGTTGTCGTCGTGCTTATAGTATGTCGTGTGCCAGTGAGTCAGGGTGTGGGCCGTGATGGCAAGAGAAAATGGCCCGTGTCCAAGACCTTGCATGTATCCGAGCTGGATGTCGAAAGGAAGATGGTCGTAGGTTTCATTGAAACGTTTCAGCTGACCTCCGGCATTCTTTATGACAGCCGAAAGCGACAGATTGTGGTCAGGGTCGAAATAATTGATGCCGAGGTCGGCTGCCATTGCGATAGCAGAATATTCCTCATAGTTGCTGTAGATGACCTTGACATTGATTCCACCGCGAAGACGGCTTGTGAAGTCGTGGGCATACGTGCCTTCAAAAGAGATATCCTGCGGTTTGAACGACCCCGTGTAGGTTCCGTCGGAATTATAACCGTCGATCGACCCGTAGTCTACATATTTCAAGCCGACCGACCATGCTCCGTGCTCGCCGGCAGAGTGGGCAAACCTTGCCGAAGCGAAGTTGCTGCTCCCGAAATAGCGCATGTAGCTGATGGCGGCCACTCTTTCTATCTCCGCTCCGAGAAGACCGGGATTCTGGTCAGCAAGCAAGACATCGGATGCCGACACAGCGATGCCATACCCTCCAAGAGCGAGGGCATGAGTCGAAGATGCGACTTCAAGAAAGGAATATGCGTTGGCCCCGATCTGGGCTGTTGCCGTAAGGAAGATTCCAGATAGAATTAGGGTTGTCGTAGATCTTAATCTCATATCTTCTATACAACGTTGCCACACCCCTCATTATTGTAATTTATTTCTCAGGCCACGCGCAAAATAATTACCACTCTTTAAAATAAGTTAAATTAGTTTAATTCGGGCTTGTCGGTGTTGCACGTTTGAATTTTTAGGTATAAATTTGCGTTGTGAAATTATAAAATTATTCCCTGTGGACAAAATATGAATTCTAATTCTCTTGGTCATCGGCCTTGTGGCATCAGATTGCTCTTGCTGTTTGCATTGTTTATAATCCCATCACTCGCCAAATCCCAGACATGCAGGGTGAGCGAGGGTTTCGCTGCCGATGGCTCTCTGGCCTTCAGGGAGGTCTTTGAATATGACTTCGTCGATGTGAAACCGCAGTTTCCCGGAGGCAACGAGGCTTTGTTGGCATTTGTCAATAAGACCCGCTGTTATCCAAAGGAAGCCTACGAGAAAGGAATTGAGGGGCGGGTCACCTGCAGTTTTGTGGTTAATCCCGACGGAAACATCTCCCATCTCAAGGTCATCAAAGGCTCGCATAAATTGCTCAATATAGAGGCAATGAGAGTACTTGCAGAAATGCCAAACTGGATACCTGGGCGGCATGGCGGCAAATGTGTGCCGGTCAGAGTGATACACTCTATCCCTTTCCGAAAATAATTTTTTATCCGCCCTTCCCTTGCCGGCAGGGCGTTTATTTTTTTTGCGCGATTGGCAATTTTTTTGTAAATTTGCACCATAAAATTATATAATATGGACAAGAAATCTCTTTTGATTATCCTCGACGGATATGGAATTGGCGACCATCAGAAAGATGATGCCATTTTCAACACTCCGACTCCTTTTATCGACAGCCTCATGGCTCAATATCCGCATTCCCAGCTTCAGGCTTCCGGCGAAAACGTTGGACTTCCCGATGGCCAGATGGGAAATTCCGAAGTGGGACACCTTAATATAGGTGCCGGCCGTGTCGTCTATCAGGATCTCGTCAAGATCAACCGCGCAATAGCCGGTGGAAGTTTCATCGAAAATCCGGAGATCAAGAGCGCATTTGAATATGCAAAGCGCAATGGAGTGCCAATTCACTTTATGGGTCTCACGTCGGCCGGAGGTGTGCACTCAAGCCTTGATCATCTTTATGCCCTTTGCGACACGGCAAAGGCCTACGACCTTGATAAGGTATATATCCATGCTTTCATGGATGGCCGCGACACAGATCCCAAGTCGGGTGCCGGATATCTCAGGGAGGTAGAGAAGCATTGCGAAAAGAGTGCCGGCAAAATTGCCACAGTGATCGGACGTTATTATGCAATGGACCGTGATAAAAACTGGGATCGCGTCAAGGAGGCCTACAATCTGCTGATTTATGGTGCCGGCAAGGAAAGTTCCGATGTGGTAAAGACTGTGGAAGAATATTATGCCGAGGGCATCACCGATGAATTCATGAAGCCTATCGTCAACGACCGCGTCGATGGCCGTATCGGAGCCGGCCATGTGGTGATTTTCTTCAACTATCGCAACGACCGCGCAAAGGAACTGACCACTGTGCTGACCCAGCACGCCGAAAACGGCATGAACACCATACCCGACCTCCAGTATTACTGCATGACCCCCTACGACAGCAGCTTCACCGGAGTCCACATCCTCTTCCCCAAGGAAGACGTGGCCAACACACTTGCCGAATACCTTTCGAGCAAAGGTCTGAATCAGCTTCATATAGCAGAGACAGAGAAATATGCCCACGTGACATTCTTCTTCAATGGCGGGCGCGAGGCTCCATTCGGAGGCGAGGACCGCACTCTCGTTCCCTCCCCGAAAGTGGCCACCTACGACCTTCAGCCAGAGATGTCTGCGCCGGAAGTTACCGATAAACTTGTGGATGCTATCGATTCCGAGAAATATCAGTTTATCGTAGTCAATTATGCCAATGGCGATATGGTGGGGCACACCGGAGTCTATCCCGCTATCCAGAAAGCCGTGGAGACTCTCGACGGCTGCGTGAAGAAGGTCATAACAGCTGCCCTTGCTCATGGATATGAAAGCATTATTATAGCCGACCATGGCAATGCCGACCATGCTCTTAATGAAGACGGCACTCCGAACACCGCCCACTCACTCAATCCGGTTCCCTTCATCTATATCGGCGACAAGTCTGCAAAGGTAAAGGATGGTCGTCTGGCCGATGTCGCCCCATCGCTACTCCACATTCTCGGTCTTCCGCAGCCAAAGGAAATGACTGGCGAAGATCTCATATATAATGGATAATGTGCAATGCACAATGCGCAATAAAGAGGCATGGCGTGTTTTACATGAAAAAAATAAAAAATGAGAAAAGTCATTTTAATGCTATCAGCTTTAATCGCGTCGGCATCCTTTGGGATTGCCGCACGCGATTTGGTGATTCTGCACACCAACGACACCCACTCGCTTATCGAGCCCGACCGAGACGGCGCCGGAGGTGTCTTGCAGCGTAAGGCAATCATCGACTCTGTCCGCAAAGCCGAGAAAGATGTCCTTCTTATTGATGCCGGCGACAAGGTGCAGGGCACCCTTTATTTCAAGTTTTTCAAGGGCGATGTGGATTATCCGCTTCAGAACCTGCTTGGAGTAGACATCAGCATACTTGGCAATCATGAGTTTGACAACGGAATGCAACTGCTCGCCAAAAATGAGGCTACCCAAAAGGCCGAGCGGCTTTCCGCCAATTATGATTTCACGGGGACACCGGCTGAAGGTCTTTTCAAGCCTTACACCATCAAAAAAATTGGCGGGAAGAAAATCGGCTTCTTGGGTCTGAATATCGACCCTGAGTCGCTGATTGCAGAATCGACACGCGAGGGAGTCAAATATAGCGATGTCTTTGCCGAGGCCGACAAGTGGGCATCATTTTTGAAAAACAAAAAGAAATGCGACCTTGTGGTGGCTGTCACCCATATCGGATATTCTGCCGACAAGAAACTGGCACAGCAGTCGAAAGACATCGACATAATAATTGGCGGTCATAGCCATACCCTCATAGAACCGGAGCATCCCGAAATAAATCCGCATATCTTTGAAAATGCCAACGGACGCCCGGTGCTCGTGGCCCAGTGTGGGAAAAGCGGAAAATACGTCGGTCAGATCAGAGTGGACCTTGACAAACTTAATCAGCAGTCGCCGGCTGACTATGAATATTCCCTGATTCCGGTAAGCGACCGCTTCCCGGAGAGTCAGCTCGATCAAAACATAAAGGATTTCCTTGCTCCCTACACTGCAGCGCTTGATTCAGTCAGCAGCGACATTATCGGCTATGCAGCCTGCGATATGATCAATGGCAAAGGCAAGGGAGAGTTCCAGAATTGGATTGCCGATTTCGGCGCATGGTATGGAAACCTGAAACTTGACTCTCTTCGAGCTTCAGACCCATCAGTGCCCAGACTCGACTTTGCCATCATGAACGCCGGCGGCATCCGCAATTCGATTCCCAAAGGGAAAGTGTCGAAGGGTCAGATTCTCAGTGCATTCCCCTTCAACAACAAATTGGTGGTGATGCAGATACCGGGCAAGGACCTCATTGAGACATTCAAGATAGCGTCGCGACAAGGTGGTCAGCCCGTCAGCGAAAGTGTGCGTGTGGTCACCGATTCCGCCAGCAATTTGCTTTGTGCTTTGGTCAATCTTGAGGAAATAGACCCAGAGAGGACTTACACCGTAGCCACAATCGACTATCTCGCCTGGGGCAACGACTATCTCACTCCCCTTGCGAATGGGAAATGGATATATTCCGATGATGTGGAGATCTGCGCCTCGCTGGTGAGATACATGAAAGTTCTTTCAGATTCCGGTTTGCCAATGGTGGCAAGTCCAGATCCGCGGTATGTGGTAGATATTACTCCCGAATTGAAGTGATAGATGCCCAGAGGAGTCAATATCATTATCTTATTAGGACTTTTAGGCATTCTTGTGCCGGCGTGTCGAGATTCAACGCCAAGGCGCGGGGATGCCCTTGCTGTGGCTTCAGAGACGCCTGCAGACTCATCCCTGTCGGCTTCTGATGCCGTGCAGTGGGCCGATTCTGTAATGTCGGCCATGACTCTCGAACAGTTGGCCGGACAACTGATTTTCCCCGCTGTTTTTTCCGACGACAGCGAGCTGGCCATGCGAAGCCTGATGGCCTATGTCGGAGATTCCCACATCGGAGGAGTTGTGCTTCTCAAGGGCTCTCCGAAAGCGGCAAAGACCATTGCCGACACGCTTCTTGCAGTCTCATGTGCTCCTCCGTTTATTGCAATCGATGCCGAGTGGGGTCTTGCAATGCGGCTTAGCGATACTCCTGTCTTTCCCAGGAATGGAAAGATTTCGCCGTCTGCAGAAGACACATTGCTCTATCAATACGGCTTGGAGGTGGCTCGGGAGTGTCGCCATTTCGGAATCAACATGGTGCTTGGCCCGGTGCTCGATGTCTTGCCGGAGGGTGATAAGAAAACTTTCATCGGTACCCGCTCCTTCGGAAGCGATCCGGAGAAAGTGACGCGCCGGGGAGTATCATACGCGAAAGGTCTTGAAGATGGTGGGGTGCTCAGCGTGGCCAAGCATTTCCCGGGGCATGGCTCAGCCGGCGGAGATTCCCACAAGCGGTTGCCACTGGTCTCAAAAAGTTTGCAGGAACTGAAAGACTGCGACCTGATGCCGTTTGAGCACTATATAAAAAATGGGCTAAGTGGCGTTATGATAGGGCATCTGTATGTACCGGCATTGGATAGTGTGTATACCCCGGTTTCAGTATCTCCGAAAATTCTCAAGGAAGTTCTCCGTCAGGAATTGGGTTTTGAGGGTCTTATAATCACCGATGCGATGAATATGGCAGGAGCCGACGGCAAATCAGGAGCAGACGCGATCATGGCAGGAGCCGACATAGTGCTGGCGCCATCCGACACTCGCGGCGAGGTGAGTGCCATCGTCGATGCAGTCAGGTCGGGATGTTTCCCTTTGGAGCAGTTGCGGCAACGTGTTCGTAGGGTACTCGTATATAAATATATGGTGGGAGAAAAGATGCCAGACCAAGACTTTAATGACAATTCAGCAAGAATCAGAACCGACCTTTTGCAATAATCTTAGGCCCAATTTCATGAAATTTTATGGCTAAGGGGAGGCATCCGTGAACTTTTTGCTATAGATTGTTGTTGTTTAAGTAACGAATAAAGTTTTTTTAACACTTTTTCGTTGTCATTATTACACAATAACCGCCAATTTGCACAATTTTGGCATAAACAGAACAAAAGATGAACATGGAGTCAATCGGAACATGGGCCGGAGAAGTTTACAAGGCCCTCGAAGTAGCCGAAGGTGCAACCCTCGGTCTCAAAGCACTTAAAAAAGCCACAAAACTGAAAAAAGATGAACTCATGGCCGCCTTTGGATGGCTTGGACGTGAGGGAAAACTCGATATCTCGATGAATGATGAGGAAATCGTCTTGAAACTCATCTGATTTCAGTAGTCACTCACAAAAAAGTTGGGAAATGCATCGCATTTCCCAACTTTTTTCATTACCTTTGCATTTGATTCAAAATTAGAAATTCAAAATTCAAAATTTTAACTCATGTTTTCTGCTGAAACCTACAAAAATCGCCGTGCCGAACTTAAGAAAAAAGTCGGCAAAGGAGTGGTCCTTTTCCTTGGCAACGACCTCGTCGGCTATAATTATCGCGACAACGAATATGAATTCCGTCAGGATTCAACTTTCCTCTACTATTTCGGCCTAAACCACGATGGCCTTAACGCCATTGTCGACATAGACAATGACCGCGATATTATCTTTGGCGATGAACTGACCATCGACGATATAGTATGGACCGGAAATCTCCCTACTCTTCATGACCTGGCCGCCTTGTCGGGTGTCTCCGACGTGCGTGCCACTGCCGAAGTCAAACCTTATCTCGACAAGGCAAGAGGAGCCGCTGCTGCTGTGCACTATATTCCTTATTATCGTGCCGAACACGACCTGAAACTGCTTCGCTTCCTCGACATCCAGCCGGGAGGTGCCGCTCCATCAATCCCCCTGATCAAGGCCGTGGTGGATATGCGAAATCATAAGTCGGCCGAAGAGATTGCCGAAATTGAAAAGGCCTGCCATGTCACAGCCCTGATGCACAAGACGGCTATAGCGGCCGCCCGTCCCGGCATGAAGGAATTCGAGATGAAGGCCATCGTGGAAAATGTGGCCGCAATGCATGGCATGCGACTCTCGTTCCCGACAATCGCCACGGTGCATGGTGAGATTCTCCACAACCACAGCTACAACAATATCCTCGAATCGGGCAAACTCTTCTTGCTTGACGCCGGGGCTGAAACGCAGATGGGCTATGCCGGCGACAACTCCTCGACAAGCCCGGTCGATATGAAATACACGCCTCGCCAGAAGGCAATCTATGATCTTCAGCAGGCTGCCTCTAACGCCGCCATTGAAATGCTGCGTCCGGGAGTGCCATTCTATGATGTGCATGTGCAGGCCGCCCGCACCATAGCCACAGGTCTGAAGAATCTCGGCATCATGAAGGGAGACGTGGAGGAGGCCATCCAGGCCGGTGCCCATGCAATGTTCTTCCCCACCGGTCTTGGCCATATGATGGGACTCGATGTTCATGACATGGAGAATCTCGGCGAAGTTTGGGTAGGCTACGGTGGCAAGCCTAAATCAACTCTTTTCGGATTGAAGTCGCTTCGCCTTGCACGGCCACTGGAAGAAGGGTATGTGCTCACCATCGAGCCGGGTATATATTTCATGCCGGAGCTAACCCAGCTTTGGAAAAGCGAGGGTCGCCACAAAGATTTCATCAATTACGATGAGGCAGAGAAATGGCTCGGTTTCGGCGGCGTGCGCAACGAACAGGACTATCTGATCACTCCCGACGGTTGCCGTCTGCTCGGTCCCGGTATTCCCATGACTACCGAAGATGTCGAAGAGTTGAAAGCTAAGGGCTTGAATTAATATGGCGCAGCAAGAAAACAGATACCAAAACAGAAATAAAAGGCCGGCGGCTCCAATGACAGATGCCGCCGGCAAACTGCCCCCGCGCGATACCGACCTGGAGGAGGCAGTGCTCGGAGCCCTGATGATAGAGAAGGATGCCTATATGAATGTATGCGACATCCTGACCCCGGACTCCTTTTATGACCCGGCGCACCAGAAAATTTTCCAGGCTATCTCTCAGCTTGGTTTCTCCCAGCGTCCTATCGACATGCTCACTGTGGTCGAACAGCTTCGTGTCAATGGCGATCTTGAGGATGTGGGTGGTCCGGTTAAGATCACTCAGCTGACTTCCAATGTCTATTCGGCGGCCAACGTGGAATATCATGCCAAGATTGTGGCGCAGAAATTTCTCGCCCGCCGGCTAATCTCATACGCCACTAACATTGAGACGCAGGCCTACGACGAGGGCAACGATATCGACGACCTTCTGCAGGAAGCGGAGGCATTGCTTTTCGACATCTCCCAGAATCAGATAAAGCGGGAGGTCACCCAGATTGATCCGGTCATCAATCTTGCCATCGAGCAGATTCAGAATGCAGCCAACTCCTCTTCCGGTCTTTCCGGTCTTGAAACCGGATATACCGACCTCGACCGAATGACTTCCGGCTGGCAGAACTCCGACCTTATAATAATCGCCGCCCGCCCGGCCATGGGAAAGACCGCCTTCGTGCTTTCAATGGCTAAAAACATGACGGTCAACCACAACACTCCGGTGGCTATTTTCACTCTTGAGATGGCCAACGTGCAGCTCGTCAAGCGTCTTCTTTCCAATGTGGCAAGTCTTGAGGGTGAGAAAATCAAAAGCGGACAACTTTCCAACGAGGAGTGGGACCGCCTTAACGTATCGCTTAAAGGGCTGTATTCCGCCCCGCTTTATCTCGATGAGACTCCCGGTCTGAGCATCACAGAACTTCGCACCAAGGCACGCCGTCTGGTACGCGAACATGGCGTGAAGATGATTATGATCGACTATTTGCAGCTTATGAATGCCGGCGGCCTTAAGCTTGGCAGCCGCGAGCAGGAGGTCTCCACTATCTCTCGTTCACTAAAGGCACTTGCCAAGGAACTCAACATCCCGATTATCGCACTTTCGCAGTTGAACCGAAGCACTGAGACACGCGAAGACAAACGTCCGGTGCTTTCCGACCTCCGCGAATCCGGTGCCATAGAGCAGGATGCCGACATAGTCTGCTTTATCCATCGTCCGGAATACTACACAAAGAGTGGGGAAGATGCCCAGGGAAATGACATCCGTGGTCTTGCTGAATTGATTGTGGCAAAGCATCGTAGCGGTGCCGTAGGCGATGTCAAACTGAGGTTTGTGTCGAAATATGCCAAGTTTGAAAACTGGCAGGAGGGATATAATGCAGTCCAGGCCGCAATCGGTGCAGCCGGCGAGACCACAAAGAAGAGTTTCGGCTCGAAGATGAATGGCGGAGACCCCACAGAGACGGTGGCTGCAAAATTCTCCAAGGGGGGAGGCACAAATTTCGACTTTGCCGCCGACCCAGTTGTCGGCTCAAATCCGGACATCGACATCATGCCCGACTCGCCCGGCGACTCAGTCCCTTTCTGATCTTGAGCAGCCCCGGAATGCATCGTGAAATCTCGGGTTGTCGCGAGATAAATCCTTTGTTGCACTTTGACGCCCACTTCGGGCGTTTCTTTTTTTAAATTAAAGAAACCTTAAAAAGCTTGAATTATGGATACCAAGGTATCGCGTTTGCGGTGCATCCATTAAAGTTTTCCCTCGTCGGCGTAGGAATAATAGCCGTAGGGTGTCACTATCACATGGTCTACCATGCGGATGTCCATTGAGCGGCATGCATCCCGCAGTTTCCTGGTTATCTGGTCATCCTGTGCTGACGACAACAGATTGCCCGAGGGATGATTGTGGCACATGGCCAATGCAGTGGCATTTTCAAGCAATGCCCGCTTGATGATCATCTTGCTGTCGAACACCGACGCTATCGCGCTGCCGCTTGTGGCCCTGAATTCTTTGATCACGTCGTTTTTGTTGTTGAGAAGAATCACCCATATTTCTTCATGGTCAAGATTCGCTATCCGATAGCGCATCCTTTCGTGAATGTCTTTCGAAGATGTTATCCGCTTAGTCTTCCCTGATGAACGGTCGATGGATTCTCTCTGATAGCGGCGCATTATCTCCATGATTGCCTCAACTTGCAAAGCCCTTGTTTTTCCTATGCCCTTTGTGAGCATAAGTTCCTCCCGGCTGCGTCTCTCCAATGTCAGAAGAGAGTTTTCGTTGTCTTTCATCAGTTGGCGGCATAGGTCGGTAATCGGCATTCCCGGTTGTCCAACCCTCAAAATCAAGGCCAGAAGTTCGGCGGTGGTCAGGGATTGAATGCCGTAGGTCAGAGCACGCTCTTGCGGTCGCTCATCCTCATTCATATTCTTTATTGTCAGGACCTTTTTGTTGGCATCGACAGCCTCTGGTTCGTGTACCTCAAGTCCGAAATCTTCCCGTGTCATTTTCCTTTTCTCATTTCCACTTCCTGCTTCTCGTCGCGTCCGTGGCGCAATAGTATTTTCCAGATATATGCCCTCAAAAATCCGGTTCCGTATCCAAATAGTTGCACCATCGATGCCGCAAGTGCCATCGTGCCTACTTTAAGGCTTTTGGTGGATATAATGGCCGAAATCCATAATGCAAGCAGATATATCCCCAATGGCAGCAGACACCAGGGAGTGATGAAAATGGCCCCTATGATCATCAGTAGCACACCTATCACGAATACGGCGGGTGCCCAATGCACCAGTTTCATGCTCCCGGGGTAGAGGAGTTGGAGAGTGATTCTCGACATCCCGAACACATGCACCTGACGCCAGAATTTTCCAAGGCTGCCACGGCGCTTGTGGAATACCTTCACATCCCTTATCAGTTGCGGGTGATATCCGGCAAGCCGGATTCTTGTCGACATGTCGATGTCTTCGCTAAACATCTCGCGGAAGCCTCCCACTTTATCATACACTTTCCGGGAGAATCCCATGTTGAAAGTGCGCGGCACAAATTTCTCCATTTGCACTTTTCCGCCCCGAATTCCCCCGGTGGTGAGAAACGAAGTCATCGCAAAGTTGATGGCTTTCTGAGTGTCGGTGAAGCTTGCGTGGGCGTCGTCGGGGCCGCCGTAGCAGTCTCTCCATTTTTCTGACAGGGATTTGCGCAGCAGCTCTATGTAGTTTTCCGGAAGAATGCAGTCTGAATCGACAAATATGAAGTAATCCCCCTTGGCATGTTCCATTCCATAGTTGCGTGCCGGCGACCTTCCCTCGTTGTCTTTATAAAAATACTGTAAGGCGACTTGCGGGGCATACGCCTCCGCTTCCGCCTTGCAGGTTATTGTGCTTCCGTCTTCCACAATCACCACTTCAAAGCCATGGTCAGTCTGTCTGGCAAGACTCTCCATCAGTTCGCTGACTTCGTCCGGTCTGTTGTAGACCGGAACGATGATTGAAAAAAGACCCTTAAATTTCATGTATTCGGTCGTTAACTCTTAACTCTTCCGACATAGCTGCCGTCGCGGGTGTCGATTTCCACGATTTCACCTTCGTTGATGAAGAGAGGCACGCGGATTTCAGCGCCGGTTTCCACAGTGGCGGGTTTCAGAGTATTGGTGGCGGTGTCGCCTTTTAGTCCCGGCTCGGTGTATGTGATTTTCAGTTTTGTCTTGATAGGCATTTCAGCGAAGAGCACAGTGTCGGTCGATGCGTCGCGAACCACTTCCACTGTGTCGCCCTCTTTCATGAAGTCAGCGCCAGTCACAAGGTCTTTCTTGATGGGCAGCTGGTCGTAGGTCTCGTTGTCCATGAAGATGTCGTCGGCGCCATCCTGATAGAGATACTGGTAGGGTCGGCGTTCCACGCGCACGTCCTCGAGTTTCTCACCGATGTTGAAGCGGCGTTCGAGCACCCGGCCGTCAACGACGTTTTTGAGCTTAGTGCGCATGAAGGTGTTGCCCTTGCCGGGTTTCACATGTAGGAATTCGATCACGAAATAGAGCTGGCCATCCAGACGGATGCAAGTGCCATTCTTGATGTCTTGAGCGTTCATCATATCTTTAGTCGTTTTTTTGAATTTTTGATTTTAGACTACAAAATTACAAAAAAAAACGTATTTTCAATATATATAATAGCGTAAAAGATATTTTTTAATGTTGATTTTGTGAAAAGTTCATGATTTTTTTTGGCTATTTCAAAGGATTTTCCTAATTTTGCAGTCCGAAAGGGAATCCAAGCGGCTGTTGCTAACCTGCGGCTGCCGATATTTATGTGTTAATTAATTAAAATACCATTTAGATATGAAAAGAACATTCCAGCCTTCCAACCGCAGAAGAATCAACAAGCACGGCTTCCGTGAAAGAATGGCTACGGCCGACGGCCGTAAGGTATTGGCCCGTCGTCGTGCCAAAGGTCGCTACTCTCTGACTGTATCCGACCACATCGCAAGCAAATAATCATTTTCGCGATTATAAAGAGGGGAATAAAGCATCCGCTTTATTCCCCTCTTTATATTTTTCAATCTTCACTCCATGACCGAACAACTGACGGCCGATAATCTAAATGGCGGTGTAGTCCAGGAGCTGGTGTATGAGGCAGTTGGGGTTGTGGTGGGGGATGATCTGGTTGTGGTGAAGGATGACGCAGACGGCGGTCCAAAGTATGATCACCAATAGCATTATCGATGTATATTTCAGCACCTTGTTCAGTTTTCTGCCATCTAATTTAAATAGCGCCAGTGCAAGTATGCCATACCATAGAGTGACCACTCCATATCCTATCCATGACCATTTAGGAAGTGCTGCGTGAAATGCATATATGATAAGTCCGGCTCCGACAAGGTAGCACACGATATAGGCGATTTTCATTACCTTCGTACCGAAGATAACGGCCTTAGTACTTTTCCCAACTTTTTTGTCATCCTTGGCATCCCGGATATTGTTTACAGTCAATACGTTGTCGCCGAGCAGTCCTACGCCGATTGACACCAATAAGGCCGTCTGCCACATCGGTCCTATATATGAGGCAGCGAAGCCACCTATCCAGTCGCCACACTGCACGTAGGCAGTCAAAGTAACCGGAACAATGCCGTAGAAAATCACTACAAGCTCATCGCCAAGACCATGGTGCGACAAAGGCCAAGGTCCGGCACTGTAGGCAAAAGCTGCCACTACAATCAGAATTCCTATAGGTATGAGCCAGAGACCGCCCCAATAGATAAGAGTGCAGCCCAGCAAGCAGTCGAAAGCCATCAGACCAAACATCAGCTTCTTCATCGACTCCGGGGAGATATCGCCTTCGGTCAATCCACGCCGGAAACCTTTCCTCCCTTTCTTGTCGACTCCTTTTTTGAAATCGTAATATTCGTTGGCGAGATTGCTTACTATTTGTGCTATCAGGGCAAAGACCAGACATATCAGAGCGGGTTGCCAGAGAAAATTGCCGTAGGCAAGCGCCACTGCACATCCGGCTAAAACGCCAGCCACGCTGATCGGGAGAGTCCTTAGTCTGAATGCTTCAACCCATGGTTTTAGTTTCATTTGAATTGTTTTTTGTCGATGTCTGAATTAGTAGCTTTTTATTATGTTGAACTGCAGGTGTGCAAAGGTAGTAAAAACAATTCAAACTGTGAAATTTTTTTGTAAAAAAATTGTAATATTTTTGAAATAATTTTGTTTTATCTCTTTTTTTTGAAAAAAATACTCATTAATTCCCCACATTCTTCCGCAAGCACTCCCGCGCTAACCTGGGTTTTGGGATGGAGCGGACTTTTACCGCCATAATAATTAGCGAACCCCTTTTTTTCATCATCCGCCCCCCAAACGAGTCTTCCAAGTCGAGCCCATCCGATTGCACCGGCACACATATAGCATGGTTCTACGGTGACATATAGTGTACATTCGGGAAGCACCCTGCCTCCCAAATTCGACTGGGCAGCCGTGATGGCAAGCATCTCGGCATGGGCGGTGACATCGGTGAGTCGCTCTGTCTGGTTGTGTCCGCGTCCGATTATCCGGTCATTGCATACGACGACGGCTCCTACAGGCACTTCATCCTCGCAGAAGGCAATCTCCGCCTCTTTCAATGCCTCCCGCATCCAATATTGATCGCTATATTCCATACACCATATAATACAAGATATAGCTTCAGAATACCTGAATTTTCATTTTTAAATTTTCAATTTTCAATTACTTTGCACGCTTCCGCCACCCTCTGCATCAGCCATCTCGGCGTAGAGGTTGCTCCGCAAATCCCGATACTCTTGGCCCCCTCAAGCCACTTTGGGTCAAGTTCGCGCTCATCGGTGATGAGATAAGTGTTGGGATTGACTTCCCTGCAATGGGCATAAAGCACCTTCCCATTGCTGCTCTTGGCTCCGCTCACAAACAGAATCACGTCGTGACTTGCCGCAAACTCACGCATCTTCGGCATCCGGTTGGCAACCTGGCGGCAGATGGTGTCAAACCATTGGAAACTGCCCTCGGTCTTTCTTCTTTCAATCTCAGCCACTATCTCCTGAAAACCGGAGATGGATTTTGTGGTCTGCGAATAGAGCCATATATCGCGGTTAAGGTCGATATTGTCGAGGTCTGACTTGTCTTGGATCACGACGGCTTGTCCCTCAGTCTGACCCACAAGACCATTGACCTCAGCATGTCCCGGTTTCCCATAGATGATGATGAGTGGTCGCTTGTCATTGCTTCCGCCGGCTTCTACAGTCTTTGAATGTGCATCCTTGATTCGTTTCTGCAGCTGAAGCACCACCGGACAGGTGGCGTCGATTATCTCAATGTTGTTGCGGCGTGCTGTCTCGTAGGTGGAAGGCGGTTCGCCGTGGGCGCGTAAGAGCACTTTCACATTGTGGAGTTTGGCAAACTCCTCGTGATCAACCGTGATCAGCCCCTTTTTCCGAAGCCTCTCCACTTCACCGGCATTGTGCACAATATCGCCAAGGCAGTAGAGAATGCCACTGCGTTCGAGTTCCTCCTCCGCCTTGCTGATGGCTGTAGTCACCCCAAAGCAAAAGCCGCTCCCGCTATCTATCTCTATTTTCGCCATTTCTGTCTTTATCTTTTTGTCATTTGGCAATTTTATGGAAAAGACCGAGAAGCACTTCCATCTGCTCTTCCCTTGTCAAATTGTCGTTGTCAAGGACATACGCGTCGTCGGCTTTTCTGAGAGGCGACTCCTTGCGAGTGCTGTCGATGAGGTCCCGCTCCTTGATGTTGGCAAGCACCTCAGCATAGTCTGCCGGTGTCCCTTTCTCCTTGAGTTCCTCATATCGACGCTGTGCCCGCACTTCCGGACTTGCGTTGACAAACACCTTCATCTCAGCGTCAGGGAATACTGTGGTGCCGATGTCTCTGCCATCCATCACGATGCCCTTGTCTTTGCCATATTGCTGCTGAAGGCCCACCAGATAATGGCGCACCTCGGGAATGACGGCCACTGGGCTGACCCAGCCGCTTACCTTCATTCCCCGGATTTCCTTTTCCACATCCTCGCCGTTGAGCATGGTATGCTGTGTGCCGTCGGGCTGAAGGCTGAAGGCTATATGGATTTCGGGGAGAGCATTGATTAATGCCTGTTCATCAACTTTTTTTGTAGCCTCATCTGTCATGCCATGGCGGATTGCAAATAGGGTAGTGGCGCGATACATCGCGCCACTATCTACATACACATATCCAATTTCTTTGGCGAGCTGCTTGGCCATAGTGCTTTTGCCACTCGAACTGTATCCATCGATTGCTATGGTTATTTTCATAAGTTTAGGGGTGAGTGGTAATTACTTCTTGCCTCTCTTGCGGACCATTTTCAGCACCTGAGCCGTCCTGGCCGGGAGATACATCTTCAGCCAGCCTTTGCCGGCAGGTGTGTAGAGCGGGTCGGGAGTCGTGAAGTGGTGTACGCTATCGTCCACAAGTCCGAAACCTCCAAATTCCCTTGAGTCGGAATCAAGGACAACCTCGTATTCCCCTGCGGGAGCAAGGAAACCGTATCCGTCGAACGATTTGTTGGGGCTCCAGTTGAAGACGAAGATCAGGTCGCCGCGTTTGAAAGCCAATACCTGGTCGTCGTCCTTTCCCCACAGCTTCTCGACCGGTTTGGCCTGGAAATTATACTGACGTTCTACCACACTGATCATGCCGTTGTCGAAGGCGTTGAGGAATTTATATTTCAGGTCTTCCCTATCCACAAGATCCCATTGCCTGCGGGCATACTTGTGGCTCCAGCCGTTGCCTTCGCGCGGGAAGTCAATCCATTCGGGATGTCCAAACTCATTGCCCATGAAGTTGAGGTAGCCGCCGTTGATAGTGGCAAGCGTCACAAGACGTATCATCTTGTGGAGTGCCATGCCGCGCTCTACGGTGTAGTTGTCGTCGCCAACCATCATGTGCCAGTACATCTCCTTGTCTATCAGGCGGAAGATAATTGTCTTGTCGCCCACCAAAGCCTGATCGTGGCTCTCGCAGTAGGAGATGGTCTTCTCATCGGCACGCCGGTTGGTAAGTTCCCAGAATATCGATGTCGGATGCCAGTCCTCATCTTTCTTCTCCTTGATCATCTTGATCCAGTAGTCGGGTATTCCCATTGCCATTCGATAGTCGAAACCGATGCCACCGACTTCATACTTGACAGCGAGGCCCGGCATTCCGCTCATCTCCTCGGCTATGGTGATGGCATTTTTGTTGACTTCATGGATGAGCAGGTTGGCGAGAGTCAGATATACTATCGCATCCTTGTCCTGGCCGCCGTCGTAGTAGTCCTGGTAGCTGCCGAATGCTTTCCCCAATCCGTGGTCGTAGTAGAGCATAGAGGTGACTCCGTCGAATCTGAACCCGTCGAATTGATATTCCTCCTGCCAGAATTTGCAGTTGCTCAGAAGGAAATGAAGCACCTCATTTTTGCCGTAGTCGAAAAGCAGTGAGTCCCAAGCCGGATGCTCACGCCGGTCATCCTTATTGAAGTATAGGTCGTAGCTGCCGTCGAGGCGTCCGAGGCCTTCAACTTCGTTTTTAACTGCGTGGCTGTGGACAATATCCATGATTACGGCTATACCCATCTCATGGGCATCGTCGATCAGCCGCTTCAGGTCGTCGGGTGTGCCAAATCGGCTGGAGGCGGCATAGAAGCTGCTCACATGGTAGCCAAACGATCCATAATACGGATGCTCCTGGATAGCCATAATCTGGATGGCATTGTAGCCGTCGGCGGCAATTCTCGGAAGCACATTGGTACGGAACTCATCGTAGGTGCCAACCTTTTCCTCCTGCTGGGCCATCCCAATGTGACATTCGTAGATAAGAAGCGGCTTTGTGTCTGGCACAAAGTCCTTTACCTTGAATTTGTATGGTCTTTTGGGTGCATATACCTGTGCGCTGAATATCTTGGTGTTGTCGTCTTGCACCACTCTTGTGGCGTAGGCCGGTATTCTTTCCCCTTCTCCGCCATCCCATCTGACGAGCATCTTGTAGAGGTCGCCGTCGTGGAGTTGGTCGGCATCAAGGTGTATTTCCCAGGTGCCGTTGTCGATTTTCTTCAGGTCATATTCCGGCGAGGGAGTCCAGCCGTTGAAAGTGCCGATCAGAGTGATTTCGGTGGCGTTGGGGGCATATTCTCTGAAAACCCATCCTTTCTTTTCCTTGTGCAAGCCATAATATTTGTAAGCGTTGGCAAAGTCTGTCAGACTTCCGTTGGTGCCGGAAGTGATATCTTCAAGTTTCTTCCTCACGTCTTCGTGTCGCCCCACGATGGCAGGCTCAAACGGCTCAAGCCATGGGTCGTTGCGAAGTATTTCAAGTTTTTTCCTGCGAGCCATTATACATTAGTGTTTTAATTATTCATCATTTTGATTGTGCATTGAGAATTGTGCATTAAGCAAAGAGTTTCCTAATCTCTTCCCTTAGCTTTTCAGCTTTCTCATCCTTCTGCTTCAGGGCGCCGACAACCCCGTTGATGTAGTCGTCAGAGTTGGAAAATCCCAACAATTTCGGAGCACTGCTGCCGGTCAGGATGGGCTTATGGTTGAAAACCCGGAGCACCCCCTGATAGTCTCCTCCTCTCACCATTTTGCGGAATTCCGCTCTGAGCTGGTCGAAGACATCGCGAGGCCTGAGTTTTTTTATGAGGCTCTTGATGTGAAGTTCGAGAGCTGTGATGCAAGTGAATCTCGCGTCGATTTTCCTCTCCACGTCGCGTTTCATCCGGTGGCGCGTGTGCTGAAGGGCCTGGTCGTCGAGCATCTGCTCGAACTTCTGCATCACTTCCTGTCGCACCACTTTGAGAATCTTCTTCCCGCTCTTCCCCCGGATTTCGGCCATCGTGAGAATAACGCCTTCGGCCAGGAATATGTTCTCCACCTCTGCCACTTCGGGCACGAGTATATGTTTTGCCCTGAGATAGCCGACTTCCTCTTCGCTGCGGCGGTCGCGATCCACAAGTCCGTAGCTTTCGATATGGTGCATGGCGCGGAGCGATAGCATTGTCCTTGTGGATTCAATCACCTTGTCGCAGCTTCCCAATGGTTTGATGGTAAATTCGGGAAACACCATGCTGTAGAGCCGGATGTCGATGCTGTGGGAGGCATCCCCTTCGGTGAAGAGTATAGGCCGGCGGCTTCCCAGCATCTGGAGGAAAATGTCGTCGGGAAGGTCGCCGTTGGTGATGATCTGATAGTCCCACGAGTGGCGGGCTGCATCATAGGACTTTATCCAGATTGCAGTGCTGCGGTTTTGTCTGGTCGCAAAGTTTGCATCGTTGGTGTCATACACAAACTGGCAGTCGCGCCTCGACTGCTCTATGCGGTCCCATAGCACGCTGATTGCTGTAGGGTGCAGGAAGAGGGTAGGGGAGTCTACCAATATCAGAGCATCTTTCGGTGCAAGCAGGGTGGCAGCCGTGTAGTAGAGCGCAGCTTTCTCGCCCCGGCTCAATGTCTTTAGCCCTATGGGGTCTTTGCCTGATCGGTTCTGTATTCTTATCTGGTTGTCGTGGATTTCAATCCTGTTGCCGGGAAACGTCTCCTCCCATATCGTCTTCAGAATGTCAAACTTTTCATGCTCTTCCTCAGCCGACAGTTTCGCCATCAACTGCTTAAGAGACTCTGTCACGGTACCCGGCATACCGCCGGTCACCGCCGATATTCCGTAAGCACTCTCTTCGTTGAGTTGGCGTATCTCATTCATGAATAGCGACTTGCCACTGCCGTTGCCGCCAAGTAGCACGTAGAGCCTCCCTTGCCGGAGGTTTCTTGCCACCGGAGAATCTCCTGAATGGAAGGCTGGCAATGCTATCGCTTTCATCTGTCTTTATGAGATGGGTATTACTTCAAGGAGCTAATCCTTGCTATATATTTCCCTATAATGTCGAATTCGAGATTCACCTTAGTGCCCTTTTTGATCTGACAGAAATTGGTGTGGTCATGAGTGTAGGGAATGATTGCCACTCGGAAATTGTCGGCCTCAGAGTCGCATACCGTTAGCGATACTCCATTGACAGTGATCGACCCTTTCTCTACCGTGACATACCCCTTTTCGGCCAGCTCTGGCTTGAAATCGTATTTAAACGAGTAATACCAGCTTCCATCAAGCGGCGCCACTCCGGTGCAGATAGCTGTGGTGTCCACGTGACCCTGCACCATGTGTCCGTCGAGGCGGCCGTCCATCTTCATCGAGCGTTCAAGATTCACGAGCGATCCCGGCTTGAGATCCCCAAGATTCGACCGGTCGAGTGTCTCCTGCACAGCAGTCACCGTATAGGTTCCGTCTTCGGATATCTTGACGACGGTCAGGCAAACGCCATTGTGAGCCAAAGACTGGTCTATCCTGAGTTCATCCGTAAAGGAGCATCTCATCGTCAGATGCACATTGCTACCTTCCCTCTCAATGCGGACAACTTCAGCCGCCTCTTCTACTATTCCTGAAAACACGATTGCGTATTATTTAAGATTATTTCCCTAATAGACCTTTGAGGGCATCGAGCGCTTTGCTTTCAGTGCTTGTGCCTGATTCGGTGGTAGTGGTCGTAGTAGTTGTTGTAGTGGTTGTGGTAGCTTCTGCAGTCTTGGTCATTTTGAAGCCCACGCAGATGCCGTCGTATTGCTCAAGAAGAGATTCGGCTGTAGACACCAGCGAACTTCCACTCAAAGTGGCTGCAAACGAGAGAATTTTCTTGATTTTGTCGGCATCAAACATGAGGTTGAGAGTGCTGCCCGATTTCTCTATGTAGGCATCCATGCTTCCGAAGCTTACAGTGCCGAAAGCACTGAATTTCATCGTGAAGACACCTTTCTCTTTCACAGAAATAGTTCCCTTGAGAGAAATCTTCTTGAAGGCAAGGCTGAAAGTGCTGTCATTTTCCACGGTGAACACCAGATTGTTAAGACCATATTTCTTATAGTAGGTGTCGAGCTTGGATTCCACAGTTCCGGCTGCTGCAAGGCCACCGGCCTGCTTCAGCAGATTGTCGGACTTGAACGACACAGCGCTTCCGGTAGATTTCCATTCCCCGGCTATGTCGGCGACAGTGAGGTCGCTGGAGCTGAACACACCCTCTACGATATTGCTTATTGCACTTCCGGCTCCGCTAAGGATGCTTGAGAGGTCGGGACTCTGTGCCGGTTCTGCACTCATGTTTGCTGCACACGCGAGCAGCATCGCTGCTGCAATCATCTTGATATTCTTCATACTTCTCTATTTTTGTCTGTTTTTACGATTTTTCTATTTTTGTCTCTATTTATGTTGTTCCTATTATTTCCCAAAATTACAAATTTTTTTCCATCACTCCAAATTTTTGCCCGTTTTCATATAAATTTCTATATCGCCACCCCTATTAAGTAGCTGTTCAAATTAAATGCATACTATATGCGTAGGGATTTTTGAGGCAATTTCTTCACTCGAAGAAGGAGTGATGCGGGCATCACGACTGATGAGAGGGGAGAAATTGGCCAAAAAGACCAAGCAGAGAGTATGCAAGATTTTCATAATTTTATTGTATCGTTTTAATTTGAACAGCTACTTAAATTAAACCATAAACATCATCAGTAGTCATAGTCGAGCGACAACTGGTCGACATAAAGCACCGAAGATGTAGATCCGGTGAAGTAGTCTCCATATTTCGAAGACGCACAGGTGATCATGATATACGACGGCACGATGGACGTGCTGCGATATTCCACCTCAATCTCAAACTCCTCATAACCATCCATCGAGCTTCCTCTCTCAAGTTGCCCATAACCAATCACATAGCTTGCATCCTTGTTGAAGAGCTGACGGTTGTTGGGGTTGGTCCTGATCTCGTAGGGAGCAGTCCAATCGGTCATCGCAATATAGATGGAACAGGTGTCGGGTCTTCCTTTGAGATATGCCATCTCGGTGTTGCTGTAGTTGATTTCTCCGGTGGTATATTGGTAATAACCGCGTAGCTTTATCGGTCGGAGTGTCCAAGGCCTTCCGAAGTCAAGAATGCCGTTGGTGCCATCGACTTTCTTGAAACTTCCGGTGAATATGGATCCCGCTGCAAGTTTTCCGATTCCGACTATACCCTTAAACTCTGTCTTCAATTCGGCGGAATAGCCTGAAAGTCCGGCAGGTACGTATTCGGAAGGCGCGACATTGCCATCTCCAAGGGTAGCCGCTCCGGTGTTGCCGGTATCCCAGAATTGAGTGTCTCCCTCGCTCCAGGGACACCATATTTTACCGTTGTTCCACCAATCTTCAAAGTCTCCGTTGGGAAGAGTCTCAGTGGCCTGGGTAGTGACAGTCAATTCGTTGCCCACGTTTTCGCCGCTCATCGCCCTGACAGTGTAGCTGGTCAGAGGCTTAAGGTGCTTGATGCAGCAGCTAAAGGCTCCATCCTTGCTTGTGATGTCGGCACGAGGCACTTCGATCCAGTCAGTTGCGTCGGCTTCCTTATATTCAAAATAGTTGTCGGCGTCTGCCAGACCTTCTCCGTAGGCCCACACCACCTTGCTCCAGGGATCCACGGCCGTGGTCGATACGATTTGTTCGACTCTCTGGGCATATATTGTCCAGTCTTCGGTGCGTCCCCAAGCGGTCACCTCGACGCGCATCGGCGTCGTCAGGTTGATGGTGCTACCGGCTTGTAGATATGGGTCGAGAGTCGTGATTCCCTTGGGTCCTAATTTTATTGTGGTGATTTCGAGGGCTGTGATGTCAGCGGTCACCGGAATGTTGACAATGATGCGTCGGCCCACAGCGTCAAGTATTGTCTCGCCTATCTGACCTGCCACTGTGAAGTATCTTTCGATTTCCTGTTCGGCTGAGATCATCCACTGGTAGCTTTGAAATCTTGTCAGTTCCACAGTGATGGGTACGCTCATATCCCACGTTCCTTTGAGTAGGTTTTTGTCGCAGGTGGCGTCGGGAGAATATTTGAATTCGGTGAATTTCACAGCCTGGATGTCGGTGGTCTCGTTGAGGTAGATTATGGCGGTGTAGTCGGTTGTGTCGATTTTGGCAGCTTTTGATTCCCCCTGGACCTCAAGCGCAAGGATATTCTGAGGCAATCTCGGATAAGGCAGGTCATTTTCGATGCAACTCGCTATCACCAACGCCGCCAATGCTGCCATCGCAATATATATAGTGTATTTCGTTTTCATCGTTTTCTCTACTTTCCCCCTTTAGGGGGTTAGGGGGCTTATATTATTACTGACACTCCAAAATTGATATTGAAGATATTAAATCTGAAGTTGATGCCGCTCGTGAGTCTGTTGCCACTCTCTTCTCCGTTTTCCCATTGCTTCTCATTCTGCAGGTGAAAACCGAAAATGCCGAAAGAAAGATTGAAAGCAGCATTTTTCATCATCATTATGCTCACACCGGGGGAGTAGTTGATGTTGAAACTCTGAGTCTTCGTGCGCGTGTCTTTCAGTTCCCCGTCGAAGGGACGGATGAAATGCTTGTTGCCAGTGCCGGCAGCAATCTCAACCTCATTATAAACTGAAAACCGGCCCCTTCGGCTCAATCCGAAATGCTGCTGCAGGAAAATGGCCGCTGTGTAGGACTCCGACGAGTATTTGATATCGTGCAGGTCGAAGTTAATGTCCTCGTCGATGTCCACTTTGAAACTGTCAATGCCTAATTCACCCTTGGTGAAGGCAAGCCTGATGCCGGCGCAAAGGTTGCTTTTGAAGAAATAGCTCACGGAGGGCTTGATGCTATAGATGATGCCATGCACGTTGATGTCGTCCATCAGCGACAGTATCTCGGAGTCCTCGGTTGTCAGTTCTCCATAGTTGGCCGAAAGGCTTATGTGCCATTGTCCCTTGGGATAGATAAGCCAGTTGTAGAGTTTTCTGTCGTATCTTCCCAACCGCTTGGTGGGGATTGCCATTGGTATCGAATCGCCTCTCCAATATACCATCTCGTTGAGGTTTGGCTCCAGCGAAGATGTGTTGGAAGGCTGGAGTGAGACTCCGTCAGGAACCCAGACGTAATGACCACCCTGGCCTTCCTCCGGTTCCAGATCCCAGATAGATCGTAGGGTCTGAGACGAGTCCGGCTCTTCATAAGTCTCCTCTCCCTCTTCTATATACACGGGATTGGTATATTGAGGAGTTTCGGGCACTTCTGTAAATTCGGAGTAAGTCGGAATTTCATAAATCTCGTCAGTGGCATTGTCTGCCGAGATTTCAGATTGCTCCGGGTTTTCGGAAACCCTCTTTGGGGGTGTGGCGGTCTTTTTGGGCGAGCTTTTTCTTGTCCTGGTCACAGTCTGGTTTCTCACAGGATTCTCCTCTTGCACCGCTCTTTCACTTCTTCCTCCATTTTCCTCCTTCTCTTCAAGGGCTTGCTGAGCCTCAAGCAGCTTCAGAGTGGTCTCGGAAAGTTTCGTCGCGGTTTTGCTCAATTCTCCAAACGACTTGATGAGGTCTTTTGTGACCTCGCTCAATACAGTGTCGCGAGGTTCGGCGGTCTGGGAGGCTGATGTCAGTTCCGAAGCATGAAGTTCGGAAGCCCATAGCAGAGACATGACTGCCACTGCAATGATTGTCTGTAGGTTGCTCCTTCTTTTCATGGCTCTTATAGATAGAATGAAACCCCGAAGGAGATGGAGAATAGGTTTATCTTAAAATTCGCGCTTCTCGCCTTGATTTGGGCATCATAGATCTGGTCGGTGATAGTCTTTATGTGTTGGTATTCCAATCCAAGCACACCGACATTGACTTCCAAAGCTGCAAAATTGTTGAGGAATACCGACATACCCGGGGCAAGTCCCAACCCGATGTTCCAGCTCTCCTCGTAGTTGCCCGAAAGGTCTTCTCCAAGCCCCGTCATCAGCTTTGCCTGTCCACCACCGACTTCAAACTGCGTTTCGGTGAAGATGGCAAACCGCTTTGACTTTCCGAGTGAGAAATAGTTGCGCAATACCGCCATCCCATAATAATTGTGCGACAGGCGGTAGAGGTGGTCGACATTGAAATTATTCTCCGAATCGAGAACAATGTCGGCGTTTTCCAGTTTTGTCAACTGCCGGTTGTAGCCAAACTTACCACCGGCTGCCATGTCGTTTTTAAAGGTGAACATCACCATCGGTGACACCTTGAAATTATAGGTGTCGCCGTTAAGGTTTTCTATCACTAAAAACTGGTAGTTGTTTTGGGTGGACTGACTGTACGACACGCTCACGCCGGTGATCCATTGCCCCTTTGGCACGAAGCACACCGACTCAAAGTCGGGCTCGAACTCTTCGGCTTTAATCCCGAAGATTCCTGATCCGACAATTGCTGTCAGCAATATCAGCAGTTTAGTTATCCTATTCATTATTTTGATGGGGTCTTAGTCTATAGTTGGAATCGGTGTCTTAAAGAATAAGACAAAAAACCGAAATTAGATGCAAAAATAGTAAATTATTCCAATATGACCGTAAAAATTCCCCAATATCTTCTCAACTTATCCCTTTTTGGCCAAAATTCATCATGGTAGGGATTCTATTTATGGTGTCGGCGGAAGCATTGCTCCGAAGCAGGTGTCTTTAGTTGGTGTCGTATTGTAGATGATGCTATTTTTTTTGCCAAATAGGGATATTTTGAGTAAAAATCCACCAATTACACCTAAAATATTGGAATGTTTTATTAATTTTGCAACAATTTTGTAATTTTTAAACAACAATATACGCCCAAAATGAGTAATTTTAGATTCGGTATCCCCATTGCATCCGCCATAGCTGCTTTGATTCCACTGGCAGCCTGTGTGGACGAGTCCCCTTGGGGTAGCACCTCTAATGAAACCGGCACCATATCCCTATCGCTATCAGCAGACTTCGACTTCGACACCTCAAATCCGGTGTTCTCCCGTAGCGAAGATGGAGATGAGAAAACTGTAGAGCTTGCAAATTACATCGATTTGCCAGACTTGGATGAATTCGAGATTTTACTCGTTTCCAAAAGCAACAATTCAGACGCTCCAATCTACATCGGCACATACGCCGACTTCAAGTCTATTTTGGAAAAGTCATATGAATTGAGCAGCGGTCAATATACCATCACGGCTTCCTATGGAGATCCTGACTCCCAGGGTTTCGATAAACCTTATTTTGAGGCTTCCTCCACTTTTAGTGTCCTTCCGAATCGCACCACCGAAATTGCACTTACTGCAGAATTGAAAAAGTCGATGGTGAAGGTGGCATATACCGAAGAGTTCAAAGACTACATGAAGTCTTACACCGCAAAACTCACAGCCGGTAGTTCTTCAATCGAGTTTAGTGGCGAGAACGAGGATAAGGCGGCTTTTATTCTACCTGACGAGGCTTCTATCGTGGTAAAGTTTACTACTAATCATACCAATCAGCAGGCAGAAGTCAAAATTGGTGATTTCGCTCCAATTGCAAAGACTCTACATCTGATTACCTTTGGTCTCGCAGAGAATGAAAATGGTTTTGCAACTTTGACGGTTAATCTTGACGATTCTTTGACTGATGAGGAGATGACAGTGGATATTACCGACGACCTTTACACGACTCCGGCACCTGTCATTACCACTGTCGGGTTTGAGAGCGGAGTCACCTATGATGCTGCAACCTGCAAATCAGCCGATGGTCTTGATCTTACGGGTTATCAAATGACCGTTGTGGCAAAGGGTGGCATTAAGGAGGCTATTCTTGGGGTAGAAGGCGCCACTCCTTTCGGGGGTTCAGATAAAGTGGATCTTCACTCCACTACAGAATCTGCCATGACTGCCTATGGAGTTGTGGCGAAAGGTTTTTATAATCAAGGTGCTGATGCATGTTTGGCCACTCTTGATTTGTCAGGTTTGGTTGCAAATCTTAGCTCTCAGGAAGGCGAATATACGATCTATCTGACAGTTACCGACCATAACAGCCAGACTTGTGACCCGGTTAGCCTGAAAATCAATTCCTATAACATCTCAATTTCTGAGGCAACTTCTGATGATGGGGCTTCGCTTATAGAGGCTGTCGATTATGGAGTTTCCACAGCGAAAGTGACGCTTGATTACAACGGTGCAAATCCCTCAGATGTCACTTTTATGGTAGATGGAGAACAAGCCGCCTACAATGCTTCTGAAATCGTTGAGGTTTCCACCCGCGCTTTCGACACCAAGCGATATACTTACACACTGACTCTTCCTGCTTCTGCTTCCTTACATTCAAAAATTGACGTAAAAGCATATTACAACTATAAGGGATCTTCTGATACTGCTCTTGCATCATTCACAATACCGGTTACCATTCCCGAATATAGCATTTCTGAGGTTGATGCATTCGCTCATTATGCCTATCT
>CAYMBR010000020.1:0-35447 GCA_964388725.1 uncultured Sangeribacter sp. | reverse complement strand
TATGGGTCAACGTCCGAAGGCGTAGCAGATTTTTTTAGATTGCCTTAGAAGAGGCGGGGCTGGCAGGGACCGTAGGATTTGCGGTGGTGGGGGGTAAGGCCGAGGGTGTCGAGGGCTATGAGGTGCTCCTTGGTAGGGTAGCCCATGTTTCTCTCCCAGCCATAGCCGGGAAATTGCGAGGCGAGCCTCTGCATCAATTCGTCGCGGTGGGTCTTGGCAAGCACCGAGGCTGCCGCTATGCTCATGAAGGTGGCGTCGCCTTTGA
Source organism: uncultured Sangeribacter sp. (assembly GCA_964388725.1). Taxonomy (GTDB): domain Bacteria; phylum Bacteroidota; class Bacteroidia; order Bacteroidales; family Muribaculaceae; genus Lepagella. The sequence continues at coordinate 35,182 of CAYMBR010000020.1, read as the reverse complement.
CCACCGTGTCGCATTTCACGTCATGCCAGGGGCGGAACCTGTTGCCATCCACGATGACATGCTCAGGCAATATGCCAAGTGCGTCAAGGGCACGCTGCATGCCAGTGATTGAAGCATTAAGGATGTTGATACGGTCTATTTCTTCAGGTTCCACCATTACCACAGCCCATGCAATTGCCTCCTTTTCGATGACAGGGCGCAGAAGTTCCCTTTGTCTGGCAGTCAGCTGTTTGGAATCATTCAGCAGGTCATTGCTGAAATCCGGGGGTAGAATCACGGCCGCGCAACTCACCGGACCGGCAAGACATCCCCTGCCCGCCTCATCGCATCCGGCCTCAATCACCCTCTCTGTCATAAATCTCTTCAGCATACGTCTTCCCTGTTTTTTTGTCATGACGGTTTGGCGACGATGCCGCGCCCTTTCTTGCCGTTGATGGCTATTGGGAGGGAATCGTAGAATTCCACAACCCGCAGATGTCCTTTCTCGTATATTGCGGGAAGCGAGTTGAGGTATTCTTCATCGAAGAAACCGTTGCCGGCAGCCGGATCCACGGTGAAATAACCCACTCCGAAAGAGGTGAGGTTCTGGAAGAAATGTGTGCCCTGCGATGGCTCTATCCGATAGCCGGGCATGGCATATTCCACTATCACCCTTGCGCCGGCAATCTGCGCCCAGCGGACGGGAATGCCGAGAGCCGAATCGCTTGAGCCCCAGCGACCCGGCCCGACAAGAACGTAAGGCCGGTTTTGTTCCAACATCATCCTGTTGACTGCATCGACATCCTGTGCCAGTTCCACATTTCCAGACGGATCAAAGCCCTCGCTCCTTACATAGACGATTGTCTTCACGTTGTCCATAAGGCCATGCCCGAGCGCTGAATCACTCTTCACAATCAGTTGCCCGTCGGGCACATTAAGCACTGAATCATCGAGCATCTCCTTGCGGTCTACAATCGGGCGCATCTGAAGCCAATAGAGGGTGCCCTTATATTCGCTTTTGTTGGCATCGGGACTTATGATTCCGGCAAACTCAATCTCTACGGGGCGTCCCATCTCATACTGGCCGGTGGCAAGCATCAGTTCGGAGGCTTTTGCCAATGGATATACGTTCTGCTTCAGCACGTTGGCAAACGTAAGCAGTTTTCGCCCCGCGCCGAATTCGTTGTCGCGAATCATGTAGTCGTTGATGTCGAATGTGGAGACAAGATATTTGAGGGCTCCGGTCTTGAATGCATCTGCCACCGTGATTTTCCTTAGATTGAAAGAATCGTTGGTGCTGAAATTGGTGGCTTCCGTTTCCTCGAGGGCATAGATATGCTTCTGGGTATCGCGCAAGGCAAGTTGCACGGTAGAGGTTTGGAGAGCTTTTCCGGGGTGCTTCGGTGAAAACCGTAGAGCCATGCCCCCGTCCACGATATACTTGCCGAGTCCGGCTGCCACCTCGACCACTCCATCCTCGGCCTGCTCGTCGCCGACAGGATAATAATTGAGGGAACGCCCCACTCCCGAGAAAGAAGGATAATAGAGCCCCGCATGGTCTTCGCCAATCACCTCCTGAAGAATGACCGCCATTTTCTCCTGGTCGATGACATTGCTTGTGGCGTTCATGTAAGATTTGGAGTCGGCGAAAAAAACCGAGGCATACACACCCTTTACGGCATTGCAAATCTGCTGTATCGTCCTCTCCCGGTCGTCGAGATGCGGTATCATGTATGTGGCATAGATTCCGGCAAACGGCTGATAGTGGGAATCTTCGAGCAGAGATGAGCTCCTGACAGCCAAAGGTCGGTCGACTACCTCATAAAGGTAATCGAAGTCCTCGCGTAGCGAATTGGGCAGTTTTGCATCGAGGAAAGCCTTCAGAATATCCTCGTCGGCGGCATCGCTCAGGGCTATGGGGTAGAGATTATTGTTATCCATAAACTCGTCGAAGATGTCAGTGCAGATGACCACTGTGCGAGGAATTGAGATGCTGATTCCATCGAGATTGTCGAATTCCGGATGCCGCTTGATAATCTGGTCGATGAAGGCGAGGCCACGGCCTTTGCCGCCGAGCGAGCCCTGCCCGATACGGGCAAAGTTGCTGTAGCGGTCGAAACGCCCCTTACGGAAAATCGCCACCACACCTCTGTTTTTCATGCGCCGATATTCGACAATGCAATCGAAGATCATCTGCCGGATGGCCGGAGCCTGGTCCATGCTCTCAAACCGGAAATTGTTGAGGGCCTCCGCTATCGGGAATATGGCGCGGCTATAAAGCCAGCGAGAGAAATCGTTGTTGGCGCAATGTCGGAAAAGAGCTTCCGATGGGATGTTTTTCACCTGCATCTGAAGGTCTTTCAGTTCGTGGAATCGCATCAGCTCGTTGCCGGTCAGGGGATCCTTCACGATGAAGTCTCCAAATCCGAAGAGAAAATCGACAGCCTTGCGCAAATCTTGCGGCAGGGTCTTGCTGCTCTTGTCGAGAAAAGTCAGGCGCATCGCCTTGGCAATGGCACGGTTGGCAATCTCCTGGCTTTCCAAAATAATGGGAATGAAAGGATTGCGTTCGTGTACGTAGGCGGCAAACCTCATTCCGGCATGGGGGTCTTTCTTTCCGCCGCGCGGGAACCTGACGTCGCTGATGATGCCAAGCATGTGCTTTCCATAACGGTCGAAAAGCTGCTGGGCCTCCTCGTAGTCGCGTGCAAGAAGCACCTTGGGCCGGCCGCGCATGCGCAGCATCCTCTCATGGTCGTTGAGGGCCTCCGTGGAGAATTCCATCGACTGCTTCAGCAGATGCTTGAAGAGATGCGGAAGGATTGAGCTGTAGAATCGGATGGAGTCTTCCACCAGCAGGATACATTGTACACCGACGTCGAGGATGTCGATGTCGGCATTCATGCGGTCTTCCATCAGCTTTATGATGCCGAGGATAAGGTCAACGTTGCCAAGCCATGAGAATACGTAGTCAACGCCGGTGAGGTCTTCGTTGGCAATGCGCCGTCGCACTTCTTTTGAGAAAGGTGTCAGCACCACAAAGGGGATGTTGGGATAGTGTTGCTTGATGTGTTTTGCCTCAGTGAAGGTTTCGGATATGTCAACCCCCGGCATAGCCATTATAAGGTCAAACTGTTTGGAGGCAAGCTGTCCAAACGCCTCCTTATAGTTTGCCACCATAGTGAAGCGCGGCGGCGAGCTGAGGTTGAGGGCAACATATTCGTAGTATACCTGCTCCTCGACACGTCCATCTTCCTCCATCATGAAGGCATCGTAGGGTGTGGCAATTAGCAAAACAGAAAAGACACGCTTCTGCATCAGATCTGCAAAAGCCGTGTCTCTCAGATGTATTTTTCTGGTAGCCCAGTCTTCGTAGGTTTTCAATGTCTATTCCTTATGCGATTCGAGAAATTTTTCGAGTGCAGCCGTCATTGAGGGAGTCTCGGGGGTCGGGGCGCTGAAATCGAGTCTGAGTCCGGCATCTTCCACAGCCTTTGCAGTGGTCGGGCCGAAAGTGCCGATATATTTGCCATTCTTGGCCTGATCGAAATCCGGGAAATTCTTGGTCAGCGATTTGATTCCGGAAGGAGAGAAAAAGAGGAGAACATCATAGTCGAACGGCTCTTCCGGTGAGAAGTCGTTGGTAAGGGTGCGGAACATCACGGCCTTCGTGAGGTCGATGCCAAGGACCTCGATGGCAGCGGTGTCTTCCTGGTTCATGTCGCTTACGGGCATGATAAACTTCTCTTTCTTGATTTTATTGACCGCCGCCACAAACTGAGGGTCGGAGAGTTTGCCTGTGGTTCCGAAAGATATTTTCCGCTTCCGATACACTATGTATTTCTGCAGGTAATGTGCTATCTGCTCGGATGTGCAGACATATCTCATGTCGTCCGGGACATTGAACCGCTGCTCTTCGCAGAGTCGGAAATAATGGTCGACTGCGGTGCGAGACGTAAAGAGCACTGCTGTGTAGTCGCTGATTTTGATTTTCTGCTGTCGGAAATCCTTTTCAGTGAGACCTTCCACCTTGATCATCGAGCGGAATACGACTTCGACTCCATGTTTATGCGCTATGTCATAGTATGGGCTTTTGCCTGATACAGGTTGTGGTTGCGACACCAAAATCTTCTTTATCATCTTCTTCTAAGTATTCTCAAAAGCTAATTAAGCTTGCTTTTATTTGGTGGTGATTATATATATGTCAATCATTGCCTCAGCCGAGCAATGAACACGCAAGACCGAAGACAATCGACAAGGGAATTATTTCAAGACTGCAAAGATAATACAAAAAAACGACCCACAACGAACTTTCTGTAAAAAAAATGCGAAAACCTTTAACAATAAACACAATTTTTACCAAAATTAACATACAGAGTCCACCAAAAGTGGTATAAACCGAATATTCCGGATATGCGAGGGTGACCAGCGCAAGTGGAAAAAACAGGATTGTGCCGAGGGCCATCGAGGAAGTGAATCCGCTGACCCACATCCGGGCATGCGTGGAATCGCTGAATACTGTTCCGACCAGATAATAGCATATCCACATTGCCCCCATATAGACACACATGATGAGCATGCAAATTCCCACTGGGATAAGGATGCCGCAATACTGAAAAGAGAGGTCAGGGATGTAGGAAGCCATCATCACCTTGGAGCCTACCAGGCTGACGCCGCTCCATAGGAGCACTCCTATGCTGCATGCCGAGAGCAAGACGGCAAATATCATGAAAGATGTCTCACGCACGGTGGCGTCAAAGAGATTGCCACGCTCGCGGACCACGACGGAATCGCGCAGAAGTGCCCCGGCAAACTTGAAGTTTCCCTTGATGCGGGTGCAAGTGAGGAAAAACATCACAAACAGAAGCAAATATATCCAGCTCATGTCGGACTGGTCTATCTCAAATGGCAGTGTCATTTCATCCAGCCCTCCTTTCTATACCAATCGATTGACTGGGCGACTCCCTCCCTAAGAGGGGTAGGGGCTTCAAACCCGAATGCATCGCGAGCCTTGCGGGTATCGGCACTCCAGTTGCGCTGCTTCATTATGTTGTATTTGTCGGTGTTGAGAGTAGAAGGCTTCCCTCTTGCCACTCCTATTTTCTCGCATATCCAGCTGACCGCTTTTGTGCCCCAGAGAGGCACTCTGACGGGTATTATGAGTCTTTTATCAAGTTTTTCCGCCACAATTGCCCTGAATTCCGACTGGGAGTATGCCCGGGGCTCAGCAATATTGTAGATTTCCTTGACCGGCGACTTTTCGAGGGCTTCAAAAGCTGCAAGAGCAAGATCGGGCGCGAAGATGAAAGTCAGCATCTGCCGGCGGAATCCCACAGAAAAATCAAACCCCTTGCGCATGGCATCCATCATCAGGAAATAGTCGCGGTCGCGTGGGCCATAGATTCCGGTGCAGCGGAAGATGATATAAGGCACTGAGTGCATTTGCAGCAGCATCTCCGCCTTCAGTTTGGAAGCGCCATATCGGGTGTTGGGCTGGGGTATCATTTTCTCGTTGAAAGGGGTGTAATCCTTGTCTTTCCCCGGTCCCATTGCCGACAGAGAGCTGATATAGAGAAATTTTTCGGGCATCATTCCAGTGCGTTCCAGAGTCTCCACAAAAGTGCGGAGAAGCCCATGGTTGATATGGTCAAATTCCTGATAGCGCAAGCATTTGGTGGCTCCGAGATTATATATGATCCAGTCCCACTTCTCGCCGGCCGGCAGGGTTGTGGTGAGGACACGCTCCACATCGGCTGCATCCTCAAAATCGAAAATCACCTTTTTCACACCATCTTTAGGAAACCAACGGGTGGACGTGGATTCGCGCACCCCGGCATATACCTCTATTCCGGTGCGTCTCACGGCTTCTGCGAGAAGGTGGGAGCCGAGGAAGCCGCCGGCTCCCACTATCAGAACTTTCTTCATTCGGCTATTGCTTTATATGTCTTGTTGCCTTTTCTGACTACGTGGATCTCCCCCTTGGAGGGATTGGCAATCCTGATGCCCTGGAGATTGAAATATTCGGCCGGGGCATCGGCATCTGCGTTCTCCACCCCTTCCACGTAGTTGACAGCGGCTGTGCCAATCACTATATAGCAGTTAGCCGCCACCGTAACTTTCGACGTTGAGGCGTCGAAGCTGCTCTCATTTTCGTAAGAGGTGGAAAGAATCTTATAGTCGGAATTGTCTTTTGTCGGGAAATCGAAACTGAATGTGATGGCGGTGTCTACGTTGGGGTTGATGAATGTATATACGTTTCCGGAACCGGAAATGGATACCATCGTGCGTCCGTTGGACCAGTTGGCAGCCTTGCAGGAAGATGAGAAATTGGCATCCTCTGCAAAAATCTCAGAGTTTTTATTTCTGATTGCCGCCAGTTCGCTGTAGCTTTGCACCAGACCTGCGCGGTAAGGGTTGGAAAGCATGCTCCAGTTGACAGTTTTCGGATCGGTATTGTTGCCGCCATCACTGTTTTTGGTGTTTTCCTCATTTCCCATTTCGGAGAATTGCCAAATCATGTGGGCGCCGGGCGCCATCAGCATCTGGGCAGCCGCAGTGCCAAGTCGCTTCATGGCGGTCTTGGTCTGTTGCACTGCGCTTACGCCGTAGGTGCGCTGCATATAGGCGAGTCGTTGCTCATCGTGGCTTTCGAGGTAGTTGACAGTCGAGCCCCAGGTGCGTCCCCAGTTGGGGGCGTAGAATCCCTCGAGTCCGGAATTGTCCTGATAGCCCATTGCAAACTGACCTCCCTGGGTGTTCAGATTGCTCCAGTTGAGCTGACCGTAGACGGCCATGGCATTTTCCTCGGCAGCTTCGGCAAGGTTTTCATTGATGAAATATGCACCTGGCTTGACGGCATCCATTGCAAGCTGGATGGTGCGCATATTGTCAATTCGGCTTTGGTTGTAGGCATTTGTGGCAGCATCTCCGCTATTGGCGTATGAGTCATTAAGGCCGAGACCTTTGACGAGGTCGAAGCGAAAACCATCCACGTTGTATTCAGTGAGCCAATACTGCACGCAGTCGGCCCATTGCTTAGCCACAAGGGGATGCCCCTGGTTGAAGTCGTTGAGCACGCTATAGGCATGTGGGGCAGTTGCATTATACATAGGGTTGCTGCCTACGGAATACATACGATACCAGGGATGCTGCCAGTCGCTCTGGTTGAACACCATGTCGAGAATCACGGCAATGCCCTGGCGATGGCACTCGTCGATGAATTCCTTGTAGTCGTCGGGAGTGCCGTAGGCCTTGTCGGGGGCGAAGTAGAAGTTGGGATTGTAGCCCCATGATATGTTGCCGTTGAATTCAGTGATGGGGAGGAGTTCCACGGCATTGATGCCAAGCGACTTGAGGTAGGGTATTTTCTCCATGGCAAGGCGCACGGTGCCGTCGCCCTTGGCCTGGCCTTCGGTGCCGGTGAAGTCGCGGATAAGAAGTTCGTAGATGATAAGGTCATCTTTGTCGACGCCCTTGAAGTTTTTCACCTGCCAGTCGAAGTCGTTGATGTCTGACTTATAGACAGCGAGACACACATTGGGGACCTTTCCCTCAGGATATTCCGGGAGGTCGGGGAAAACGGAAGACGGGATATACTTGTCGTTGTCAGGATCAAGCACCAGACGGGCGTAAGGGTCACCGACGCTTATGGTGCCATCCACGAGATAATAGTAGAGATATGTCTCGTCCTCCTTGATGCCGCTGATTGTCTGCCAGAAATATTGTATTCCATCGACGGTGTCGACATACATGGAGCTTGCATCCGACTCCGCATAGTCGTCCCAGCTGCCGATGATGCTTACACTGCTCTTGCCCGGGGCAGCGAGGCAAAACGTCACGCTTCCGTTGCCGTTGTTGACAGCGCCCATCACCGGAGAACCTCCGGGATAAGCCTTTTCCTCGGCCTCGGCCGGAGTTTCCTGTCCCTCAGTCAAGACATCAAGATAGATGTCACCGCCGCCGGTGGCACGTCCGGACTTAGTCCCGTCGGCGTTTCTGAAAACGAAAGTAAGGCGGCGCACGACTTCTGTGGAGTCGGTGATTCCGTAGAAATCGCGGATGGTGCCCAGAAAGAGTCGCCACACGTTGGCAGAGACATATTCCATCTTGTATTTGTCGGAGTTGTCGAGCCAGGTGCTCGGTGCGTAACGCCAGTCGCCTTTGTTGGTGCAGACGCCCGTGTAAGCATAAATGGCAGTGGTCTGTGGCAGGTCTGCCAGACCTTTGTCGCCCTGGTCGGCGTAGAAATATATCCATACATCCTCCGAATTTTCATACAGTGGGGACGGTTGAGACGATACCTGTGCCTGCGAGGCAATGGCTACGCAAAAAAATGATGCTATCAGCAGTAGAAGTTTTTTCATGGCCATCAAAATTTATTGTGCATTGTGCATTGTGAATTGTTTTCAGTCTTCGTCGGGGACGTAGGTGGCCTCGCGCATGTCGCGGTATTCCTCCCAGTCGGGATCATCGTCTGCCTCAAATTTCAGCGGCATAGGTGGCACATCAGCGAGTGCACGGTTGAAGACCTTGCTGAAGATGTTGAGACTATGGGTATAGAACACCCAGTCGCGCCTTCCGCAACCGGTGTAGATTCCGGTCATGACCGCAGACTTGTCTTTGCCGAATTCATCAAGAAGAGCCGTAGTGGCCACATCCATCAGTTCGGAATCCTTGTCGGCGGGCATGCCGTCGTGGAGTGGGTCATAGTCCCAGCTCACGATGACGCGGACCGGGAATTTACCCGGTTTCTGCCATTTCTCTATGTCGTCGCGGCCCGTGACGATTATCGTCTTGCCGCCTTCTCCCTCAGCCGGGTAGCTCCACCATTTCTCCATTTTCATCCTCTTCTTTTTCGCGTTTTTCGTAGGCATCGACAATGCGCTGCACAAGGGGATGGCGCACAATGTCTTTCTTCACAAACTCGATGATGCCGATTCCCTTCACTCCACGGAGTATGCGGAGAGCCTGGATAAGGCCGCTCTGCACAGTGCGCGGCAGGTCAATCTGTGTGTCGTCGCCGGTCACTATCATCTTGGCATTGTGTCCAAGACGGGTCAGGAACATTTTCATCTGGTGCTTTGTGGTGTTCTGGGCCTCGTCGAGTATTATGATGGCGTCGTTCAGAGTGCGTCCGCGCATGAAAGCGAGAGGGGCAATCTGGATGGCATCGGTCTCCATATATTCTTTCAGTTTCACCTGCGGAATCATATCCTCAAGTGCATCATATAGCGGACGAAGATACGGGTCAATCTTGTCTTTCATATCGCCTGGGAGAAAACCAAGTTTCTCACCCGCCTCAACGGCGGGACGCGACAGAAGGATGCGGCGGCACTGACGATTTTTCAGAGCAGCCACCGCAAGCGCAATTGCAATATAGGTCTTTCCCGTACCGGCCGGCCCGAGCGCAAACGTAAGGTCGTTTTCATTAAACGACTTCACCATTTTTGCCTGATTGGGATTGCGAGGAGATATCGGTCTGCCGTTTTGTCCGAAAATTATCACGCCCTCGGCATCAATTGCCTTGGGAACGTCACCCTTTATGATATCGATGATGACATCCTCGGTGAGTTTATTGTATTTCACCGCATAGTTTTCGATTTCGTGGATCTTGTTTTCGAAATCGAGTGTCTCATTCTCCTCCCCAATCACCTTTATTACATTGCCGCGCGCGGCAATACGCAATTTTGGGAAGAGATTGCGTATTAGATTCACATTGTTGTTGTTGACCCCATAAAAGGTATGCGGGTCAATCTGGTCTATTATGACTGTTCGTTCGTTCACTTACTGATTTTAATTCTTAATTCTTAATTTTTAATTTTTAATTTTTAATATGCATGGCTATCCTACAGATCCTTCGAGGGTGATTTGTAGGAGTTTCTGGGCTTCCACCGCAAATTCCATAGGGAGTTTGTTCATCACGTCTTTGGCATAGCCATTCACTATCAATGCCACGGCCTCTTCCATCGGAATGCCACGCTGTTCGCAATAAAAGAGCTGCGCTTCGTTGATCTTGGAAGTGGTGGCCTCATGTTCCACAGTGCTTCCGTTGTTGGCCACATCAATGTAGGGGAAAGTGTGTGCTCCGCATTTATCGCCGAGCAGAAGAGAGTCGCACTGCGTGAAATTGCGGCATCCCGTGGCAGCCGGAAGAACCTTCACGCCGCCACGGTAACTGTTTTGCGACATACCGGCTGATATACCCTTGCTGACGATGGTGGACTTGGAGTTTTTGCCTATATGTATCATCTTGGTGCCGGTGTCGGCTTGCTGATGATTGTTGGTGACGGCTACGGAGTAGAATTCACCGACACTCTCATCCCCCTTCAAAATGCAGGATGGGTATTTCCAGGTGATTGCCGAGCCAGTCTCCACCTGTGTCCAACTTACTTTGGACCGGTGTCCGCGGCAGAGCGCCCGTTTGGTGACGAAATTATAGATGCCGCCTCTGCCATACTTGTCGCCGGCATACCAGTTCTGTACGGTGGAATATTTCACCTCGGCACGTTCCTCCACAATAATCTCCACAATTGCGGCATGGAGTTGGTTTTCATCGCGCATCGGGGCGGTGCATCCCTCAAGATAGGAGACGTAGGCATCATCGTCGGCCACAATGAGAGTGCGTTCAAACTGCCCCGTTCCGGCAGCATTTATGCGGAAATATGTGGAGAGTTCCATTGGGCATCTTACCCCTTTGGGGATATAGACAAACGAGCCATCGGAAAAGACCGCAGAGTTGAGGGCGGCGAAGAAATTGTCGCGATAACTCACCACGCTTCCGAGATATTTTTTCACCAGGTCGGGATAATCCTTCACGGCCTCTGAAAAACTGCAGAAAATCACTCCGAGTTCCGCCAGTTTCTCCCTATGCGTGGTTTTTACGCTCACGGAGTCCATCACAGCATCGACGGCAACTCCGGCAAGGTGTTTCTGCTCTTCGAGCGAGATGCCGAGTTTATCGAATGTCTTGACGAGTTCCGGATCCACCTCGTCCATGCTTTTCTTAAGTTCCTTCTGCTTCGGGGCGGCATAATAGCTGATGGCCTGGTAATCGATTTCAGGTATGCTGAGATGTGCCCATGTTGGCATTGTGAGCGTAAGCCAGTGGCGGTAGGCCTTAAGACGGAAGTCGAGAAGCCATTCGGGCTCTCCTTTCTTCGCTGATATGAAGCGTATTACGTCTTCCGATAGCCCTGGAGGGACAATATCGGTGTCTATGTCGGAAGTGAATCCGTATTTATATTCAGAGTTGGTGGTGTTATGTATGACCTCAGTACTGTTGTTCTCCATATGAAATGAATTTTAGACCCCGTTTCATAAATAGGGGTGCAGACAAAAAATCCATCTGCCTATAAAGATACAACAATTATCTCGCCAAAACAATCAATGATAGTCGGTAAAAATTAGTCAAAGGCGGTGTAACCGACAGTGTAGGGACGCTATTTTTAGCGTCCCCCGCGTCCGGAATAAAAAAATCATAATAGTTCATGGACATCAATTATATGGTGAAGGATTGCATAAACTGCCATTCCTGCCACTGAATGTATATTTAGCTTTTCTCCAATGCTTTTTCGATATGAATTCACGGTATGAAAGGACAGACACATTTTATCAGCTATTTCTTTTGTCGACATTCCCTGAGCAATCCAACGCAAAACCTCCTTTTCCCTATCAGTCAATATGTTGGTTTCATCATCACTTTTCGATTTGTCATCAGCGACTATTTCAATCTGTCGGTTTTTCAATTCGCATTCCAGTTTTTCAACTGGAGGGAACAGAAGATGATTTTCAATTTCACAATGCTGGATAAATCTTTCCCACAGAGCATAAGATGAATCAGAGCAGTGTTAATCATCTCGTTGTTCTTCTGCTTGTATTTATATATGAACAGCTCTTTTAGGTCATTTAGTTTTGCAGCCATGTGGTCATGTCCTAACGAAAAGTCTGATATTTTGAATTGGTCACTGGCAACACCTTTCAATTTCGTTGTTTATTTTACTTTTAGGTCGTAAAACATAAACCTTGTTTCCAACGGTTCATCATCATTAAGATGCAGGAAATCACGTTCTTCCCGCTCTGTCTTGTATAGGGTTTTGAATCCATTACGCTCATAAAAACGCAGTGTTCTCTCGTTGTTGTAGGCATCCACCACTATGAATCTGCAGCCTGTTTTGTTATCACTTGAACGAAACCAGTCCTTTACATAGTCAATAATCTGACTGCCGATATTCATTCCCTTTCCTTGATAAGCAGACGAAACACCCAATCGTCCAATAAGTACAGCTGGAAAATTAATTCCACGCTTGGCATTTGTTACAGACCGCTGCAATCTGTTTCTTGCTGATGTCGTTATGTTTTGTGCCTTAATACTGTCGTTAGCCAATGTAACCAAACCCAATATTTGTGTTGGGTCTGAAGCATCAATCCAAGCATAAGTCTTGCCTAATAATTCGACATCGTAGAAAATGGCATCTTTAGCAAAAAATTCATCAAGGTCAGAATCACCACAATAAAAAGGTACACAATAATCAGCGACCTCTTTTGTGTAAGGTCGCCTTATCGCATCACGCCCTAAAGAAAATTTCGCACAAGAATCCATTACTTGACGTTCTTGGGAGGAAATACAAATTCACGAGACCTCCTGTCGATTTCACGTAATTCCGCTTCTCGCTCCGGAGATAGGCGAGGAGTTGGTAATTTGCCGTTACGCTCGGCAGCTTCTATGAATGCTCTTGCCGACTCTCCTGTAAGAACAGGAGATGAATTTATTGTCATAGCCATAACTATCCTGTTTTTAGAATGCAAAGGTACAAAAATATAACAAATCTCACAAGTAAAAAAGACACCACAGACCTGTTTCCACATCATTTTTTATTGAAAACAAAGAGAAACAAATCGAATTAAAAATTCCAAACAAACCTAAAATTTCCTTGACTCTTATGGCAATTAAAAAAAAGATTACCTTTGCATATTGAATTGATAGATATAAAGATTATCTTTGCAAACTGAATTGATTTTGCAAACTGAATTGATATAGATATGACTGCCGGATATGAGATAGAGTTTGAAAGCGGGGGTGTGAAAGCAGGGGTGGTGTCTGACGACATGATGATGCCGGATGTGGTTCGTCCGGTGCAGACCCACAGCTGCAATGTCGGAGTGATAGATTCAGATGGCGTCATCCCCGCCTTAAACGACACCGATGCCCTCGTGTGTCTTGCCAAAGGAATCAGGGTCGGAGTGCGGACTGCCGACTGCGTGCCGGTGCTGGTTTATGCACCCGACATTAAGGCTATAGCAGCCATTCATGCCGGATGGAAAGGTACAATAGGGGGCATTGTCGGCAAAACTATGAAGCGGCTTGCCGGATTAGGGGCGGACCTCTCGAAGGCAGAGGCAGCCTTCGGGCCGAGCATCTGCGGTTTCTGCTATGAGGTGAGTCCGGAACTTGCAGGGCAATTTGCGGAGTCTGGATATAGGGATTGTATTGTCGCGGAAAGGCATGTAGACCTTGAAGCGGTAAACAGGAAACAATTGATTGCGGCCGGTATTCCAGACTCCCGGATTCACGGCAAACTCCATTGCACCTACACCACCGGATGGCTTCCAAGCTGGCGCCGCTCACCCACAACTCTCCGCCTCCTCACCTGGATTGAAATGGGGCCTAAAACAACTGAGAATTTTCGTAGTAGCGGAGGATGCGGGTGCGGAGAATCCGCTCAAAGCGGGCCTGCAGGCGCTCGGCAAGCGCACTGACATAGTCGCTCTGAGATTTCTCGAATTCAGTGGCATTCGCCCTTCCATTGTCGTATTTCACCCGCATTGCATCAAAGGCCGCCTTGGTGGATTCCACCGCCACGTCGGATGTCTTCTCCTTGCGCTCCGCAGCCACCGCCTGCTGATAGGCAGTAGTTATGGTCTTGTAGAGAGTTTGGCGTGTGTTTTCCAGATTCAGGTCGGCATTCGTCTGTTGGATTTTTGCCCTGTTGATGGAGTTGCGGGTGCTGAACCCATCGAAAATCGGGATGTTGAGTGAAAAACCAAGAGATTTGGCAAAATTGTGCCTCATCTGTTGGGCAAACGTATCGTTGTCAAAACCGGATGTCTTGTAGTAGTTTGTGCCGAGACCTGCGCTGAACGATAGGGTAGGAAGATATCCCGATTTTGAGACATCCACGTTCTGGGCCGCAGCTTCTCTCTGAATATTTGCCGCCTGCAGGCTATGATTGCCAATCAGCATAGCACTCCACACCTGTTCGACCGACGGGATGGCCTCATCGATGTTTTCAGGGAGAGGGAGAATGTCGAAAGAACCGTCGTTTTCAAGATTCAGAAGATTGGCAAGGTCGAGCATTGCCATCACGCTGTCGTTGACAGCAGTCACCACTGTCAGTTCGTCGCGGCTCACCTGAGCCTTGGCTTCATAAAGATCCAGTTCGGGTATTTTGCCCGCTTCAAGCAATTGCTCCTGGCGTCTCAGCTCATCTTGCGACACCCCGAGGCTCATCCTTGCCACCTCAAGATTTTCACGCGCATAAAGAGCTTGAAGATACTGGGCTATCACGTTGACTGTCACGTTGTCTTTTACAGCCTCCGATTCCTCCACCAAAGCACGAAGCGAGGTGTTGGAATATTTCACGCCGCGAACCACGCGCAATCCCTGAAAAAGTGGCAAAGAGATTTGGGCGCCAACAGAAAAAGAACTGGTGTTTCGATTGGCATATGTATTATCGGAAGTAAGACCACGACCGAAACTGAAACTCTCCGAGCCATAACCACTCAGATTAGGAAGAGCCTGGTCTTTTTGCTCCCTGACGGCAAGTTCTCCCTGCCGAACCTCAAGCAGCCGCTGGCGCACCTCGATGTTGTGCTCCAGAGCATACTCCACACATTGTTCGAGATTCCACCCCTGCGCTTTGGCCTCTGGATTGCAAAGCACACCTCCCACTACGGCGACTGAAGCAAGAATACTCAATTTTAAATTGGCTACGCCCAAGCTAAGACGAGTCTCAATTCCGAATTTAAAGCGTATCATTTTTGGTCGATTTTTTCAGCGCGGATTACATCCGATTTCTTAATACCCTTCTTCACCTCAATGTTGATGCCATCAGAAAGCCCTGTCTCTATGGCCCTCCGCTCAAACTTCTGCTTGGGCACTGAGTCGGTGAGCAGATAGACGTATGTGTTGTCTTTTTCGAAATCCACCACACTTTCCGGAATTGCCAAAACGCCGGCGGCTTCAGAAAGCAGTATCGAAGCGTTGGCACTATAGCCGGAGCGCAGTGCAGAGACGTCGTCAACTGAAATCGCTGCCTTTATTTCAAAGGTATTGGCACCATTGTTTTCAGTCCCCTTTGGCGATATATATTCCAGCACTGCCGAGGGGTGAATGTCGGAAGCGGCGCCTATGGTGATGTCCATGGTCATGCCGGGTTTCAGAAGTCCTACCTCCGTCTCATCGACATTCCCCTTGAAAATCAGGTTGGTCATGTCGGCAATGGTGGCGATTGTGGTGCCATCGTTCATCGTGTTGGCTTGAATCACAGATGATCCGACCTTCACCGGCACATCAAGTACAAGTCCGGTGATTGTGGCCCTGACAAGGGTATTGCTCTCCTGCGCGTTGAACTGCGACACTCCTTCTTTGATGATGCGATATGAATCATTTGCATATTGAAGGTCGGTCTCCGCCGTCTTCAAGGTCTTCTCGGCTGTCTCAAACTCCTCACGCGAAATCACCTTCTTCTCATAGAGTTGCTTGCTGCGGTCGAACTTCACGCGGGCATCATCCACTTCAATCTGGGCGGCATCGATTCGAGATTGCGCCGATGAAAGTTGCGATGCTTCCGGAATCACCTTGATCCTGGCAATCACATCTCCTTCATGCACATAGTCTCCGGCCTCCACATCAATCTGGGAAATGATGCCGGAGATCTGGGGCTTGATCTCAATTTCATCGCGAGGCTCAATCTTGCCATTTAGCACCGTGGTCTTCCGGACGTCGAGGATTTCCGGAGCAACGGTGGCGTAATGCTCCTCCTTGGGCTGCGAATTGCGCCAGAGGAAATAGAAGGTGCCGATCACTATGGCGGCAACCATAATCCAAAGGAAAATCTTCAAAAATTTCTTCATTTGATTTTATTTTATTTTTCAAATTTATCCCCTAACTTTTTAACTCTTAACTCTAATTACTTATCATTGATTGCCTCTATCGGCTTTATTTTCATCGCTTTGAAGGCCGGAATTGTGCCGGCAGCCGAACCAAGCACAAAGAAAGTGGCCACTATGATGAGGGCGGTGGTGAAAGACAGTTCGAATCCGGCATGCCCGAGCACCGGGTCGAAAGTTGCCTTATCGGCGATTCCAAGCACCAAAGCCCCAAAACAGACACCCAATGTGCCGGCCACTATAGTGAGCAGGATGCTCTCGCTCAGCACTTGAATTGTAATATCAAGAGGTTTGGCGCCGATGGCACGACGGATGCCGAATTCCTGGGTCCGTTCCTTCACCACAATCCACATAATGTTGCCCACGCCAATCACTCCTGCGAAAAGAGAACCGAAGCCCACAAACAGGGCAAGAAGCGAGATGCCGAGGAAAAGATTATTGATCATTTCAAAGAGTTCGGAGATGTCCTCAAATTCAATGGCATTCTTATCGTCAGGGCTTATCGAGTGTTGCGACGATAGGATGCGCCGGATCGTAGCCTCGTTGTCGGCCGGCGAACGTCCGGATGGGGCAGTAAAGATGAAATATCCTACGTTGTTGCCCCAATTGAAGGCGTTTCTCATTGTGGATGATGGCAATATGAAACTATCGTCAATTCTTCCTCCCACCTGAGCATCCGACAGTTGCGACGCCACTCCCACCACAAGAAAATATATTCCGTCGAGATTCACATATTTTCCCACGGGAGAATCGCTTCCGAATAGAGAAGTTGCCATATTCTTGCCAATTACCGCAACTTTGCGTTGCTGCAAAATGTCTGTCTCATTTAGAAAACGGCCGTCGCTGATTACCGGCAGATTAATCTTTCCATAGTCGCCATCCACACCCGCAATGGAGGTGGATTTAGAATTCGAGCCGTAGGATGCTGTGGCGCTTTTGGTATTTATTTCCGAACTGTATTCTATCGCTGGTGCAAGTTGGCGTATCAGTTCCACATCGCGGGTTGTCATGTTCCATTTTGAACCCTTGTTGAAACCCTTGTATGGCATCGTGCGCCGGTTGGGAAATACACCACCGAGATTTGTGGAGAGTCCTGCGAAATTGCGTTTCATCACTCCTTCGAAGCCGCGGGCGCCGCCAAAGAGCATAGCGAGCATGGCAGTCCCCCAGAAAATGCCGAAGGCTGTCAGGAAGGTGCGTGTCTTGTTGCGGGCCAATGTGGCACCTATCTCACGCCAGTTTTCTATGTCGAAAAGCGAGGTTCTCATTCGTCTCTAAGTGCTTCTACTGGTTTAACTTTGGTAGCCTTGATTGCCGGGAAAAGGCCGGCTATGCCTCCGGCAATGATAATGGCTATTGTCACTTCGACGGCTATTGAAATGTCAACAGTGGGATTGGAGAAACCTTGCTGGCTTTCAAGCAAAGGCTTGAGGAGTTCCAGGACTCCCATTCCCATCACTATTCCAATGTATCCGAAAAGGGTCGTGATGGCCACGCTCTCGGCAAGTATCTGGACTATGATGCTGCGGGGTTTTGCACCAATCGCCCTTCTTATTCCTATTTCATGCACCCGCTCCCGGACCGACACGAACATGATGTTGCTGACTCCGACAATTCCGGTCAGAAGTGTGAGGATTCCGATTATCCACACTGCAAGATTGAGATATACCATGGCTTTGCCCTGGGAGAGCATATTGGCAAACTGATTCCAGAACCAGATGGCATTCTCATCGGCAGGGTCAAACTCGTGGTTGCGGGCAAGCACCTCGCGCACCTGCTGCTCAGCGACTTTTGCCTGCTCTTCAGTGGTAAGGCCATCCACCCTGACTGTCATCTGGTCCACATAACCATCGTTGCCGGTTATGGCCTTGTAGGTTTCGTAGGGTATAAAGGATGTGGTGCGCCAGCGGTGTTCGTAGATTCCGACCACTTTCCACGATAAGTCAAGGAGTTTCACTTCCTTGCCGATTGCAGAGTCGGCATTTCCGAAAAGCAGTTCTGCGTTTTTGCGGGCAAGCACAATTGTGCGCCGATGGTCGCTGTTGTCGCGGTCGTTGATAAATCTACCTGATATGTCGCTTATGCGCTGGGTGCGGGCTTCATCGGGAAACACAGCATCGCAGCCACCCGAAAGATAGTCTTTCGGGCCGACGATCGTGGCACCCGACACGCTTGCGGTCACGGCCACTGCTCCGGCGGCATCTACATCGCTGAGAATGTCGGGCATATCCTTGTCGCGCATGCGGACCCAGCGTCCCTCTTTGTAGCCCTTGTAGGGAATGGATGTATTGCCGCTCCATAGTCGTATGGAATTGGCGGCGTTGCTCGACATCTGCTCATCGTAGTTGTTGACCACGCCGCGGGCCACGCCGAGAAGCACGATGAGCATGAAAATGCCCCATGCCACGGCGATGCCGGTCAAGGCCGTCCTCAGCTTATTGTTCTTTATGGTCTGCGATATCTCGCTTATCAGGTCAAACATACTTATTCAATCCTCAATGAACTATTCTTAATTTTTAATTTTTAATTCGCCTCTGGCGACATACGTCCATCTACAATTCGGATTATCCTGTTGGTGGCTGCGCCTACTCCAGGATCGTGGGTGACAATGACTATTGTCATGCCCGACTCATTGAGTTCTCGGAAAACCTGCATCACTTCCTTGGAGGTGTGGGAGTCGAGGGCTCCAGTGGGTTCGTCGGCGAGAATCAGCGACGGGTTTGTCACCAAAGCCCTTGCGATTGCCACGCGCTGTTTCTGGCCGCCAGACAGTTCTCCGGGAAGATGGTGGGCGCGGTCGGCAAGTCCCATCCTTTCCAGTTGTTCCATGGCAAGTGCGTTACGTTTCTTGCGGCTCACACCTTGATAGAAAAGCGGCAATGCCACATTTTCAATGGCATTCTTATAGCTGATGAGATTAAACGACTGGAATACAAATCCTATCATGCGGTTGCGGAGCTCGGCGGCGTGATTCTCCGACAAGTCCTTGATAAGGACTCCGTCGAGGGTATAAGTGCCGGAGTCATAATTGTCAAGGATTCCAAGGATGTTGAGCAATGTGGATTTCCCTGATCCCGATGCGCCCATGATTGATACCAACTCCCCTTTGTATATGTCAAGTGAGACATCCTTCAGCACATGGAGTGGTACCGCACCGGGATAGGTCTTGTTGATGTCGCGCAGCGATATGACCGAATCTGTTTTTGCGTCGTTTGTCATAGGTCAGTAGACTTTAGCCGTTAGATTTTGAGCAATACCTCGAAATTTTAATGGTAAAATTGTTATTGCATTAAAAACCTGTTGAATTTTAATTGTCGCAGTGTATTACTTAACTAATACGCTTGCAAAATTACAACATATATTTGAAATTTCAAAATAATTTTTCAGAAAATTAGAAATTAATTGACGAAAGTTGAGGTTCATATATTTTAATGAGTCTATAAATCATTCGACAAGCTAAACTTATAAACTCATAAACTTATAAACTTCAATTTTTCACAACGTGAAAATTGAATCATGTGGGTGCTTTTTGCTATAATGTCGGCGATAGGATTGGGATTTTACGACGTGATGAAAAAGTTGTCGCTCAAAGACAACAATGTGCCTATAGTATTGCTGCTCAATACTCTTTTCGGCACGATACTGATGTCTCCGGTATTGATAGACTGTCTTGCAAAGGGTGAATATGGACCGGGTTTTGGACTTTACGGCCATGGTCTGATAGCTCTGAAATCGCTGATAGTGCTATCATCCTGGATTCTCGGCTATTTTGCCATCAAGCATCTTCCGTTGACAATCCAGGGACCTATCAACGCTTCCCGTCCGGTGATGGTGTTGGTGGGTGCATTGCTGATATTCGGCGAAAAACTGAATCTTCTTCAGTGGATCGGCATCCTGCTTGGTTTCGTATCCTTATTCATGATAAGCAAGGTTGGCTCGCAAGAAGGTTTTTCATTAAAGCATAGCAAATGGCTCTGGATGTCGATTGCCGCGACATTTTTAGGTGCTGTCAGTGCTCTTTACGATAAATATCTGCTCAATACCGTTGGGTTGGCACCCCTTATGGTGCAGAGTTGGTATTCGCTCTATCAATTGATTATGATGGGGATTGCTGTGCTGATACTGCGCAGGTTGCATACGCATTCGAGCACACCTTTCCATTGGAGGTGGGCGATTGTCGGCATCTCGGTGTTTCTGACCGGCGCAGACCTTGCATATTTCTATTGTCTTTCCAATCCAGATGCGATGATCTCGGTGGTGTCAATGATCAGGCGTGGCAGCGTATTGATTTCTTTCTTCTATGGAGTAGTAATCCTTCACGAAAAAAATATACGCACCAAACTCATCGACCTTTCCATCCTTCTCCTTTCCCTGCTTCTTCTTGTCCTCGGCTCATAAAAAAGGGGGAACGCGCCAAGGACGTGTCCCCTTCTTCTAATTCTGTATTAAAGCCTACAAAAGGGATTTAAGTTTTTCGGAAGAGGATTTGTCGGAAATGAGGATACCCTCTGGAGAAACCACCACCACAAGATCCTTAAGCCCAAGGCCAATCACTGGAATGCCCAGCTCGTTGACAATGTGGGTGTTTTCGCTCTCAAACAGTTTAGAATTGCCGGATGTCAGCGAAGGCAGTTTTTCCGTGAGGGTATTCCATGTGCCAAGGTCACGCCACTCGCCGCTGTAAGGCACCACAGCCACAGACTTAGCTTTCTCCACCACCTCATAGTCGAAACTTATCTTAGGGAAATCCTCATAGTGGGCATGGATTTGATCAAATGTCTTGCCGGGCATATATTTTTCGAGTATCTGCATCAAATATCCGAGGCGGAAAGCGAACACACCTCCATTCCAGAATGCACCTTCCAATAGCAGCTTTTCCGCCGTAGCCACATCTGGCTTTTCAGTAAACCGTGCCACAGGCAGCGCACATTGTGCATTGTGCATTGTGCATTGTGCATTCTCAAAGGGTACTATATAACCATATTTTTCAGATGGATATGTGGGAGTGATGCCCATCAGCACAAGGTCGCCGCATCCAGCCTCCACAGCCTCTGCCATTCGGCAAACGGTCTGGAAATAGGCATCATCGGCGTATGTGTCGCAGGGCATGACGATAACCGGCTCATCCATTGGTGTACCCTTCGATGCAAGGTAAGAACATGATAGGGCAATCGCGGGGAAAGTGTCGCGGCGACAAGGTTCAGTCACGATGCCAATGCTTCTGCCAAGCTGTCCTACGACATATTCTTTTTGCGCCTCGCCGGTAGCCACCACGATGCCGTCGGTATGGCCGGTGGCCTTAATCTGGCGCACCACGCGCTGTATCATTGACTCGCGGCGGCCGTCGGGGGTCTCCAGAAGTTGCAGAAACTGTTTTGATCTCACGTCGTTCGATAAGGGCCAAAGTCGCTTGCCCGACCCTCCTGATAGCAATATAATCTTCATATAATTTTCGTTTGTTTTTCGTTTAGTTATGGCCCCAGAAGAGTTTGTCGCGGAGCGAAGTGGCAAAGGTGTCGTCGGGAGGAGAAAGCAACTTCACTTTCAGGTCGGATGGGGCAATCTCAAGCATCTCATTCTCATGCAGAGAGCAGCTGTAGCCATCCACGCTTAGACGATAGGATCCTGTGCGCGATGTCATCCTCAATTTCAGGCGGCTGTCGCCGGCAATTACTATGGGTCGCAGGGTGAGTGAGTGCGGTGCCACCGGCGAAACCACCATGCAGTCGAGCCTTGGCTGAAGTATCGGACCTCCTACCGATAGATTATAGGCGGTGCTTCCTGTTGCCGTTGAAATTATCAGGCCGTCGGCTTGATAGTCGGCGAGGAAAAAACCATCCAACTCCACATTGACAGTGATCATCGATGCGGTGTCATCCTTCATCACAGCGATCTCATTGAGAGCTTCGCAAACAAAATCTTCCGGCAAAGAATCCCCTTTCACAGCAATCATGTTTCTTGGCTGGATTTTGAGGGTTCCGGCTCTGAGTCCATCAAGCAGTTGGCGAGAATTGTCAAAGGAGAAGTGCGCAAGATAACCGAGATGACCGGTGTTGACGCCGGCTATGGGTATCTGTTTTTCCGACAATCTTCGGGCGGTGCGCAGGAACGTGCCGTCGCCACCAAAACTGACTGCGGCGTCTGCATCGGGGATACCGCTGAAAACATCAGGTATCAATGCGGGGTCGACGCTGCAGCGAAGCAGGTAGTCGGCAAACTTTTCATGACACAAAAGACCGAACCCCATCTTGCGGGCTTCGGTCAGAAACTCTATTATCTGGGTCAGGTTTTCATCCTGACGTGATTTCCCGTAAAGGGCCAATGTCTTTGTTTCCATCACACGTTGAGCAATGTCTGAAGTTCAAGAAGGCGCTCGTAGGCTATCGTGGCGTCGGCGTAGGAATTTCCTTCGGCCTCTGTCACTTCGTAGCCATAACGCTCCAGATTGTGCACGGCGGGCGAAGGATCCTCGCATCGCAGGCGCAATGTGACGGAGATTGTGCTGCCATCGAGCGGACTGGTAAGCAGATCGACCACCGGGACTCCTACATCCTCGCAAGCGTGTGTGAGGATAGAGGCGCTGTAGTCGGCCGGCATGCACTGAAGCCTGACCAGGCTGCAATCATCGCGGGGTATGAGAGTACTTTGTGTAGTCAATGTCATTTTATTTTTGGTGATTTCGCGGTTTTTCATTAACTTTGCCAATCTGACAGCTATGAATTGCCGTGAAATCCGGTTTTCGGTTTCAAAGTTACAAATATTATGCCGAAAAATCATAAAGATTGGCTAAACTTTATAATTTTTTAGGTATTTTCTTTGTTCTTTTAGTTGCAGAGCCTGTTTTTGCAGTCTCTTTTTACTTATAACGCTTAAGATTGAAAAAAAATGACAAGACTGAGTGTCAATATCAATAAAGTTGCCACTTTGCGCAATGCGAGGGGTGAAAACAACCCCGACCTCGTGCATTTTGCTTTAGTGTGCGAGAGGGCCGGCGCTGATGGAATCACGGTGCATCCACGCCCCGACGAACGCCATATCCGGCGCAGCGATGTCCCATTGCTGAAAAAGGCTATTGCCACCGAGCTGAACATCGAGGGGTATCCTGCCGAAGATTTCATTTCGTTGGTGCTCGACGTCAAACCGGCACAGGTGACATTGGTGCCGGATGCACCATGTCAACTTACCTCCAACCATGGCTGGGACGTGGTTGGAAATAATGAGTTGCTCCGCACGATTGTGGCAAGATTCAAGGAAGCCGGAATCAGGGTATCCATTTTTGTCGACCCGGATCCCGAACAGGTGTTCCAGGCAAAGCTCGTCGGTGCCGACCGCGTGGAACTATACACTAAAGCGTATGCCGATGGCTATGCCGACGACCGCGAGTCGGCAATGGCGCCATTCCTTGCAGCGGCCGAAGCCGCACGCGAGGTGGGACTTGGTCTGAATGCAGGGCACGACCTGAGCCTTGAGAACCTCAAATATTTTCATGAAACTATCCCATGGACCGACGAGGTCAGCATCGGCCACGCTATAATATGCGATGCCCTCTATCTTGGAATCGAGGAGACAATCCGACGCTACCAAGAATGTCTGGAATAAAATTAAAAATTAAAAATTCTGACGCAACAAAAATTCTCAATTCTCAACTCTCAATTCTCAATTAAATGGAAACCCTTAGCCTTTGGTCGCTGGTAATGGATGGCGGCTATATCATGATTCCTCTTGCTGTGCTGCTAATCGTCAGCATTTATATATTCACCGAAAGATGCATTGCCATCTCCAGAGCGAGCAAGGAAGACAGCACCTTCATGCAGCGCATTCGCGACTATGTGCATGAGGGAGACCTTGAAAGTGCAAAAAATCTTTGCAAGAACACCGATACTCCCTATTCAAGATTGATTATGAAGGGTGTTTCCCGCATCGGACGCCCGATGCAGGATGTGCTGGTTGCAATTGAAAACACCGGCAACATAGAGGTGGCTAACCTCGGAAAGGGTTTCACTTGGCTTTCCACCACGGCAGCCGGAGCTCCGATGCTCGGATTCCTTGGCACCGTGACGGGTATGATACAGGCTTTCTATGCCCTTGCCATGGCTGGCACTGGTGCCAACATCATTGTGCTGTCAAGTGGAATTTATCAGGCCCTTGTCACCACAGTGGCCGGTCTGATTGTAGGCATTTTGGCACTCTTTGCCTACAATTACCTCGTGAGCCGCGTCAATCGCGTGATGAATGGCATGGAGACCAAAACCATGGAATTTATGGATCTCCTCAATGAACCCGCATAAATCAGGATTTGCGAAGCAAATCCTGAAGTTTATAAGTTTATAAGTTTATAAGTTTAGTTTATTGAAAAGCATACAGTTAAACTAAGCCCTAAACTCTAACCCCTAAACTATAATGGCTTTAAAACGCTCTTTCAATACTCTCGACACATTCTCCATGTCGTCGATGACCGACGTGATTTTCCTGTTGCTCATCTTCTTCATGGTCACCTCGACTCTGATATTCCCGGCAGCAATCGACGTGAACCTGCCGCAAAGTTCCGAACAGACTTCCAAGAAACCGCTCACGGAAGTTTATGTCGATTCTTTGTCGCGCTACTACGTTGTGCTCGACCGCACGGATTCCACGGCTGTCAATTCAAGCCCTCGCGCCGTGAGCAAGGAAGAATTGCTGGCCGCACTTTCTCTCATTCAAGAGCAGGACTCCACCCGCGGCATAGCCTTGTATGCTGATGAAAAAGTTGAATATGGCAATATCGTGGAATTGCTCGATATGGCTGCCCGGAGGAAAATGAAAATGGTACTCGCCACCCGTGCCGTTCAGGAATAACAGTAAGCCCCCATCTCGCGTATGAAAGCGTCTGAAAGAAAAGATTCCTTGATAGCTGGTTTGGTCACATTCCTTTTTGTGGCTCTCTTGCTGCTTTGGCTTCTATTCACAAGTCTGCACTATGATTCGCGTCTTGCTTCTACTTCCAATCCGGAACTTGAAGAAGAGGAACTCTTTTTGGATCCGGAACTGCTTTTGGAGCAAAACAAGACAATCGGAAATCCGGAGACTGACAACCACGATACTCCTTCACCAGAAGTAAAGGGCGAACCGGTGCCGTCTCCAGTTGAGGAGACCCATACGGTGCATTCCGGCAAAAGCGAGACTGTGACGGCCGAGCAGCAGCTGGTGGCTTCAAATGTTGAGTCGGCTGTGGAAAATGCCGCCTCCAGCAAGAAAAAGGATGAGGAGAAGGTGGCCTCGTCGATGGCCGGCAAGTTCAGTTCCAACCCCGGTTCGGTGGCCGGCAAGTTTGACTCGGCAAGTGGAAGCGACGGCAGCGGCAGTGGTGTCACCGGCAAGATGAGTGGCCGTCAGTTTCTTGGATGTCCTCTCCCCGATGTGGAGTTGACTCAGAAGACTGCGGTTACGGTGTCGATCACTGTGGATGCCGACGGCAATGTGACCTCCGCTACAGCTTCGGGAGCGGCCACCCGGGCCATCCGCAAGGAGTGTGAAGAGGCGGCGCTGAAGGCCAAGTGGAGTGCCAAGAAGGGGGCTGCATCCACCCGCGGCACCATCACCTTCACCATAATTCCCAAATAGAGGCAGCCATTCCGCCCAGCGCGTCTGCGGATTCCAACAAAAAAGGAACTTCAGAGAAGTTCCTTGCGTACCCTGAGCCGGGGTCGAACCGGCACGGATTGCTCCACTGGTGCCAGAGGAATCAACCAGCCCAGCGCGTCTGCGGATTCCAACAAAAAAGGAACTTCAGAGAAGTTCCTTGCGTACCCTGAGCCGGGGTCGAACCGGCACGGATTGCTCCACTGGTGTTTGAGACCAGCGCGTCTACCGATTCCGCCATCAGGGCTTTCTGCGTGCAAAATTAATCCTTTTTCCTTAATTCTCCAAATTTTCATCCCCATTTTTCCTTTTTTTTCGACCGCTATTTTGATATTTTGTAGGGAGGATATGGTATTTTTTTGTAATTTTGCAGAATGAACTCACAGGGAACCTCTTCAGACAGCAATAAACTTGGCCTCACGGGACTTGCCGCCCTTGTGTTCGGCATGATGGTGGGAAGCGGCATCTTCAATATCCCACAGAATATGGCAGCCGGTGCAGGACTCGGGTCCGTCCTCATTGGATGGGCAATCACTGCCCTCGGAATGCTGACACTTGTCAGCACTTTCCGCATCCTCTCTGTCCGGCATCCGGAACTAAACGAAGGAATATTTCTATATGCCGAAAAGGGTTTCAACCGTTTCATCGGCTTCAATATCGCCTGGGGCTACTGGCTGTGTGCCTGTTTTGCCAACGTGGCATTCGTCGTTATGCTCAACGACACAATCGGTGCCTTTTTCCCCACTCTGCTCAATCACCAGTTTCCAACAATCGTATTCTCGACAGCCCTTATATGGACCGTATATTTCATCATGCGGCGTGGCATCCGCACCTCCTCAATGATCAACACCGTGTCGTCGATTCTAAAACTCGCCATCATCATACTCATAATTATTCTTCTCATCCTCAATGCCAAATATGAGGCGATGACAGCCGATATATGGTGTCTCGACTCCGGCATCGGCGGCATTGCCACCCAGGTGAAGAGCACGATGCTCGTGACGCTCTGGTGCTTCATTGGCATAGAGGGGGCAGTGGTGATGTCGGGGCGTGCACGCCGCCAGAGCGACGTGGGGAAGGCCGGAGCACTGGGCTTTTTTTCTGCCTGGATTCTTTATGTTTTGGTTTCGGTGTTTTGTTTTGGCGTAATGTCGAGAACTGAGCTGGCAGGGCTGGAAGACCCGTCGGCGGCATACGCTCTGCGGGCAGTATGCGGCGAATGGGCCTACTGGCTGGTGATAGCTGCCGTGCTGGTCTCAATCACAGGAGGTCTCTTTGCCTGGATGCTTGTGACCGCCGAACAGCCCTACGCGGCAGCCAAACATGGAATTTTTCCAAAAATGCTTATGTGTAAGGATGGCAGCGACTCGTTGCAGCGAAGCCTCCTCGCCTCAAGTTTCATCATGCAGGGTTTTCTGCTGCTTGTGATGTTTGCGGAAGACATGTATCTCTATGCACTCAACATCACCGGGCTCATGATTCTTCCGGCATATCTCTTCAGTGGGCTCTTCCTTATAAAGATAGCCCGTCAGGACTATCGCAACCATCTTATTGGCAGTCACCCAAGACGCCAATTTGTCTATGCTTTTTTTATAGGAGTGGCGTGCACCATCTTCTGCCTTTGGATGCTTTATTCCGCCGGTCTGCCGCTGCTTCTCCAGGCCGTAGGTTTCTATGCCATCGGTCTCCCCTTCTATCGCCGCAAATCCGTCAATTGACTTCAAGCACGCTGACCGGGGTGGGGGAGGAGTCGATGCCAGTCATGGACTCCATTTCTCCCACTTCCAGTCCTCCTGGTGTCAGACCCTTGGCATAATGAAGCGGATGCCCATGATGATCGAAAGCCACATGCACATAGCCATCGCCATCCACTCCCATGCTGATGATATTGTGGCCATCCTTCACATTTCCTTTGTATTGGGTGCGGTGCAATCCCCAATTTTCGCTGCCATGCTGGCGTTTGCCGAGTGTCATATACCCTTCAGGGTCATAATAGCAGATGTATTGGGTGTCACCAGCCGTTACGAGAGAATTGGTGTGGAACATGGCGGTATTGACCGATGTCCCGCTGAAGCCATCCCCAACCGGAACGAGTTTCGTCTCTGCATTGCTCAAAATCACGGCAATCATTGATATAGGCAGGGTTGATACGGTGATACACTATCACCCACTCGTCGGTGCCGGGAATCTGAAACACCGAATTGTGAGCCGGTCCATAAACGTTGCCGTTCTGGCGAAGCACTATCGGGCGAAGCGGCAAGTAGAGCAGCTGCTATTGCAATTGTTCTGATGTTCATGCTTGTTTTGATTTTGTTTCTGCAATCATTTCGGACGTGTGAGATAGCGCAGGTCCGAGAGCATGTCGTTGAAAAAGGCCTGCATGGGTGTGATGATAGGCCGGATTTCCGGTTCGGTGCCGTCGCTAAGCACTTTGAGGCAGGCTTTCTCGCAGTGGATGCATATCTTGCGCCCCATTTTCAATGGTTCCCCGTCGATTTGTGCCGGGCCATCATGCAGACGCAATATTTTCACCTGGTGGGCTTTGAAACTGTCGATGATTCTGTTTTTGGCAAGGTTTCCGCTCAGCAGGTCTATCCCGGCAATGGCCTGGTCGAAGGTGGAGCCGTTGCGGATCACTGTCACATCGAGCAGTCCGTCGCTCAGCGAAGCCTGGGGTGCGATATAGGCGTTGTTGCCATATTGCGATGCGTTGCAGACCGCTATCTGGAAAGCATCCTCCGTATAAATTTCGCCGTCAATCTCAAGTGCATAGTTTTCCGGTGAGAAATTGAGGTATTCGAGCAGTGCACTTCTGACGTATTGCATCTTTCCGCGTCGCTTCCCGCATGAGAATTTCTCGGTGACAGCGGCGTCAAACCCGACTCCGAAAGTGCAAAAGAATGGTTTCCCCTCTGCCACTCCGCAGTCGATGGCGTATGGCTTGTAGTGGGCAATCGTCTCGATTGCCTTGTCGAAATCCATCGAAATGCCAAGGGTGCGGGCAAGGCCGTTGCCGCTGCCGCAGGGTATTATGCCGAGCGAGGTGTCGGTATGCATAAGTGCCGACGCCACCTCATTGACAGTGCCGTCCCCGCCTGCCACAATCACAATGTCGATGCCATTGGCGGCTGCCTCCTTGGCAAGTTCTGCGCCATGTCCTTTGTGGTCGGTGTGCACAATTTCAAGATTGATTCCGGCATTGCCCAGTCGCGACATGGCAAGGTCGGAGATTTCTTTCTTGTTGCGGGTCCCCGAGATGGGGTTGATCAGCATTAGTGCAGACGGCATATTTCAAGCGTTTATTAGTCAAATATTGGGTTATGGAATGCGGGTTTGAGCCCGGAGTTGTTGTTTGTGGCGCAAAATTAGTAAAAAAAACCGATAAATTTGTCAGTTTAGAGGATTTTTTATAAATTTGCACAATGTAGCGCCAGTTGCGCCACCTGTTGACTTTGAAATATAAGATACACCGCGAAGGTACGAATATTATTATATTGCTGGCGGTAGTGCTGATTGCACTCAACATCCCCGTATGGCTGTTTTTGCCGCCATGGATACTTCCGGCAGTGCTCTCTGCACTGTCGCTATTGGTGTATTCGTTTGTATTCAACTTTTTCCGTTGTCCGGCACGCCACTACAAAGGACCCCGAAAGGGTATGGTGGTAAGTTCCGTCGATGGAAAGGTGGTGGCCATTGAGAGGGTTTATGAGCCGGAATATCTCGGTGCTGATGCCTTGCAGATATCTGTTTTCATGTCGCCACTCAATGTGCATGCCAACTGGGTGCCGGCTGAAGGGCGTGTGGAGTATGTGCGTCATCACTCCGGGCGGTTCTATTCGGCTTGGCTTCCGAAGTCGAGCACCGAAAACGAACGCTCCACCATCGGGATTGTAACTCCGGAAGGACAGCGCATCACAGTCAGGCAGGTTGCCGGGGCAATGGCGCGCCGCATCGTCATCTACACCCGTGTGGGCGAGGAAGTGGAGTTTGATGAACACCTTGGCTTCATAAAGTTTGGCTCCAGGGTGGATCTATATCTCCCTCCCGACTCCATACCCCTTGTCAGCATCGGACAGCGAGTGGTCGGCGACCAGACCCAGATCGCCACTCTCCCCACCAATAAATTAACCCCTCCTCCCCACCAATAAATTAACCCCTAAACCCTAAACCCTAAACCATTTAAATTTCGTCCATCACGGCGAAATTTAAATATGTAAAGATGAATCCGAAATTTAGAATAAAAGACTACATACCCAACTCCATTACATGCATGAACGTCTTGTGTGGCATCCTCGCCATACTCGTGTCATCACATCCCTACATTCTGATGGCAGGACTTTTGGGCTGGCAATGGGGTATCCTCTTCATAGTATTGGCAGCCGTGGCAGACTTTCTCGATGGTTTCATGGCCCGTCTGCTCCACGTCAGCAGCCCCATTGGTGCTGACCTCGACTCCCTCTCCGACCAGGTGAGTTTCGGTGTGGCCCCGGCCATGCTTCTTGCCTTCTCGCTCTATGGCAGAGTGCCTCTCTGGGAAGTGTTCATTCCGGTCATAATACCGGTGGCCACGGCCGTTCGCCTTGCCAAATTCAATGTCGATACCCGCCAGACCACCGGTTTCCTTGGTATGCCGGTACCGGCGAATGCGGTTTTCTGGATTGGATATACAGCCTATCTGCACCGTGGGGTGGAATGGATGGCAAGTCCCGTGGTTTTGGCTGTGGCGGTGGTCTTTATTTCCTGGTTTATGGTCTCCGAAGTGCCTATGCTCTCGTTGAAGTTCAAAACCTGGGGATTCCGCGAAAATATGGCGCGATATTTGTTGATTATTTGTTCGGCGATACTTTTCGTATTGCTGTGGCTTCCCGGCATGCTCTGGATTATTGTCCTTTATGCCCTGATGTCGCTCTTGTTTGCCAAAAACAAGAATACCTCTAATCATTAATCGCGTAATTTATGTCTGGATTACTCATATTAATCATAATAGTATTCGGGATTCCATATCTCTTCCGCCGGCTCTGGCCTTACATCTTAAGATGGGTGTTAAGATGGGGACAGCGGCGCACCGAAGACTATTTCCGGAATCAGATGGGAACGCCTCCACGCGACGAACAGCAGTCGCGCCGGCAGTCTTCTTCCTACGGCAGTTCGCAGTCGCGCAACTATTACACAAAAAAACGCAAATACCGCTCCGGTCCGGTGATCCCGAAGGAATACGCCGAGGATGTGGAGTTTACCGAAGTCCGCTCCTATTCCGAATCCACTGTTATTGCCGACCAGGACAAGGTTAGCTATGCGAGAGAGTCGCAGGTAAGCGATGCCGAGATATTGGAAATTAAAAAAGACAAATAAGCATGACGACACTCTTCGTATCTGATCTCGACGGTACGCTTCTTGGTCCCGACAGCAAGGTGTCGGCTCGGAGCGCGGAGTTGCTCAACAAGTCGATAGCCTCCGGCGCGCTCTTCAGTGTCGCCACGGCCCGTACCCCGGCCACAGTGAGCCGTCTGCTTGCAGATGCCGATTGCAAGGTGCCTCTGATAGTGATGACGGGGGCTGCCATCTGGGACAGCAGCCGCAATCTTTATGTCCACGCCAGTTTCCATGATGAACCTACGGCAAGGGAGTTGCTCTCGATATATCGCAACAGCGGATTGAGTACCTTTATATATACTCTCGGGAGCGACAATGTGATCCACATTTATCATATAGGGGAGATGAGCGATCTTGAGCGGAAATTTGTAGCCGAACGTGCCGACACTCCCTATAAGCGGTTCCACATTCCGGAGAATGGGCAGAGCGAAATCCCGGAGGATTGCCTCGACCATGTCCTGCTCTTTTATTCGATGCGACCTACTGCGGAGGTTGCTCCGGTCTATGATGCCATCAAGGAGCGAAAGGATTTGAGGGCTGTTTTCTATCACGACATCTTCGGAGAGGAAATTGCGTTGATGGAGGTGTTTGGTCCTCAGGCTTCGAAGGCAAACGCCGTCAGGATACTTGCCGACAGGCTTGGAGCCGATCGCATTGTGGCCTACGGTGACAATGTCAACGATCTCCCGATTCTTGAGATTGCCGATGATGCGGTGGCTGTGGAGAATGCCGTGGAGGCAGTGAAGAAGGCGGCCAAACGGGTAATAGGTCCCAACACCGCCGACTCCGTCGCCTCCGACATCTCCTCCCAGAGCCAGAAAGTAATTGAGAATTGAACAATGCTTTGGCTTGGTTGTAGCATTGGGCCGATGACTTAGTATGGAGGCGGCGTGCTTTAGCCGCCGCCCGAGCGCCCGAGTCCCAGAAAACCAGAGGACCAGCGTCAATGGCCTTCTGTTGACTCAGGCCGGAGGCCTGATTTGTTATAAAACCCCAGGCTTTAGCCTGGGGAAAGTTCGGGTTTGCGGAGAAGTTGGCAAATTGTCAAATCTGAAAGTTGAATTAATCAACTGATTGTCAAAGACTGTCTAATAGTTCAAAAAGTTTGTGGAGACGTGAATAAGATTCACCATCATCCCCAATGGCTATTGCATTATTTATGGCGGTTTTCAGCTTATCTTCCTTTGAAAGTTCATGCGCCCAAGACTCTTTCGACAAATATAGTCCATAAAAATCGAAGACCTCCCCGGGTGCGCTGTTCTACGGGAAGCGTGGGAGGTCGTATTGAGTGCAAATTTAGCACTAATTTTCGACTGTGCCAAATTTTTCCTCAAGAAAATTTTGTCAAGTCGTTAAGATTTCCTAAATTTGCAACCGCATATCGCTTACCGAAGCCCGATATGGGTCAAGTGGGCGGGATGCAGACATAATTAAAAAGCGTTTATCTACGCTTCTTCTTGACCTATCGGAATCTCGCAAATTCTTAATCAGAGTCAGGAATGTAGCAACGGTAGATGTCTTTCGGGTATGATAAATGTTAGAGGTTGCCTTGTGTGACTTCTATTCAATATATCATACAGCGTGAGGCTTCGGCGTTGCTCTTTCTACTCTGATGGGCAATGCGAGAGCCTCGATAGGTGGATTGAGCAACTGATACAGGCTTTCACGCTTTTTTGTTTTCCGTTGGATTGTGAGCCTTCCAGCATCTTAAACCAATCAAACCTAATGAAATTAAAACATTGTGCGCTTTTGACTGCAATCCTTATTTGCACGCTCAATGCTTGTTCATCTTC
Source organism: uncultured Sangeribacter sp. (assembly GCA_964388725.1). GTDB lineage: Bacteria > Bacteroidota > Bacteroidia > Bacteroidales > Muribaculaceae > Lepagella. Next base: position 2,252 of record CAYMBR010000020.1, on the reverse strand, counting down.
AGATGATGAGCCTGGGAAAATCACTCTTCCCGAAGACCAATCGACTTCGCTAACCATTCCTGCCAACCAAACCGACGAGCAAATCCATTTCACCGCCGCTGCCGCATGGTCAGCGCATACTTCTGCCGAATCACGCTCATCGGACGATGTGGAGTGGATTCACCTCGACAATACACAAGGAGCGGCAGGGGATGTTGTCATCAATATTTCACTTGACATTAATAATACAGGTAAAGATCGCACGGCTTACATTATCATTATTTGTGAAGATATAAAAATTGTAATCACAATTACTCAAACCACAGATGAAGACCCGGATATCCCTTCAGCTCTTGGTGACGGATATGTAGAAATCGAAGTCAACCATTATGAAGGTATGAACGGTATGGGCTATGAATTAGATTGCACAACCACTTACAAGCTCGAGTATGTAGCCGGTTTTCCAATGCGGATGATTTCCCAATGGCGCGACGACCTCGCCTCATATTACGATGATTCGTATTGTCTAAATTTGGAAACAACTGAATTTAATTGGAATGGAACCGCGCCTTCTACTTCAACAGAAGTTCTCGTCAACATTAGTGCAGTAGCTACTTATTACCCATCTTTACGTGAAGAGATTGAAGATGATAGTCAGCACTTCGCGAAAATAGAAAATGGAAGAGTCGTCAGTGGATGGTATAAATGGCCTGAAGACCGCTTAAAGACAAATTGGACAGCAACCTACGACAACAACGGCTTCCTCATAAGCAGTAAAAATGATGATGGTGACGGATCAGGAGAATGGTCTACACATACTATGACATGGGAGAATGGCAACCTTACCAAAATCACGTGTACAGAAGGGAATGTTATTACCATTACATACGCCGACGCCTCTCTTATGAATTGGCATCATGAATTTGATATCAACTGGGTGCTTCCCATGGAACTTGAATGTTACGATTTTGCTGCGGGTGATATAACAAAAGTATTTGCATCCACAGGCTTGATGGGTAATTCATCCGGAATGCTTATTACAGCTATTTCTGAATACGATGGCAAAGACACCTATTCATACCGTATGAATTATTCTACAAACAATGAAGAAGAAACCAAAGTTACGGTAATGCACTTTGTCAACGATGTACAAACTTCATATTCCGAATGGGAAATAACTTTCAGCGGTAACATTAAATAAATCAACCAATATGAAATCAATCAAAGCTTTAATCGCTTGTGTATGCCTTACACTTGCGCTTGAAGGTTGCGGCAGTGGCGAATCGTCTACACCTTTTAGCAAACTTTGCGATATCTACGTTGAAATAGCGGAGAATAATCAAGAAATGGTAAATGCCTATCAGGAGGTATATGCAGCTCCTAAAGACAGGCAGGAAGCACTAATGGAGAATGCTAAACCCTTATTTGCTATAACGCAGGAGAAAAATAAGGAACTTGCAGAACAGGCAAAAACTCTTGGAGCAGAACTGCAAGGCACAGAAATCCCTTGTGAGGTCGACCCTTCATTAGGCTTCAACATTGACAAAATGTTGTTTGCCAGCGTCTCCACCGACCGGAATCTTGCCGCTATAATGCTTAAAGGAGAAGGCAATGCTGAAGGATTTATATATGTTTTCATGCTTAATAAAAATGGAGACACGGTGGTTCGCCAAATCGGACATGTGGGTGACGATGGAGTAATCCGAATAAGCTTCCGAATCACCACCGACAAAGGTCCCGGCACAGCACGCGCCTATGCCGCCGTACGCTCTTTAAAGTTTGTTACCGAAACTGAGTATAAGACCGGGAAAGCTCCACAGGCATCCGAGCCTGAAAGCAGCGCAGAGGAGACCTTCGAGCCGGAGCCTAATCCCGACCCTGAACCCGCCTATATGGGCAATGAGGCAAATGACGGAGTGGAGTCCGCAACTGTTGAGGGGGTAACCATTTCGAAAGGAGCGAACCTTGTGGCAACCCTCAAGCAATTCAAGAAAATCACCTGGGATTACAACGCTGATTTCGGTGTTACCGCAACCATAGGCAATGTGTGGATTACAATTGACGAGTCAGACCTTACACAAAAAGGCCTTGATATTATCCATGCAATTTCCTCGGATATGGAGAATGACATTGCTTTCTCGGTAGACTATATCAAGCCCTCGGCAATAATTCAGGTCTTAGAAGCACAATAAGCCATGCAACGCGGCATAATTCTGTTTTTACTCAAGTTTCGGATTTAGAATTTAGGCCGATTGGGCCAATGCCTGGAAGGC
>CAYMBR010000019.1:0-36860 GCA_964388725.1 uncultured Sangeribacter sp. | reverse complement strand
GACCAATAGCCGCGTCATGCCCCTATGTCTGTTTTACCGATAGCTGAGCAGTTACAAATTGTTTATATAAGGTTAAAATATATTAATTAATGTTAAATAGACCTTATGAAAACCATTAAAAAATCCCAAAATGCTGATAATTGGTGATTTTTTTGTAACTTTGCAGTGAATTCCAGAGGGGACCTAATCGTCCTCTCTGTTTATTTTAAATAAAAAAAACAAACACAATATATGGCAAAAAAAACAGACAATGTCAACAATATGGTTGACCAGTTCGCTGAGTTCAAGGAGCACAAGAACATTGACAAGACCACAATGATCAGTGTGCTCGAGGAATCTTTCCGAAGCGTAATCGCAAAGATGTTTGGCACCGACGAAAACTTCGACGTAATCATGAACCCCGACAAGGGGGACTGCGAAATCTACCAGAACCTGGAGGTTGTGGCAGACGATGATGTGGATAACAATGTCACCCAGATCGGGCTTACCGAAGCACGAGAGATAGACCCGGAATGCGAAATAGGCGAAGACGTCACAAAGCGCATCTACTTTGAGAAATTCGGGCGTCGCGCCATTCTTACACTCCGCCAGACATTGCAGACAAAGATTCTCGATCTTCAGAAAGATGCAATCTATTCCAAGTTTAAAGAGCTTGAAGGAGAGGTGGTTTCAGGCGAAGTTCACCAAATCTGGAAGAAAGAGATGCTACTTCTCGATGAAGACCAGAATGAGCTCATCATGCCGAAAGAAGAACAGATTCCGGGCGACTTTTTCCATAAGGGAGACATTGTCAGAGCTGTCGTAAAACGCGTGGATAACCCCAACAACAATCCGAAGGTTATAGTTAGCCGCACCGACGACCGATTCCTCCGTCGCCTATTCGAACAGGAAGTGCCGGAAGTTCACGACGGGCTTATCACGATCAAGGCAGTGGCCCGCATTCCTGGCAAACGCGCCAAGATTGCAGTGGAAAGCTACGATGACCGCATCGACCCTGTAGGAGCCTGTGTCGGCATAAAGGGGAGCCGCATTCACGGCATAGTCCGCGAACTCCGCAACGAAAACATCGACGTGCTAAATTACACGGCCAACCCACAGCTCTTCATTCAGCGCGCCCTATCCCCGGCCAAAATCAGCTCGATACGCATCAACGAGGAGACAAAAAAAGCAGAGGTGTTTCTGCACCCTGAAGAGGTTTCACTTGCCATCGGCAAGGAGGGTCTCAACATACGACTCGCTTCATTGATAACGGGATATACGATCGACGTATATCGCGACATACAGGAAGGAGAGGAGGATATCTACCTCGATGAATTCCGCGATGAAATCGACGAATGGGTAATAGAGGCACTCAAAGATCTCGGTCTTGGGACAGCGAAGGCAGTTCTCAATGCCTCGCCAGAGATACTTGCCCAGGCAGACTTGGAAGACGAAACGATTGAAAACGTGATGAACGTGCTCCGCGCGGAATTTGAAGACTAATAAAAACGACAGCGAATGCGAACAAAACTGAGTAAAATAGCAAAAGACCTAAACGTCGGCTTAGGGACAGCCGCCGAACTACTGCGCAAGCACAATATAGAAGTCACCAATGATCCCAACACGAGAATAGACGAGCACGCAATGGACATCCTGACCCGCGCTTTCAGCTCCGACAAGAGTGCCAAGGATATGGCGACAGACCAGGCCACACAGCGGCGTGAGGACAAGAAAACCGCAAAACTTGAGCGCGAGAAAGCCGCAGAGATAAAAAAGGCGACCGGTCCGAAAATTGTCGGCAAGATAGACATCTTAACCGGCAAGCCCATCGAATCCAAACCGGAACCGAAACCGGAGCCTAAGCCGGAACTCAAGCCAGATCCCAAGCCTCAAGCGAAACCTTCTCCAAATCCTGAGCCCAAGCCCGAATCAAAACCGGAGGCCAAACCGGAGTCGAAACCTGAGCTGAAGCCTGAGCCTAAACCGGAGCCCAAACCGGAGCCCAAGCAAGAGCCTAAACCTCAAACTAAAAAGGAGGGCAAGAAACCGGAAGTTGAAGTGGTTGAGAGCAATGGTGTCTATCGTGTGAAAACCGTGGCAGAAAGTCCTAAGATTAAGGTACTTGGGACAATAGACCTCGACACGCTCAACCAAACTACCCGCCCCAAGAAGAAAAGCCGTAGTGAACGCAGATGCGAGGCACAGGCTGCCAATGCACAAGGAGGGCAAGGAGGTGGCGACCGTCGTCGCCGCAACCGCATCGGCAAGGAAAAGGTGGATATCGACAAAGCTGCTGCCCACGGCACAAACCAACGTCCTGAGAAACAAGGCAAAGGTGGTAACGGCGGAGGCAATCAGGGTGGTCAGAGCCGAAGTGAGCGCAACCGCAAACAAAAGGAGAAAAACCGCCAGCAGCAACATCAGGAAATAAGTGCTGAAGACGTTCAGAAGCAGGTGAAGGAAACCCTCGCACGACTCACCAACAAGACGACCAAAAAGGCCGTGAAGTGGAGAAAAGAGAAGCGCGATGAGTTCCACAACCGTGAGGAAGCCGCTGCCGCTGCCGCTGCCGCAGAAAGCAAGGTACTGAAACTTACAGAATTCGTAACAGCAAACGACCTTGCCCAGATGATGGACGTGCCGGTCAACAACGTAATCGCGACCTGCATGAACCTCGGAGTGATGGTATCGATCAACCAACGACTTGATGCTGAAACCATCAACATAGTGGCAGAGGAATTCGGATTTACCACAGAGTATGTCAGTGCAGAGGTCACCAACGCCATTGCCACTGAAGAGGACGCCGAAGAGGATCTCGTATCCCGTCCGCCGATTGTCACAGTGATGGGTCACGTGGACCATGGCAAGACATCGCTCCTTGACTATATCCGCAATGCAAATGTAATCGCCGGCGAGGCCGGAGGAATCACACAGCATATCGGAGCCTACAATGTGGAACTCTCCGACGGACGCAAAATCACATTCCTCGACACTCCGGGCCATGAGGCATTCACCGCCATGCGTGCCCGCGGTGCGAAGATCACCGACATCGCCATCATCATCGTGGCAGCCGACGACGACGTGATGCCCCAGACCATCGAAGCAATCAACCACGCAACAGCCGCCGGAGTGCCTATGGTATTCGCAATCAACAAGATTGACAAGCCGACCGCCAATCCCGACAAGATCAAGGAACAGCTCGCCAACATGAACTACCTGATTGAGGACTGGGGAGGCAAATACCAAAGCCAGGACATCTCTGCCAAGAAAGGCATTGGAGTGGATGAACTGATGGAGAAGGTGCTTCTCGAAGCGGAAATGCTCGACCTCAAGGCAAACCCCAACCGCCGCGCAATAGGTTCAATCATAGAGTCTTCTCTCGACAAAGGTCGGGGCTATGTGGCTACTGTGATGGTGCAGAACGGCACTCTCCGCGTGGGAGACGTAATACTTGCCGGAACACACTACGGCAAGATCAAGGCTATGTTTAACGAGCGCAACCAGCGAGTACAGGAGGCCGGATCTTCCACGCCCGTGCTGATTCTTGGTCTCAATGGTGCACCTGCCGCAGGCGACACATTCAATGTGCTCGAGACTGAACAAGAAGCTCGCGAGATTGCTTCCAAGCGCGAGCAACTGCAGCGTGAACTTGGTCTGAGAACTACCAAACGCCTTGGTCTCGAAGAACTTGGACGCCGCCGTGCACTCAACGACTTCCACGAACTCAACCTTGTGGTCAAGGGTGACGTTGACGGTTCGATCGAGGCTCTTTCGGATTCACTCATCAAACTCTCCACTCCTGAGATTCAGGTAAACGTGCTTCACAAAGGTGTGGGAGCCATATCTGAAAGTGATGTCACCCTTGCCGCTGCATCGGATGCCATCATCATCGGTTTCCAGGTGCGTCCTTCGGGAGCAGCCAAGAAAGAGGCAGAGAAAGAGGGTGTGGAAATCCGTCTTTACTCTGTGATCTACAAGGCCATCGAGGAGGTGAAGCAGGCCATGGAAGGTCTTCTTGCTCCGGAAATCAAGGAAGAGATTACCGGCACGGCCGAAGTGCTTCAGACCTACCATATTTCCAAGGTTGGCACAATCGCAGGTGCCATCGTTCGCGACGGCAGAATCAAGAGCCGCAGCCATGTGCGCGTGATCCGCGACGGCATTGTGGTCTATACCGGAGAACTCGGTTCGCTGAAGCGTTTCAAAGACGATGTTAAGGAAGTGGTCAGCGGTTACGACTGCGGTCTTTCGGTGGCCGGCTACAACGACATCCGCGAGGGAGACCTTATCGAGGGCTACGAGGAAGTCGAAGTTAAGAAGAAGTTATGAAATACTATCTGAACTTGGGCAGCAACCTGGGCAACAGGTTGCTGCATCTCACCCGCGCCATGAAGGCGATTGGCGAGGAGTTCGGACCGTATGAGGCAAGTCATAAGGTGGAGTCGGACCCGTGGGGGTTCGATTCCACCAACCGTTTTGTCAATATCGGACTCTCGATTGATAGCGACCTCGACCCCGACACCATCATGATGAAACTTCTTGAGATTGAGAAGAAGTTGTCCAAGGTGGGACACCGCCGCTGGGACGGCACTTACAACGACCGGGAAATTGACATTGACATCATGGACCGCGACGGAGATCCCTACCAATCCGACATTGTCTCCATCCCTCACCCCCACCTCCAGGAAAGAGACTTCTTCCTAATACCACTTCAGGAGCTACGAGGCGAATAAATAACTTAACTTTCGGTTTTAGACTTTTGTCAATAAGATAAAATGGACCAAGCGCAATATGCGCAGACGATTACACGAACAGCAGGAAAACGATAAACTCGAACGATATTTCAGGAAATTCGAATAATATTTCACAAAGACTCAGGCACGGAACCAATCCGTGCCTGATGTCTTTTGCTTATGGCCGGACTTCGCGCTCCGCGTCCCTTTGAAGCCTATATAGAAAATGTCAGCGGTGTCCGCTACATCAAGGTGGGTGAATCTTCCGGCGTAGAAGACCTGTATATGCAAGATGGATTTCGCGTGTGGGCTGAAAGCAACGAGATTTGCCTGTCTTCTGCAATTGACTCCCGTATCAGAATCTTCGACACGATGGGTCAACTCGTGAAAACTGCCGAAGTGCGTAGCAACGAAACTACCCGGGTGTCTGGCCTAACTTCAGGAATATATATCGTGGCAAACAAAAAGGTGTATGTGAAGAATTAACCTGACGGAACACATAAATAATTTTGCACAACATATTTTTATCGCAAAAAAGGTTTGACTCGCTGAGCAAACCTTTTTTTGCTGAAGATTTAGGTTTAAAAATTTTGTCAATAACGAAATGTTTATTAATTTTGTTTGTTATAAAAATAAAACCGATATGGACAAACGGGGAATTATTCAAAATCTTCTCCATAAAAGGATGGAAGCAAAGGCAACCCTTGAGGCATTCCGGATTCTTGATGCAAGAAAATATCAAAAAGATATTGACAAACTTCTTGACAGAATCAATGAAATTGACAGAATTCTTGAGGAACTTCAGAAATATTAAAAAAACATGTCCAAGCCATATCTACCAAAGAGGCACGGATACAAATAATATTATAATATGAAATTACACGAAGAATTAGAAAATTTAGGGAAACTTTTGGACAGCAATCCTACATCTCCAGAAGTTCTGACACTTGCAGCAAAAATCAAATCAGAATGTACATCGGAAGAAGAAGAAAAGGCTGTAGAAGAGTTTGTCGGTTCTCGCATATCGAGACTTACCTCCAATATAAATAGCATTCATGAAGAAGCCACAAAACTACAGCTGGGAGAAATCAGCGATATGATTAATCTCAGCTATATCGCAAAAAAATATTTCCATAGAAGCCGAGCATGGCTATCGCAACGAATCAACGGCAACAATGTCAACGGACACGCATGCCGATTTACACCCGAAGAGCTCGTCACTTTCAATGGTGCACTTCGCGATATGTCCGCTCGTCTTTCATGTACCACGGTAAGATATTAATACTTAAGTTTCGCGAGTTCAACTTATAAACTTCAATTTTAGCCTGCGAAAATTGAATATAAAGGTTATGGGAAAAGTATTATTGAAAGATGGGAAGGTAGCCTTGAAGGGCGATGGCTTTGCCGATTCGGAAGATGAGGCTGAATGGGTGGAGCTGCGGGCAGCGTGGGAGCGACTTGGCGATGAGAAGTGGCAGATGGCCTGCAAGGAGCAGCAATTGCAAAACTTCCGTCAAACCAATAAGTTTTGCTCAGTATGCGGAGGCAAGATGTCGAAATCAACCGACATTTCGCTTAAATGTGAGTGTTGCGGCCGAGAGATTTGGCCATCACTTTCGCCAGCCATTGTAGTGCTGATAACGCGCGATGAAGGACGCGAAGCCCTCCTTGTGCACGCTGCCAACTTCAAACGCAAGGAGATGTACGCGCTTGTAGCAGGTTTTGTGGAGACAGGGGAATCGCTTGAAGAGTGCGTGGCCCGGGAGATAAGGGAAGAGACATCGCTTGAAGTGAAAGACATCAGATACGCCGGAAGCCAAAGCTGGCCATTCCCGAGCCAACTGATGACAGGATTCACTGCCAAATACAAAAGCGGAGAATTGCAGGCAGCCGACGGGGAACTGACATCACTCGGATGGTTTACCCGGGATCAGCTCCCTCCACTCCCGACACCCCCATCCCTCTCCCGCCGCATCATCGACCTCTGGATATCATCAAAACTACCATAAGAGACCAGACATACTCAAATATAGAAAACGGTCAAAAGGATTTAGCCTGGTGGACTAAATCCTTTTGAGTGTGGTAGTCGGGGTGAGGCGAGTCATACAGTGTGGGATTATGCTTCAGAAGGCTTGATTTCTCGTATTGTTAAAGTTGTTAATTCTGGATGTCGCGTCCCGTTGTGGTCGCCTTTTTTATCCCTGTGGATTGCAGAAGAATCTGGATGTATAAAATTAATAAATAATCATTAAACAACCAAGAAAAATGACAGCAAACGAAGCGCTGGATGCCCATTTCAATGAAATGCCGAAGGAAGATGCGTTCTATTACGGCATAAAACTGCGAAAGCATCTCGGCATTACAGCCCAATACCTATGGATGATGCGCAAGGGCATACGGAGAGTATCCCTATTGCAGGGACGCAAAATTAACGAGTTTTTCGGTGAGGGCATCTTCGCCAATGTAACAGAATGATTAAATTACCAACATCATGGTATTATCAAATTGCGAATTTTTCTGTTACGAGAATGAGGTGTGGGTACGCATGGCAGACGGCGACACCTCGAAGGTGACAGAGTCAGACGGCGACCTACTGCGGGAGATGGAGGAGATGATATCCACGTTCTATCCCGAAGCCTACGCCGCCCTGAGGGAAATATACAAGGCATCGTCGGCCAACATCCCCTACTACCGCTACGGGATGGTGGCGAGGTTCATCCGCTGCAACTTCGCGAATCTCGACCACGTGCCGGACATAACGTGCGATGGGCGCATGAACCTGGAGTCGGTATCGTGTCCATTGCGCGGGGAATGCCGACACGATGGGATAGTGTGTCGTCCGTCTTTTGCGAGCCGTATGTCGGCGGCCGAAATTCGCGTGATGGGACTTCTCTATGAAGGCCTTAAGGAAGACGAAAGATGGCGGGGCTTCACATTCAGACGGAGGAGGACACCCGCCATGAGCGAGAGCGGATTGAGGCATCGAAGTTGGGAGGCACATTCTGTGCGGAGCAGCTTGAGGGGTCCGGACTGAAGGCAGAAGACGTGATGGCCACGCTCAACGACGGCAAGGGAGAGCAGCCGATGTCTCCGTTCCAGCCCGGGTCGTTTGGCCCTGGGTTCCGCATAGACCCGAAGGGGAACGACATGATGATCTACTATCTGGATCTCTATGGCCGCCCTATGACGTATATGCAGAAGGGATCGACGGTGTCCCGGCGATATGCCCGCGTGCGCTACGCCAATCCTGAGCTTCACCGGGTGAAGGACAAGCCGATGAAATACCAGACGCCAACCGGGGCGTCGAGCCGAGCGTACATTCCCGAATACATCCGCAGACGATTCCTTGACAAGGAGCAGTTTGACACACTTTTTCTGCAGGAGGGTGAGAAGAAGGCCGAAAAGGCGTGCAAGCACGGCATGCCATCGATAGGCATCCAGGGGATCAACAACATTGGGGCGGTTGAGACGGGTATGATACAGGACATCCAGGAGGTGGTTCGGGTATGCGGAGTGCGCAACGTGGTGCTGATGATGGACTCGGACTGGGACGACCTACACCGGGAGATCACGGTGGGCGACCGGGTTGACAAGCGTCCCAACTCGTTTGCGGCTGCCGTGATCAAGTTCAAACAGTTCATGGCCTCCTTCCACAACCTTGGCAAAGACGTGGAGGCATGGTGGGGGTATGTCAACAAAGACAACGACTTCGGCGACAAGGGCATCGACGATCTGCTTCTCAACATCTGGTCAACAAGATAACGTCGCTGGAGTATCTGATGTCGGAATGGAAGCCCGACGGAGAGCGGAAGGCCGTCATCGTGCAAGACCACCTGCTGTCGGAGGTGGGACATAACAACGGAGGTGCGGGCAAGTCACTGATAGGCGATGCCATATCGCGTATCATATCACAGGAATTCATCCTTGGCCCTTTTCTGAAAATTTATGGCTAAAAATTTTGCTATTAAAAAAAATAGCATTATCTTTGTAGTGGAAATCAAAACGAACTGAAAAATGAAATACAACGAACTTCACAGAAAGTTAAGGAAAGCAGGATGCTATCCCACAGGCGAATCCGTAAACGGACACCCTGAGTGGTACAGCCCTATCACCGGTCAGTACTTCACCACAGGCTACCACGGCAAGGAAGAAGTGGCAACGGGCACCTTCTTCAGCATCCGCAAGGCCTCCGGCGTGAAAATGTAAATAGAGGGACATAAGCCCCTCCCATCTAAACTTTCCTCTAATTTACAATGTTAAACAATAAAATAGCAAAATATAGGCACTATGGTAAAGGCAAATGTTTATTTATATCTTGACAAAGATGGAACCTACTCCTGTGGACTGGATGAAAAGGCGCCGCTCAACTACGGTCTCACCGGAGAGGGCAAGACCGAGGAGGAAGCCATCAGCGACTGGAATGCCACTTACGAGGCGATGAAGCAAAACTATGCCAAAAGAGGGCTTGACTTTGTTGAGGCTGAATTTAATTTCGTCTATGACATTCCATCTTTCCTTGCATACTACGGACGTTTCATAACCTACAAGGGTCTTGCAATGATGACAGGGCTTTCGGCAGCACAGATATCCCAATATGCCACATGCTACCGCAATCCATCGCCCAAGACAGCGGCCAAGATCCAAAACGGTCTCCAGACCTTCGTGAACTCATTGAGTCGGGTCAGGTTCGTTTGATTTCCACCCACGACGTATTTCATTGACCCGGCCACTCCGGTCGCCCATCAGCGGGCGGCCGGAATTTTTCGAAAAACTTAAGCTATTCCTACGCGGTGAGTTTGAGTTCGACCATCGAGAACCAAGCATATCATTCTGCTTCTCCGCCACCGCCACTGCCGCTATCGAGCCGGTGGCTCTGGAAAATGTGGTCGATGAGATATCCATTTCTGTCAATGCCGAAGAACCTGACTGTGATTATATCGAGGCTCAGAACATGGCATACAAAAACGATGACCACCAGCTCTCGAACTTTTACTACTGCAACTGGCTCATAAAGAGCATGGAAGAATCCAGAATCCTGAGCTATCCCGACCTCAAGTCGATGACCGATGCCAACACGTCACAGCTCAACTACCCTGTGAGCGAGGGCAACCACCGAGGCGACGGATGGAACTACGCGAAACTTCTCCATGTGGAAGACATCAACCAGTATTTCGTGCTTGAGGCGGTCGGCAAAAATTCCCTTTACTACCACTATCAGTTCCGTCCGGTCCGTCGGGGGTAGGGAGCGCGATGGGACATTGCTCCTTTTTTCGCGCGGAAGTCTTTTTGGGACGCAATTTTTTTAGCATTATTCGGATTGGAATAACGCCTGGTGAAACATAAAAATATTGATGACACGTCTCGCTCGTGTCCCTGAGATTAACGGTCAAAAGGATTTAGCCTGGTGGACTAAATCCTTTTGAGTGTGGTAGTCGGGGTGAGGCGACTCGAACGCCCGACCTCTACGTCCCGAACGTAGCGCGCTAACCAACTGTGCTACACCCCGAATGCAATATCAAAGGGGTTGCCCCTCAATTGCGAGTGCAAAATTAGTGTTTTTTTTCGTAATATGCAAATTTTTCGGTGAGTGAACGCAAAAAAAATAATTTGAATGATTAACTTTCCTCTAAAAAAAGGAATTTTTTTATTCTGTCGGTGTAAGAATCTCAAAATTTTTATGTACTTTTGGTGTTTTTTATAATGTGGCGTAGATGGAATTGAGTTTTTCGATGAAGATGGGCCAAGCGAGATTTTGCTCAAACGACTGTCTGGCATTTGCACCGAGTTGCCTCCTCAGATCAGCTGAGGCGGCCAGCCTTCTCATCTCAATTGCAAGGATGTCGGAGTTTTTTGGGGGCACAAGAATTCCATTTATCCCGTCTTTTATATATTCGGGCTGAGCACCATTGTCGGTCGTAATTACCGGACGCCCCTCAGCCATACATTCTATATTACTGAGCCCGAACGCCTCCGGGGCGGTGGAAGGCGAAACGCTGAAATGTGAGTTTCTAATAAAATCAGCAGCCTCTTCCTTGTGCCTTGGCCAGTCAATCATATTCATCACTCCAGCTTCGACAGCCATATTGCGTAGAGAATCGACAAAATCGGGATGTCCGGTACCCACCATACGCAACCGCAACTTGATCTCCTTGATTTGCGCCAAGGCCTCGATTATGTATTCGATACCCTTGTCAGGGGCAAGCCGCCCGAGATATATTGCATTGACTGGTCCTTTTTCGGGTTCCGGTGCTACGGGACGGAGCGGAATGTTGAGACTGTTGTGGATTACGTGCAGGCGAGGGTCGTTTGGGGAGATTGTCATCCTCGAGCTCCACCCGGAAAAGAATGCCTCTTTCGCCTTATTCGACACGAAAATCAGATCATCAACATTGCGGTATACAAATCTATGGAGTGGAGAACGGCCAGCCCGCCTTACATAATGGCGTGTCAGCACCACAAGAATGTTGTGGCGAGAGATGAGTTTGCGGGCTATAAGAGCGGAAAAAGCATCTCGCGTGCTGTGGCAGTGCACCACAGTCGGCAGGTCGGAGGAAACAAAGAGTGACGACATTGACTTCACGGCCTCGTAAGAGTAAAAGCCGCCGAGCGGAGCGAAGGCAATCGGAATGGAATGATGGCGGAAGACGTCGTCGACAGTACGTGCATCGCGGGTGACGGCAATCACGTCGTGGCCATGGTCGCGGTAATGGCGGCAAATGTCGAGGGCGTAACGCTCTACGCCTGACCACATCACCGATGAAAGCACATGTATGATACGCATGGACAGGTCCGGATCAATTGCGTGCAGCGAGCATCACTGAAATGTCGATGGCTGGGAGGCCAGTGTAGCTGCCCACGAGTTTATCCACGAGTTTGCCGCGGAATGTCACGATACCCTGCTGGACGCCCTCGTTTGTAGCAAGCATGCGGTCGAAGTTGTCTTTGAGCCGCATCTCGTCGATGAAGTTTACCATAACATTGCTAAGAGCCATTGCCACTGTGCGCGGCACTGACACTGAGGGTCTGGACTCCTTGAAGTCGAGCACGTATGCAGTGTCTTTCATCACGGCCGAAAGGTTCTTGGGGAATTCAAAGGGGCGAGTAGTGGTTCCGAGCAATATTACGTCGGCAGACTTCACCTTGTTGTAAAGGACTCTGGGATGGATCATGATGGTCTGCACCTGCGGACCACATTCCTTCTTGGCAAGGGCGAGCATGGAGACATCATTGTTGACGACAGTGACCTGCGCGCCCATATTGAGGGCGGCATTTGCAGCGGAATAAACATCGACCCCATCGCCAATAATCAGCACCTCGCAAGGATTTATGCCGGCCACACTTGCGAGCAGCACACCTTTTCCACCTCCGAGGAAAGAAAGGTGATCCTGAGCATACATTATGGCGGCCCTTCCATCGATTTCGTCGATGATGTCGGCAAAAATCAGGGTATTGGAATGGCTATACATGTTGTCGAGGCAACCCATTGTGATACCAAGATCGAGAAGGACATTGATTGATTCCCTGTCGATAAGGCCCGAAGCCATGATGCAGAGCAACGTAGCTCCCGGAGTCATGCGTCGAATGTCGTCGGCACGAAGCGGAGTAAACGAAAGGACGATGTCTGCTTTAAGAGCATCGGCCCGGCTGACAATCTTGGCGCCATATTCGGCGTAGGTGTCATCGCTGAAAGAAATGTCTATTCCGGCGCCAGTCTCGACGGCAACCTTAAGACCGGAGGATGTAATCAGTCCGCAGGCCTCCGGGGTCAAGAGCACTCTTGTTTCATCCGTGTCGCCATAATTGGCGAGCATTGCTATATCCATTTTATCAGCATCAGGCATGAGGTTTTCCGGCATAAGCAGCGGTTCTATGTCGATGGTAGTAGTTTCTTTTTCAGCGATCATGGTATTTCTTAAAATTAAGTTTTGCTTAAAGTTTATGAGTTTATAAGTTTATGAGTTTAACCCGCCGATAGAAAGAGCAAGGGAAAAAACTCAGAATATCGATACGCGAAGCAGCGTCATCGAAGGCAAAGTTAGCAAAAAAAAATGAGACTGCAATAAGAGAGTGAAAAAAACCAAATCGTGTATGAAAATAAAATGTAAATATATGTTAATATTTATAAGATAAGAGGACTTGAATGTTAAATAATGTTATAGGGGGGGGGTAATTCTTAAAAATTCTTAAAAGAAATGTGAGAATTTTTTAATAATTTTGCTGAAGAATAATGGGATTAGTAGATTTTATCATAAGGGGGAGACTTTTTCGAAGCCTCCTTATGATAAAATCGTCACCTATAAAGAAGTTAGACCTACCATGAAAATAATATAATATAACCTAATATTCAATTCATTAAACTATCTAACATTATTATGAACTACCGTAAGGAAAGTTCAGGAATCGCGACCATCTGTCGCAGATTCCTGTGTCTCGCTCTCGCGGCCATGGTGTCATTCGCCGCAGCCGCCCAGGGCAAATCGGTATCCGGCAAGGTTCTTGACCAGGACGGAGAGGCCGTGATTGGCGCGACCGTTATGGTGAAAGGGACCACCAATGGAACCGCAACAGACTTTGACGGAGCGTATAAGCTCTCAAATGTCGCAGAAAACGCCACCCTCGTATTCAGTTATGTAGGCTGTGTCTCTCAAGAGGTGAAAGTGGCCGGAAAGTCAGTAATCGACGTCACTCTTCTTGAAGACTCCAACGTCCTCGACGACCTTGTGGTTGTCGGCTACGGTGTGCAGAAGAAATCCGACGTGACCGGTGCGATGACCCGCGTCGATTCTGAAGTACTCAACGACCGCCCGGTAAGCAATGCCTTTGAGGCTCTCCAGGGCAAGGCTGCAGGTGTCAATATCGGCACAAGCGAGCGACCGGGTACTGTGCCCGATGTCAGAATCCGTGGTAATCGTTCTCTTTCAGGTGGCAATTCGCCTCTTTATGTAGTGGATGGTGTACCCTTGATGTCCGATGCCGGCATTGAGACTATCAACCCACGCGACATCGAGTCTATTGACATCCTTAAAGACGCTTCCGCAACCGCTATCTATGGTAGCCGTGGTGCGAATGGTGTTATCCTGATCACTACAAAGCAGGGTAAATCCGGTCAATTCAGCCTTAATTATTCTGGTTCTGTCACATGGTCAAACATTGTCGACAAATCCCCTTCCATGACGGCAGCCGAGTTTATCGATTTCCGTCGTTGGGCTGCAATCAACAGTGGCGACGAAAAACTGAGTGGGGTGACAAATCCTTCACAATTCACCAAGGAACTTGATTCATATATTTTTGATTCACCTCTTGATGGAAATACAACCCGCGACAATGTACTTCGTGGATGGGCCAATGGCACATGGAATCCTGATTTGGTTGAAGATTACGACTGGACTGATTTCGTGACTCAAACAGGTTTTTCTCATGAGCACACAGTTAGCGCAAGTGGTGGTAGTGAGAATCTTAACGGGTATGCTTCATTCGGATATATGAAGAATGATGGCACCCAGAAAGGTCAGTGGTACGAACGCTACACTGGAAAGGTATCGGTCAATATCAACCCGGTGAAATGGATGGCTATTAGTGCCTCCATGAATGGCACCTACGCCCGCCGTGATTATGGTATTTCAAGAACAGGGGCAAGAAGCCAAAGTGGCCCTGATGCTATTTATGGTCTGGCAAAGTCAATCTACAATATTTCTCCCGCGTACGATGAGGATGGCAATATCATAATAAATCCGGGTGGCGAATCCTCCGTCTATACTATCATGGACGACTGGAACAGAACCACTCAAAAGTCCGAAAGATTTAGATTCCTTTCTAATTTCAGTGCTACTTTGAAGGTCGGCGAGATCTTTAAAGTTCTCGAAGGTCTGCAGTATAAAATATCTTTTGGTCCTGACTTTGAATACTGGCGCGAAGGTGTGGCTTTGCAGGGAGATTGCTCTTATCGCATTAATTCTACAGGCGAACCTGGCACAAATTATGCAAAGCGCAGCGACCGCAGAAACTTCTCATGGACACTCGACAATATGATCACCTACAATCGCACCTTTGCGGATAAACATAATGTAGGTGTAACATTGCTGCAGACTGCTTCCAAATGGAACACTGAGACTTCAAGCATGAGTGCTGAAGGATTTGCTCAGACAATGTATCTCTGGAACGCTATGGGTTCTGTAGATATCACAAACTCAGACAACAAAGCAGAAATGAGCACCGGCCTTACCGACCGTCAACTCGAGTCTTATATGATTCGTGTCAATTATGGTTTCAATGATCGCTACTTGCTGACTGCATCCGGACGTTGGGATGGTGCTTCTCAGCTTGCAGAAGGTTATAAATGGGATTTCTTCCCTTCGATGGCTGTCGCTTGGCGTATTGACCAGGAAGAATTCATGAATTTCAATTGGCTCAACAACCTCAAACTTCGTCTTGGTGTCGGCACCACAGGTAATGCCGGTGTAAGCCCATATCAGACCAAGGGATCGATTTCTTCTTTCTATCTGCCTTTCAATGGACTGGATAATGTATTGTCGTATGCCACCAATGAACCTTATTACACTAAAGATCAGGTAGCAATGGCCAATCCGGATCTTGGTTGGGAAAAGACTACCCAATGGAACGTTGGTCTTGACTTCGGTTTCCTCAACAATCGAATCAATGGTAGCTTGGAATTCTACACATCGCAGACAAAAGATATTCTTATGTCGATGAATATTCCAACTCTAACAGGTTTCCCAAATACATGGGCAAACGTAGGACGCACAAGCAACAAGGGTGTCGAAATCACTCTTAATGCAACTCCATTAATACTTCCTTGCGGATTTGTTTGGGAAACCAACATCAATGCCGCATGGCAGAAAGACAAGATTGTGGAACTTGCATACGGTAAGAATGATATGGTTGACAATGCTTGGTTTATCGGCCAGTCTATGGATGTATTCTACGGATATGAAAGCGATGGAATATGGCAGATTGGTGAAGAGGCAGAAATGGCCAAATGGAATGAAAATGGATATAACTTCACCCCTGGCAATGTTAAGCCAAAGGATCAGAACAATGACTACAAGATGGATGACGACGACCGCGTAGTGATTGGCAATACCAATCCTCGTTGGACATTCGGCTGGAGCAATACTTTCTCTTGGAAAGGAATTGAACTTGGTCTCTCCATGATTGGTCGCTTCGGCTATAAGTTCAATACCGGTGGTTATGCCATGACAGCGCATGCCAATCAGAATGAGGTGGATTACTGGACTCCCGACAACCCGAATGCTGAATACCAGAAACCAATCCTTGCTCAAGCCACTTCCGGTTCGGGTGATGCCTTTGCATCTCTTCTTGGTTATAAGGATGGTGGATTCTTGCGTATGCGCAACATATCACTTGGTTACAACTTCAGCAAAAAACTTCTCTCACATACAGATCTGAAGAACGTGAAGATCTACGGACAAGTTATAAATCCGTTTGATTTCTATCAGGCGGTGAAAGGTTGGGATTGTGACACCGGTAATACTTACTTCAACAGAAGCTGGGTAATCGGCCTTGAGGTAGGCTTCTAATCTTTGCTTATAAATACTTAACAAGGAAATTTAAATTATGAAATTAAATAAAATTTTTCTTGGAACAATTCTGGCCGGTGTGGTATCAGGCGGTATGACTTCCTGTGCCGACAGTTTTCTCGACGAGAACCTCACCACACAGTATTCTACAGATTATTTCAAGACTGAAGAGGGATTGCTTTCCCTTGCTACTTCACTTTATGGTAATATCCGTTGGCATTTCGGTTATGAATGGGCTTACGGCATAACCCTCTATGGCACTGACGAGTTCACCAATGCAAACGACCTGACGAATGAGCCGTGGAATACGTACGATCACAGATTTGGTCCGCTGGCATGTACCACTGCTTTGGGTGCTCAGAATGGCAACTGTACTGCCCCTGGGGCTCTCTGGGATCAAATGTATTATGGCATTTCTTCTTGCAACACTGTGATAGAAAATGCTGATTTGATTCAGGATGAGGCTTCCCGCGATTATGCCCTGGCTCATGCTTACTTCTTGAGAGGTTATAATTATTATCGTCTAACTGCCCAATATGGTGCTGTCGTTCTGCAACTCAAGCCTGCAACTGGCGTAGTGCGAGCTTTCACTCGTGCCACAGAAGCTGAATGTTGGGAACAGGTAATCTCTGACCTTCGCAAAGCTTATGAACTCTTTAAAGGCGAAGATTTCCGATATGGCAAGGGTATCACCTGGACTAAAGCAACAGCTGCCCATTTCCTTGCAAAGGCTTTGTTGTTCCGTGCTTCTGAACGTTGCGATTCTTTCAACAGTGCGACTAAAGAGGATGACCTTAAGGAAGCAATCGCATGTTGCGATTATGTAATCAACACTCGTTCGCTTGAATCCGATTCCCGCAACACTCATGCCAACTGGACTGGCGTTGACTGCGCTATCGAACAATCAGATGAGATATTGATGGCCGCAGGATTCAATAGCGATAGTTCTACACAAGGCCGTTTTGGCAACCGAACCTACAACTATTTCAATCCTCAGTTCTCTAACTTCTCCGGAGGATGGGTGAAGCGCGGTGTCTGGATTGGTGGTATGGACTTCCAACGTTGCCGTCCTACAGAATATACCTATGCTGTTTATGACCACGTAAACGACTCTCGTCTTTGGAAGAATTTCCGTACTGTTTACGGCACAAATACTGTTGTAGATAATTCCAAAGGTGTGAGTGTTGGCGATCCGGGTGTTGTTTTCATCCTTAATACAGAAGATGACAATACCTATGATAAGTATACTTTCGGAGCATATACTCAAGGTCCTACATTTACCGACGACAATGGCCGTCTTCCTGAATGGGATGTTAATGCCCGCCAGACCCCGACTTCCGGTAACCTTACTTCCAAGAAAGGTCAGTGGGTGCCTAATGCGAGTATACTGTATCAAAATGGTCAGTACGTTGCTCCCACCTTTACATCTCAGCCCATCTGCAATATGTTTGCAGGTTTGAACAAGACTGATGACGGTACCCGTCAGGCTGAGAAAGGTGATGCTTTCCGCGATGTGACTATGGCTCGTGTGGCTGAAACATACCTAAATCGTGCAGAGTGCTATGCACGTCTTGGGCAATATGGTGAGGCCATGAATGATATCAACAAAGTTCGTGAACGTGCTCAATGGAAGGCAGGAGAAAACCGCTCATATTATTGCGATGGATCTATTGCTTTTGCGTCGAATGGTCTGAATTCTGGTAGCAATCATGACATGTGGGTCAATTCAAATCTTGACATGAACACCTACTATCTGTCTAACCCCAATGTCGAGGTTACTACTGAAGCCTCTGATCTCAAGCTTAAGTCTTTCCCTGCAAATCTTCCCAAGGAAGATGAGAAAATCCTTGCAAAACTTGGTGTCAGTGGCGACAAAGACCGAGCCATCCAGTTCATTCTCAACGAGCGCTCTCGTGAGTTAATCGGCGAATGGATGCGTTGGGAAACTCTTTCTCGCACCAAGACGCTTATACCACGTGCGAAAGCTTTCAATCCTGAGGCAGCTCCTAATATCAAGGATCACCACATCCTTCGTCCTATTCCGCAGTCTTTCATTGATGGATTGCTTCATGAAGATGGCACCAATCTGACCGACGAAGAGAAAGCCGCATGGCAGAATCCCGGATATTGATTCGGAAAAAGTTAGTATATTAATCAAATGCGCGTCCCGAAGCGGGGCGCGCATTTTTGCGTTAGAGCAAATTTAACCATCGCATAACTTGCCAACAAGAATCTTGTTTCGAGATTACATGATGAGCCAGCTGTCTATGTTGTTGGTCTTTAAGGAGTAGTTGGCGGCAATCCCGATTATGGTCTTTGTGATTGCTTTGTTGGGGATAGCAAGTGAATAAATCATGGCCTCATCGTCATAATCTTTTATTGTAAGAAAGCCTGCTTCATAAAGCAATGATTCGGGTAACTGCATATATGAATCAAGACTCGTCAAAAAGCCTTCCATTATTTCCCCATATTTTACATTAGGATGGTGTAAATCAACATTCAACGATGTATCCAGAAATACTTTGGGGATACCGGATTCAACCCAATAATTGTCAATTTTCTTTAGATTAAGGGCATTGAGCAGACTGAATGGATTATAGATGTTTGGGCAGTTCCCACTAAAATGATATCCATCGTAATTGTCCTTAAGTATCGCCAACAGAACCACACAGAACTTTTTGACACTTTTCCGTCTAATTCATAGACCGCTGGTTTCCTGACTGAAACCGGAACTTGCACAGAACGCTGTCGGTGTCGATAAGAATGGCGAGTGTCATCAGCAGTGCAGCCACCAGACACTTAAGGTTATTTATCGGAGGGGTGGAGATGATTTTTGAGAAAGGAGGCGACGGTGTCGGCAATCTGGGATTTAGATTCGAGGCGGTCGCCGGAGATGGTGATTTTGGATTTGTCATAGAATTGGGTACGGACGGCCATGTGTTGCTTAATGGAGATGAGGATGTCTTCGCGCGATTTGCCGGCCATGAGGGGACGTTTGTCGCCGGCCTGTAGGATGCGGTCGGCAATGACATCGTCGGAGGCCTTCAGGCATACTGTCATGCCACGGGAATTCATATAGTCCATATTATCGCCAAAACATGGGGTGCCACCACCGCAAGAGATGATGACATCGGAAAACTCCCCCACCTCACGCAGGAGATTGCTTTCAATCTTCCGGAACTCCGCCTCACCCTTTTGGGCAAAGAGGTCCTTGATTTTGCAGTGGAAACGCTGCTCGATATAGAAATCGAGGTCGATATGCTGAAGTCCGGTTTTTCTTGCAAGGGCCTTGCCGAAGGTGGTTTTACCGGAAGCCATGTAGCCGGTTAAAAAGATGGGATCCAAAATATAATTGAGAATTGAGAATTGGAAATTGAGAATGATTGAGAATTGAGAATTGAGGATTAGGAGGAGGGAAGTTCGATGCGGAAGGTGGTGCCGATTCCGATCTCCGACTCCTTGACGAAGATTTTGCCATTATGGTATTCCTCGATAATGCGCTTCACAAGAGTAAGTCCGAGTCCCCAGCCACGCTGCTTTGTGGTGTAGCCCGGATTGAACACCTTGCTGAAGTTCTTACGGGATATACCCTTGCCAGTGTCGCGGAACTCAATCCAGACAGTATCCTTTTCCTTGCCAGTGGTGATGTGAATCTCTCCCACACCCGACATAGCGTCAACGGCATTCTTGGTTAGGTTTTCCATAACCCATTCGAAAAGGCTTCTTGAAATCTGCACGCCATAGTCATCCTCACCGAAATGAAAATTGAGCGACACCTTCCCCGAGATTCTGCTGCTCATATATTCGAGCGACGAGACGATGGTCTGGTTGAGATACTCCAGTTCAAGGTCGGGTCTTGAACCGATTTTGGAGAATCGGTCGGCAATCACCGAAAGGCGTTTCACGTCTTTGTCTATTTCCGTGGTCACATCAGCATCAGTACCGGAAGCCTCAAGATACTGAGTCCAAGCCATAAGCGAAGAAATTGGGGTGCCGAGTTGATGCGCCGTCTCTTTTGAAAGGCCTACCCAAACCCTGTTTTGCTCCGCTTTCTTGGTATATACTACTGCTATATAGATTATAAGCACCAGAACAATCATCACCGCCAACTCCACGTAGGGATAAAGACTCAGTCGGCGAAGCAGGATTGAATCTTCATAGTAGATGTATTGGTTGACACCCGGAAAGACCTCCACCTTAATGAAATGCGAGTCTGAATTCACGGCATCGTCCATGCTCTTGCTGCCTACTGCACTTCTCAACCTTTTTTCCAGATAATGACGGTTTTTATCCGTAAGGTCTGAAAAAGCCACATGCTCCCCATCATCGATCCGGTCGGGAAGCGTGTAGTTGCGGTATTCGAGAATATTTTTCTCTACATCAGTCACCATCACAGGGATAGAATTGTTTTGGGCGATGATATTGAGCAGAAACTCAAAATCGGCATTGCTGTCGGCCTTCGCCATCCTTTCGGTTGCAGAAGCCCAAATATTCATTCTTTCCCGTTCCTGCGCGGAGAGTTGCTTGACGATATTTGTGGATATTATCAGAAACAATATCACCGCGAGCATGGAGCAAATCAGGAATATCACCTTGCCGTAGCGGTCGGAGATGTCGGATAATTTCATCTCTTAGATGAATTTTATTCTTGCCTTTTTCAATACCTTGCAGGTATTGTCGGCAAAACGGGCCTCGCCGGGAGTCAGGGTAACAATCTCGGTGGCAATATCAGCATCATCGGGATTTTCGATGGAGCATCCGCCTTCAAGCCAGAGAGCGGGGTCACCAAGCAGACGATCGAGAATCGACGGGTCGTTGACCACCCGGAATGAGCCGTTGGTACCATCAGGAATATCCATACGATAGACCGAGGAGTCGGCGTTTAGACTGCGGGAAGCCTTCACGAATAGACCGCGCTGGTTGACATATCCGAGGAACACTACAGGGGGGAGGGAGTTTTTGGGTTGCCGGTTGTCGGTTGCCGGTTGTCGGTTGTCGGTTGCCGGTTGCCGGTTGCCGGTTGCCGGTTGCCGGTTGTCGGTTGCCGGTTGTCGGTTGTCGGTTGCCGGTTGTCGGTTGTCGGTTGCCGGCTTTCGGTTGTCGGTTATCGGTTTGGAAGTCGCTGAGGATTGTGCGTTGTGCATTGTGCATTGTGCATTATTGACAGCTTTTTCTAACTCATCTTCAAGGGCTTCGCACCGTTCGCGCAGTTGCTTGATTTCTGCGTTTTTTGCAGATATCGAGGCTGCATATTGTTCTCTCATTTTGTTGATTTCTTCCTTAGCGGCACGTTTAGCCTCACGGACTTCCTTTTCGACATCTTTGTGATCGGCTATTATCCGACCGCTCTCTTTCATGCTCTTCTGGGCATACATCACGAGCCAGATGACCACTCCAATAAGAATTATCAGGATCGCAACATACCAGATTGTGCCTGAAGATCTCTGCGGACGCTCCTCTACAGCGCCCTCCTCATCGGCGGCCTCAGCGGCAGCCTGAGCTTCAGCGGCTGCGAGGTCAGCAGCCCGCTGAGACTGGTCGGCATCGGATGGATTGCCGACAGACTCACTTGAAACAGGTGCTTTGTCGGCTGATTCACTGCCGACGGGGACGCTATTAATAGCGTCCCTACCCTGCTCCGGCTGGGACTGGGCTGTTGACGCTGGATTTACGGAAATCTTATTGAGGTCTTTTACAAGGAAACTGAGACATCTCTTGCCGTCTTCGTTGAGTCCGGGAGACTTAAAGAAAGTAGTGCCCCAATATTCTACGAGCTTTGCCTTATCCCAGGATGCATAGTCGGTGGGCACAGCCACTGCATTGAAAGCCTTTATGTTCTCCTGCTCCTTTGATTTCAGTGCCTTTGTCAGCTCCGCCATTGTGGCAGGATTGATCTTGTCAAGATAGTCGGATCCGTTGTTGGCATAACGCAGATAATGCTTGGCAGCAAGTGTGCGTGCTTGCTCCATCTCCTGCTGGCTAACGGCGAATGACGGAATAGCGATGACGATTGCCACCGCTATTACAAAAAATTTTATGATATGATTCATCAGTTGCGGTGTGTCTTATTCTTCGTCGGCTTCCTTCATATTGTGGAAAACGTTCTGCACGTCGTCGTCATCTTCAAAACGCTCGAGAAGCTTTTCGATGCTCTCTCGCTGTTCGGCAGTCACCTCCTTATAGTCGGTCGGGATTCTTTCAAACTCAGCGCTGATGATTTCAAGACCGGAGCCTTCGAGAAATTTCTGTATGTTGTTAAACTGGTCGAACGCTCCATAAACGAGCCATTCCTCATCCTCTGCCTCCAGTTCGGCGTCAAGATCCATGAGTTCGAGTTCGAAGTCCTCAAGGCTTGTGTCGGCGTTTGGTTTCACGTGGAAAACGCTCTTATGGTCGAAAAGGAACGAGAGCGAGCCCTGGGTGCCAAGCGAACCACCATGTTTGGTGAAATAACTGCGCACGTTGGCCACGGTACGCTGGTTGTTGTCGGTGGCTGTCTCCACGACGATTGCAATGCCGTGGGGGCCATATCCTTCATAAACGATTTCCTTGTAGTCGGAAGCATCCTTGTCGGTAGCTTTCTTGATGGCACGTTCGATAGTGTCCTTTGGCATGTTGGCAGCCTTTGCATTGTGCATCAGCATGCGGAGGCGGGGGTTCATGTCCGGATCGGGGCCACCGGCTTTTACGGCGATGGTGATTTCTTTGCCGATACGAGTGAATGTTCTTGACATATTGCCCCAGCGCTTGAGCTTGCGGGCTTTTCGGAATTCAAATGCTCTTCCCATATTTAGATAGTAATCTTTAGATTATTTGAATTGTTGGAAATTGTAGAGATAAATCACGAGACACCTCGAGGCATCGCGAGAAAGGAGTATTATCGGAGGGATGCTCCGAGTTCTTTTTCGAGGGAACGGATGATTTTGTCCATCACACCGTCGATCTGCTTGTCTTTGAGAGTATTCTCCGGATCCTGGATTGTGAAGGCCACAGCGTAAGATTTCTTACCTTCCGGAAGGTTTTTGCCTTCATACACGTCGAAGAGACGCACATCGCGGAGCAATTTTCCGCCAGCCTTGCGGACACAGGCCTCTACTGCTGCAAATTGCGTGGCAGCATCGAGGAGCAGGGCCAAGTCTCGGCGCACCGGGAGAGTTTTCTCCAGCGGAGCGAATAGAGTCTCATATTTCGAGGAGAGTTTGCAGAGATAATCCCAGTTGATGGCGGCATAGCAAACTTCCTGGTCAATATCTGCCAATTTCAGGGTCTTGCGGCTCAGGATGCCCACCACGGCGAGGGGTTTGCCACTCTTGTGGGCGATGTCGAGTTTCACGCTGAATGTTTCATCGCTGCCCTGGGTCATCTTCAGGCCCGATGCTGCGACACCTGCCTTTACAAATATATTCAGCACCACAGCCTTAAGGTCGAACACAGTAGCCTCCAATGCTTTGGCGTTCCATGAAGCTTCCTGCAGATTGCCGGTCATCCAAAGAGCCAGTTCTGTATGTTCGGAATATTGGGCAAGCGGCTTTTCGTCGGTTTTCTCCTTTGATGGGTCGAATGCATAGACATTTCCAAACTCATAGAATTTCAAGTCGGCAGCCTTGCGGTTGACATTGTGGACCACGCTTTCGAGACCTCCGAAGAGAAGAGTCTGACGCATCACTCCGAGATCCTGGCTCAGAGGATTCATCACCTTAACAGAGTTTTCGAGAGGGAATTCGGCGTTGCCGTCGTAATATTTCACTGCAGTGAGAGAATTGTTCATTATCTCGCGGAAACCTTGCCCGGTGAGGTCATTGCCAACCACCTGCTGAAGATTGTAAGCCTCATCGATTGCCGAGCGCTGCGACAGGTTGGCATGCATCTCCGTACCAAACTCCACATTATTATATCCGTAGATGCGAAGTACCTCTTCCACAACATCGCAAGGACGGGTTACGTCTACCCTATAAGTTGGCACGTTGAGATGAAGCACATCGGCATCGGCTGTCTCCTCAACGCCAAATTCAAGGGCGCGGAGGATACCGACTATCATTTCCTTAGGAATTTCCTTGCCAATCAGTCCGCAGCAATACTTGAGAGAGAAGTCCATCTCGACGGGAGCTACCTTCTCAGGATATACATCCACCACATCGCCGCAGATTTCTCCTCCGGCAATCTCGCGTATAAGGACTGCTGCAAGTTTTGCAGTATAAACACAGATGTTCGGGTCTGTGCCTCGCTCGTAGCGGAACGAAGCATCGGTGCTGAGCCCCTGGCGACGAGCCGTTCGGCGGATACGAGTGGGATTGAAATATGCACTTTCAATGAATACGTCGGTAGTCTCGGTGGTCACACCAGAGTCGATACCGCCAAACACACCGGCGATACACATCGGTTTTTCAGCATCGCATATCATCAGGTCTTTCTCATCGAGGGTATGCTCCACTTCATCGAGGGTAGTGAACTTGGTACCGGTAGGGCAGGTTCTCACCACAATCTTCTCCCCCTTCACCTTATTAAGGTCGAAGCAATGGAGCGGCTGTCCCATGCCAAGAAGGATGAAGTTAGTGATATCCACTATGGAGTTGATCGGACGCTGTCCGGCGGCGGTGAGGAGATTGCGAAGCCATTCAGGCGACTCACCAACTTTCACACCACGGATGGTGACGCCGGCATAGCGTGGACACGCCTGCTGGTCTTTAACCTCGACAGTGGCAGCCCCGTCGTTTCTGTCTATTGAAAAACCGGAGACATCGGGGAGCTTGATTTCTGGAAATTCCGCATTCTTGTCGCCGCTTTCAAGAATCTTGTGCCATTGATAAGCCTTAAGGTCGCGAGCGCAGCCATAATGGCTTGCGGCATCCACGCGGTTGGGGGTGAGTTCCACCTCGAGGCAATAGTCGCTTTCCACGTTGAAATATTCGGCAGCCTCTGTGCCGGGTTTCACTCCGTCGGGAAGCACCATTAT
This sequence comes from uncultured Sangeribacter sp., assembly GCA_964388725.1. Lineage (GTDB taxonomy): Bacteria > Bacteroidota > Bacteroidia > Bacteroidales > Muribaculaceae > Lepagella. The sequence continues at coordinate 11,637 of CAYMBR010000019.1, read as the reverse complement.
GCCGCTGTGGTCTTTACCGAGACCAATCTCGTCTTCAGCGCATATCATTCCAAGCGACTCCACGCCGCGCAGTTTTCCTTTCTTGATGGTGAATTCCTTGTCGCCATCGTAGAGCACGGTGCCTATAGTGGCCACAACCACAGTCTGACCTGCTGCCACATTTGGTGCTCCGCAAACTATCTGGAGAGGAGTGTCGCCGCCAACATCAACAGTAGTGACGTGCATGTGGTCGGAATCCGGGTGGGGTTCGCAGGTTAGCACCTTGCCAATCTTGAGACCTCGCAGTCCACCGCGAATTGACTCCACCTCTTCAATCTGGTCACATTCGAGCCCGGTGGATGTGAATACAGCCGCCAATTCCTTAGGCGACTCCTTGAAATCTATATAGCGTTTAAGCCACTTGTATGATATATTCATTTTGTTGTACGTTTTGCGTATTGCGTTCTGCGTAAAGCGTTTTTGCTTTCAACTTGCAAAAGTACAAAAAACTTGCAAAATATGCAAGTTTTTTTAATAGAAAGGGCAACTGAAAGGGCAACCCCTCCGGGGTTGCAGTGTATTATTAAGGCCCCGGGCCTCGAGGACCGGGGGTTAACAAGGGGAAAGGCCTCCGGCCTTTGGTTTGATCAGAGGTGGAAAGCGGACTTGATGGAGTCAACGGCATCGAGTTTCTCCCAGGCAAACAGTTGCACCTCTTTTTCTATCGGTTTCTCATCGTAGCGCGACTTGAATGTCTTCTTAACTTTCACCGGTTTGCGGCCCACATGTCCGTAGGCAGCCGTCTCAAGATATATGGGTTCGCGAAGTCCCAGACGGCGTTCGATTGCCTTCGGGCGCATGTCGAAAAGACCCTGCACCACCTTGGCGATTTCCGCATCAGAGAGACCAACTTTTGAAGTGCCGTAGGTGTTGACACAAAGGCTTACCGGGCTTGCCTCACCGATGGCGTATGCCACCTGCACGAGCACCTCGTCGGCCACTCCGGCTGCCACCAGATTCTTGGCTATGTGGCGGCAGGCGTAGGCCGCGCTTCTATCCACCTTGGAAGGATCCTTGCCGGAGAAAGCGCCGCCGCCATGGGCACCACGGCCACCGTAGGTGTCGACTATTATCTTTCTTCCTGTCAGACCGGTGTCGGCATGAGGACCTCCAAGCACGAACTTTCCGGTCGGATTGACATGAAGAATCAGTTTGTCGTCAAAGAGGGCGCGGGTCTTCTCCGGGAGATTTGTGAGTACACGAGGAATCAGCACTTCCTTCACATCTTTCTTGATTCTATCAAGCATTTCCTTTTCAGCCATCTTCTCCGCTTCCTTGGAGTCATCAGCAGGCAAGACGAACTCATCGTGCTGGGTTGAGATGACGAGGGTATGCACACGCAGCGGTTTTCCCTGATCGTCATATTCCACTGTCACCTGACTTTTGGCATCAGGACGCAAATATGTCATTTCCTTACCTTTTCTCACGTATGTCATCTGCTTACCTTCGCGGCGGATGTCGGCGAGTTCGCTTACGAAAGCATGTGCAAGGTCGAGGGTGAGAGGCATGAAATTTTCAGTCTCATTCACCGCATAACCGAACATCATGCCCTGGTCGCCGGCACCCTGAGCTTCTTCCTCTTCACGGTTTACTCCCTGGGCGATGTCTGCACTTTGTTCGTGGATGGCATTGAGAATGCCACAGCTGTCGCCATCGAAACGGTATGCACCGCGGTTGTAGCCGATTTTGTCGATCAGTTTTCTGACCACGGCGTGGATATCGACGTATGCTTTGGAGGTTACTTCACCGGCAATCACCACCTGACCGGTTGTGACAAGGGTTTCGATTCCCGTGTGGCTTTTTGGGTCACGGGCGAGGAATTCGTCGAGCAGAGCGTCTGAGATCTGGTCGGCAATTTTATCGGGGTGTCCTTCCGACACCGATTCTGATGTGAATAAATAGTTCATATAGTTTTGATTTTAATTGTCATATTGTCAAAATGTCATGTTGTCATATTGTCAAAATGTCATATTGACATCTCGATTTCCATTTTGCAAAGCGAAAAAATGGCATTTTGGGCTTGCGCTCAAAATGCCATATATCTGTCAAATCCCGGCATCCGGATAGGATGCGCGTTGGGAGTGTGCAGTTTTAGCATTTTTTTGAGTGGTTGCAAGCAGCCAAATTTTTCCACTTCTCTGCGGCTTTCGCCTTTCACACCGCAAAATTACAAAAATTTTCTCAATCGCCCAAATCTTTTGAGTATTCCCTCTCCTACTTTTTCAAGACAGACAAATTAGTATTGACCGTACTTGAGGTTGCGATAGAAATTGATGTAGGCAGCCTCCATGTAGGGTTCCACCCAAAGAGCCGCAATACCGCAAGTGATCAGGCAAAGAAGAATCCACCAGAAGAAGCGAAAATTCAAGCAGAAATATCCCCACTTATGACCCTTCATCATGTTCCAGCTCATCTGCAACGCATCCACGCCACTGATTTTGTCGTTCTCGGCCATTATGATGAACGTCATGCTCAGTCCACATGCCGCTATAATACCAGGCACAATCAAAAGCACAAATCCTATACCGACAATGACGGTATATAGCAAACCGGCGACGAGTGTATTGACGTAATTGTTGAAACCGGCAAAGAGACGGTTGTAGTCGGCTTGTTTCTCGTCCATTATCTTCATGATGAAGAGCACATAGCCCACATTGAGAGGACCCACTATCAGGAGTGAAAGCCCATATAAAGAGCCGGCAGCTGCTCCAAGCAGTGCATAAATCAATGTTGCCACAACAGCCGGAAGCCATAAACCTGAAAGCATGCCCCACGCGGCATTCTGAATCTTTGCATTAACGCTCATAATAGTAAAAGTTTATTTTCGCATTGCAGACATTGCACGCAATGCGATAGTGAATTATTGAAATTTTCGTAAAATTATGAATTATTTCTGATTCCACCAAATTTCCCCATCAAAAAATACTCAAAAATTTCGAATCAGCCACCAGACGAGGATGGAAATGCCGAAGATACATATTATCAGAGGAGAGTGAACCTTGCGATAGAGTCGTGGATACCTTTCCCTTGCGAATTCAAGAAAAACCAGAAATACGATCACCGGCAGCATACACAGCGCATAGGCATTTGCCCTCCACGCCTCCGCAAGGTCGCCATGCATGAGTGCATGGACCATCCGCTGTGTCCCGCAACCGGGACATTCGGTGCCGGTAGTCAATTTCCAAAGACATCTTGGCATCCACCCCGCCTCCATAGGGTCGAAGAAATAATATATGGCAGCGAATGCGACGACAATTATCGACACACCAATAGCAATATATATACGGGTATTATTCATATTTCATCGCCCACGCAGCCCTTACCTTGCGCTTCACAGCGAGGATATTGACAAGGATAATCACAAATGTCAGGACTGCAGCAGTTATCAGCGCGTAAATCAATCCAGAACCGCCAGCTCCGAAATTTTCAAGCGACGACTGATAAGAAATTCTGATCAGGACAAGCGCAGCAACAGCAAGTAGCCATGCAACCAAGCATCCCCAGACTATCATCTTGCAATATGCAGTCCCCACGGCCTTCAGTGGCGTGCCGAGAATGAGAAGTCTATGGATGATGGCACGGTTTTTCTCCATCAGCAGCGAGATAGAAAGCATCAGCACAACGAGCGACAACAAGGTGATTATCACCCCTATCACCAACACGATTCCAATCACCACCTTTAGCAGATAAGCCGCCTGACTTGCAGTCTTGTCGCCAGAGACTTCCAGCGAGTTGTCGGCAAGATATTGCTGAATTGCCACATCACCGGGCGAAGACACATCGACTATCAGACGCGATGGGGCTTCAGGGTTTCCCGATCCCAACATTTTGTTGGCGTATTGCATGAATGCGTCGGGCACCAGTACGGTGTTAAGACGGTTGCTGAATCCGGCTATCCTCCCATTGGGCCGCATGGAGCGCGAGCCATCCTCGCTCCGCAGATAGAGAGAGAGCGGGATGCCGGAAATCAGTTGCTCGCTGAGCTGCGGAAGTCCAGCCGAACCGGCAAAACCGAAGTTATAGAGTGCGAGATAGTCTTTAGAAATAATCACCGGCACAGTCTCATCCCCCTCCTGATAGTACCAGTCTGCTTTTGGCACATCGACAAACTCATCAGGCACTGACTCGAAGAAGAGGGCAGTCTCCATACCGCGTCCTCCGGTATTGACCGAGGCATACACACGGAAATCTGAACTGCTGAACTCCCCTACCCTTCTCACCCAGGGCTGTGACTTCAATTTCTCTATATCAGCTTCAGAAAAACGGGTGGATTCCTTGTCGCCGAGCGTGCTGACAGAAGTCACTTTCTTATTTAGCACCAGGAAGTCGGAATTCACCACACTATCCTGATTGCCAAAGATGCCACGCGAATCGAAATAAAACATCACGGCACCTGCCACAATTAGGAGGCCGATGAAATTCGAGAGTGCAAATCCTGCAATTCTTGCCGCAGACGTATTTTTCCTTAGGAGTTTGGCTGTCAGATTCATCAGAGTTTCAGTTTTACAGGATTTTCTATCAGAAGAGGATTACCCACCGAAAATACCATTATACCGGCTTCCTGGCGCTTGGCCTCCTCTTCCACTATCTGAGCAGCCACACGATTGTTGGCATCATCAAGGTGGCTCACAGGCTCGTCGAGGATTATGAAGTCAAAGGGCTGACAAAGAGAGCGGATAAGAGCAACCCTCTGTTGCTGACCTATGGAGAGTTTCCCGGCCGGGTAATCGCGTCGCGAATCCACGCCGAGACGCTTCATCCACTCCTCCACTTTCGCCATATCCACACCCGGAGTGAGTTCTGCCTTAAGCAATATGTTGTCGTAGGCCGAGAGTTCGGGGAAGAGTCCAAGTTCCTGCGGGAGATAGGCAATATGGCTACGGCGGATTTCCTGCCACTCGCTGATACTGAACGAGCGTACGTTCTCGCCATTGAATTTAATTACCCCCTCATAGTCGCGACGGCATCCGGTCAGGAAAGCGGCAAGGCTCGATTTTCCTCCGCCGCTTGCCGACTCGATCAGATATTTCTGTCCGCGTCGCAATTCAAGGGTGGTGCGCCACACATCTGAATGTGGCAACTTCCCCCTGGCGAAAACGTCAGGGATAAGGTCATCGAGCAATATTTCATCAATCTTTGTCATTTCAAAAGGCCATCCAATATTGCCTCAAGACCATTATTTATTTCCAAATCAAACTTCACGCTCTTTCCATCGGGGACTATACGAGCCAAGGTAGTCATACCATTTATAGGCAAATCGGCAACCAAAACTCCAATCCATGCACCCTTGAGTTTTGAAGCTGCATCAGCCGCCGTAATTTGTCCGGGACTGACACTATCACCATATCTCACAGTCAGCATATCCCCGTCGCGGGTAACAGTTGCGCCTGAAAACATCTGAATTATTTGAGAAAGACTTACAAAATCCTTTCCCGTGGTCTGGATGCGTGCTTCCAAGCAGCTTGCATTAAGATTGGTGCAAATTGCCACAGTTCCATCTATCTGCTCAATGGAATTTACCGCAATCTTAGCAGTACCGCTTACCAGATTGCCGGCAGCATCGGCTATTTTTTTTGTCAATTTTTGAGAAAGACCAGCAGCCACAAATATTTCGCCGTCTTTGTTGAGTGATTTCACCACCGACGCATCAATCTTTTCGGCAGGAAGCACTAACTCAGCCGGGGCCATACTTGAATTCAAGACAGACGCGACGGAATTTATATTCTTATTCTTCATTTCGGCGCTACCAGCCACGTATGCAAAATCGTCAAACATAAGGGATATTCCCAATCTTGCATACGCAGATTCCGGCATTCTATCGAGAGTCCTCCTCACGTCTGCCACGTAGGTCAGCATCTTCCCGTCTTCAAGCAATCGGGATGCGCATTTGCTCGAGGCATAAGATTGCTGGTCGTTGAGTTTTTGGTAATATTTCAGCTGGTCAACATCCGGACGTCCCTCAGTGCAAATCCAGAACTGATTGCCAGCCACAACAATATTGTCAATCACGCGTGCTCCATCTTGTTCAGCAACCGGGATTGAAGCTGACACAGAATCGGTGGCATCCTGATATTCGCGACGCTGCACGTAGGCCACAAACTTGTCAGGGTCGTCGAGAAGTCCGGTGACGTAACTACGCGCGGCCGAAAAGTAAGCAATGGATGTGATGGAGACACCCGTCTCACCTGAACAGATATCTGTGAATATCTGTTTGTTTTTATCGCTTATCGCGTTGCTTTCGAATATAGCTTTCTGCAGATCCTTGCTAAGTTCTATGGTCTTGCCATCAGTTTTGCATCCAAGACTCTTCACAGACTGATCCAGATTCAGCATTACCACAGTAGAAGCGTCAGCCGGGATGGTGCGAAGAAGGGAGTTGGCATCGCCATTGTTCTCGGTTTTAGAGCAACCGGCCGCCACAGCCATCACCATCAGCATCACTATATAATTTATTGTCTTCTTCATTTTGTAGTGTTTAGGGTTTAGAGTTTATAAAATGGAGGCCAATTTATCTTAGGAAGGAGCCCATTTCGATAGCGGCGACCGCAGCCTCCGCGCCTTTGTTGCCAAGAGAGCCTCCGGCGCGGTCAAGAGCCTGCTGAAGTTCATTGACAGTGAGCACACCGAATATCACAGGCGTCTCACCCTTGCAATTAAGGCGGCAAATGCCATCGGCAGCCTGCGAACAAACGTAGTCGAAATGAGGCGTATCGCCGCGAATCACAGTGCCAATGGCTATTATAGCATTGTATTTCACTGGATTTTTCATCAATTTGGCGGCAGCATATACGAGTTCCACAGCGCCCGGCACACGGAATTGTGCCACATTCTCCGGCTTCAACCCAGCTTTCTCGAACACCTCAAGCGCGCCGGCGAGCAGACGGTCGTTGACATTCTTGTTCCAATTGGCGGTGACGATGGCCACTCTGAAATTCTCCTTGTCTCTGATTTCCGGAATATCGAGCAGAGACCCCTCGGTGTTTAATATAGTTGACAATTTATCTAATTTTGAATTGTGAATTTTGAATCACTTACGGAAGGAGGAGAGCCATGAGGATTTCATGTTTTCCTGAAGCCTTATCATATCCTTCAGTATCTCGATTTCCTTTTCGAGTTCTGTTTCCTTAAGCGAGATGGCATGAGGGAGCACAGCATCGAGCAGACGCTCAGCCCTTGGGCGCAGGGCTTTGACGTTCATCATCACCGCCACCATCTCAAGGGTCATGCGGATTTCCTTCTTGTTGACCCTACCGGAACGTTTCTTGGATATGCGTATTGCTTCGGAGTAAAATTTCATCGACTCTCGATAGTCGCCGGTCGAGGACAGGAGTTTTGCCACATTGCAGAGTGAATCCACGAGTTTGTCGGTGGCATTGTTGATGCCGGCATTGACCTTTTCGGAAAGGGCATCCACGTTTGCTTTCTGGCGTGCAAGCATGTCGATTGTCTTCTTGCGCGAACGTAGTATACGGGTAGAAAGCTCCATGGCAAGGATGTGGAGTCGGCCGAATCGGTTGGGATTTTTCAGCAAAAGTGGGTCGAGCACTTTGAAAAGAGTGTCGAGTTCCTTCTCGCATCTTTTATAGTCTTTGAGCAGGAAATGGATTTCCGCGAGGTCGAAGATAAGGGCCACGAGAGCCGCGCTGAATTCTTCGTCGTTATGGTCGGGAAATTCCTTGAGGCTCTGAAGTGCCGTGATGGTCAGTTCGAGAGCCGCCATATATTTCTCATCGTCGAGGAGACGTGCTGTCTGCAGACGTGTGGATGCCACTCCGGCAAGGATTTCAGCCTCCGCTGAATCCATGGCATACTTCTCCATTCTGATTTGAATATCAATCTGGTCCATGTTTTTTAGTTAAGAGTTTAGGGTTTAGGGTTTAGTTTATCTAAAAATAAGCTTCGCAAACATAGCCCTAACTATATAACACCTGAAAGTGCCAAAATTCCTAAAGCATCCTTATTGCGAATGTGCATTGCACATTGAGAAACGTGCATTGCGAATGGTGCATAGTGCAATAAAAAAGCATTAGAGAAACTTTTTCAGTTCTTCCATTATATTGGGAGGGATTGGCTTGGATTGGCGTGTCTCCAAATCGACACTCACCATGACCGACTCCGAATAACTGCAGATATCACCGGTTTTGGTGTTTCGGAGTATCTGCTGCAGCACAAAACACTTCTCCCCTATCGACTTCACGCGGGTGCGTACCTCAATGGGGTCGGTGAAATGAAGCTGCTGCATGAAGGTGCAGTTGATGTTGACAATCACCGCCTCTACTTCTCCCCAGTTGCTGCCCGGTCCGCGCAAGGTATCGTAGAAAGCGGTCTTACCCACATCGAAGAGCGCCATCTGGGAATTGTTGTTGACGTGTCCTAAAATATCTATGTCGTTAAATCTCAATTGCAGTGGAGTGGCATGTTTGAAAGTCGTATAGTCCAGAGCCTCCAGCATCTCATTTATCTTACTCATCTCTCAATTCTAAATTCTAAATTCTCAATTCAACTCTTACCCCTTAACCCTTAACTCTTTGACCACATCCTTCCCCATCAGTTCGTTAATACCCTGCATAATTCTGCCCCTTCTCATATTAAGGTCCTGACGCAGCGAGGCATTGGAAGTGGAGATAGTCATCACCCCATCGCGCATGGCAGGACGTTGGCAGAGAGCTGCGATGTGTTGCCCTACCACCAGAGGGAAATTGTCGCAGGCACGGACCTCGTCAAGCCTCCCCTGCATCTGTCCCTTCTCAAGGCACTCTCTCAGCACATCGCCTATCGTCATTATCTCTTTTCTTTCCATTCGAATTTACCGTTTTCAACCATAAACAAACGGCTCTTACCTCTGATGCTCCCCAATATCTCGTCGAGGTGCTCGCGGTTGGTGTCGGTGATGAAAATCTGGCCAAACCCATCGTCACCGCTCACCATCTCCATAATCCTTCCGACACGACTTGAATCGAGTTTGTCGAAAATGTCGTCAAGCAATAGTATTGGTGTTATTCCCGACACCTTCTTAAGATAAGCGAAAATGGCAAGCCGCAGGGCTATGGTGAAAGTTTTCACCTGTCCCTGGCTTCCGAGCCGCCGCATCGAATAGTCGTCAAGACCAGTCAAAAGGTCATCGCGGTGTATGCCCTTGGAAGTGTAGCCAAGCACCCCGTCTTTCGCACGTGTCTCATTCATAAGGTTGCGGAAAGACCTGTCGTTGAGGGAACTGGAGTATCTGATTCCGACACTCTCCGCATCTCCCGATATTTCAGAATATCGAGTCTTGAAATCGGGAAGGATATCCTCCAGCCATTTCTTTCTTGTGGTATGGATTGCATTGGCAGCCTGCTCCATGCTGCTCTCGACAGATTCGAAAAGCAGCGGGTCGCTGAGTCCGGCACGAAGCATACGGTTGCGGTTCTCGAGGCTCTTGTTGTAGCGTATCAGTTGGGCAAGATAGGATTTGTCGGCTTGGGAAATCACCATGTCCATCAGTTTTCGCCGCTCCTCAGCCGAACCGCTCACAATGGCATGGTCGGCCGGAGTGACGGTGACCACCGGGAATTTCCCGATATGCTCCGAAAGCCGCTGATACTCCTTGTCGTTGCATTTAAGCGTCTTTCCCTTGCCTTTCACAAAACCGCAACTGACATTCTCATGAGCTCCGGAGTCCATTGCAAACCGTCCCTTCACCATCAGCATGTCCGAACCATGACGGGGCAACGCCGACTCGGGGATTGACTGCATAGGGCGGGCAAGACAGAGGAAATGGATAGCCTCCATAAGATTGCTCTTCCCCATTCCGTTCATGCCAAGCAGACAGTTTACTCCCGGGGAGAATTCCAGGGAAGCCTCCTCAATGTTCTTGAAGTTTACTATGTCGAGGGTCTCGAGCCTCATGCGTTGTCTTCTTTTTCGCCGTAGGCAAGGTCACCGGCATCGCCGAGTCCCGGCACAATATAGCTGTGAGCGTTGACTTCCGGGTCGATGGCACCACACCAGAGAGTGGTCTTGTCATCGGGAAGGTGTTTCTTCACGTATTCGACACTCTTTTCCGAAGCTATAACCGCAGCGATGTGGATTTTAGCCGGGGTTCCCTTGCGCAGGAGCGCACGGTAGCCAAGATCCATCGAGGTGCCTGTGGCGAGCATCGGGTCAACGAGAATCAGGGTTTTCCCCGCCATGGAGGGAGATGCCATGTATTCCACAAGCACATCGAAGGTGTCGCCCTTCTCGTGATATTTGCGATATGCGCTGACGAAGGCGTTTTCCGCCTGGTCGAAGATCTGCAGGAAGCCGTGGTGGAACGGCAACCCGGCACGTAGGATTGTGGCCACTACGATCTGCTCTGCGGGTTGCCGGCATACGCATTCTCCGAGGGGCGTCTGTATGGTGACATTCTCGTAAGCAATGCGTTTGGAGATTTCGTAGGCCATAAGGCGACCGATGCGGTCGAGGTTTGTGCGGAAACGCATTCTGTCGCCCTGAATCTTAATGTCGCGCAGTTCGCGCATATACTGGCTGATAATCGAAGGAGTCTCAGCAAAATTTATCACTTCCATAATCATTTGGCGTTTAATCCTACAAATTTAACACATAATTTCGAAAAATGAAAATCTTCACCAATAATTCTACCATAAAAAAGGAACTTCATGGCCGAAGATTCCTTGCGTACCCAGAACAAAACTACTATAACCACATTCTATTACTTTGAATTATATTTATAATGATATATATTAGGTATTTATAAAGTGCTGAATATGGCAAATTCCTAATTCCACGATTTGCTAAAGATCTGACAGCACGTAGAGGACGTGGCTTTAGTCGCCCTAATCTCATAAATATGAGAAATAAACCAAAAAAATCCCCAAAAATCGTCCGCTGAATAAGTTTCAGCAGACGATTCTATGAAATATGCGACAATATCGGCAGATTAGTTCATTTTTGGACAGAAAATCATCAGTTTTGCATAGTGGCAGCTATTGCGTTTTTTTTTAATTTATGAAAATTTTTATTAACTTTGCAGAACCAACCACAGGGCTCTTATCATGTTCGGAAATTGGGTGGTCATAACCGGAATGACTGTGTGCCTTTTACTGGAAAATCTAAATAAGTTCGTTATATGAATACAGACAACGACATATACCGCCGGATACATTTCGCTGTAATGGCGATTGAAAGCGGGGCTCGAAAGTTGGGTATCTCCGGCAAGGAGATGCACGACCGATTGAGCAGGCAAAGGCTTGGGCTGAAACAATTGCGGAAAGGAAGGGTAGGAATGCTCACCCAATTGTTTCGACATATACGTTAGCCTACTCCTCGATAAAGAATGACGGCTTCCGCGTCAAAGTTTTCGAATCATACAACCTCGAATGGCTCGAGTATGTGATAGACTGTAGGCGCGGCGGCGAAATGCAGAAACTATATGACATTGTAGAGGGTGGCGTTGCCAACGACAACGTCATTGATACCGTGCGGGATACTCGTAGCTGCCTGCATCTACGCGAAAATGATAGTCCGTATTAGTACCTAAAGGTCGCTAATGCGGACTATCATAATAAATAATGATGATTTGGAGAATAAAGACAAGTTCAAAAGAAATTCGACACA
>CAYMBR010000018.1:0-37886 GCA_964388725.1 uncultured Sangeribacter sp. | reverse complement strand
AAGTTGGCGTCAGGATATTTTTCCCTTAACATTCCCTCCACATATTTCAGTATATAACTTTTGCCCACTCTTCTTTGCCCTGTGAGTATTTTTATCACATCCTTACCTACGTATGGGATAATCTTGTCTATGTAATTATGTCGTGATATTATTTCCATATAGTTTAAAGTCTCCTGTTGTTTTGTGAAAAGTTTTAATCATAACATAAACTTTTTGCAAAAGTACATAAAAATTTTGAGATTCTTACACCGACAGAATAAAAAAATTCCTTTTTTTTAGAGGAAAGTTACAAAAAGTTTTAAACATAACCAAAATTTATTGGCCATTTTGTAATTTTGTAATTTTGTAATTTACGTGGCAGTTGCGCGCGGGAGTTGCGCGACAGTTTTAACTCCAGCGTGGGTTCTGACGGATGGAGCGGGTTCTGGCAGATTTTATTTTCGGCCTTAAACCGTTAACTTCAACTAAATCAAGCAAAAGCCGAGTTATTCAATTTGATGGGGATAAGGGATGGAGGGAGATCACATCGTCGATGTCAGGTATGATGCAAGGTTCATGTCAAGAAAATGTATGCAAAAGTGGCAAAGTTGCAGCATAAAAAATTCGCACATATCATATTGAGTCACTGCCACTTGCCATTTACAGCAATTCAACAATCGCACTTTCAAGCAACATTTGCGGTAACAATCAGGTAACAATCAAGGGCACAATTAGGGGGAAAAAAACTCCACATATTAAAAGAGAAAAGATAAAAGAGAAAGACATATAAAAATAACACTCTATTGAGTGTTATAAAAAAGGCGATAAGGGATTTTTATGTGACAGCCGGCCTCCGTCTGGGATAAAAATCGTGCTTGTTCCATTTTCTTAGACTTACACAACCTTTTTGGATAGGTTTAAATGAAAAAGGCCGTGAAGTATCTGAATTTTCGTCAGTCCGGATAGCGGATATGTCGGAAATTTTTTGTATCTTTGCATTCGGATATGCACTCACGCTGACAAAGACCGGGATAATCAGATTTTAAACCTCATCCAAACATTAAGAAACTTCCCTGTAGCCGCAAATCCATACCCTTCCGGTCGCCGTCCGCCTACACGGATTACATATGATTTTATGAAAACAGAAGATGTACAAAAACAATTTTCATATTATTTACATGAATTCACAACTAATTCAAAAAGTGCTGATAAGTATCTAAAAGCTTTAAAGAAAGTATCCCAAACACTTTCTAAATTAGCCCCTGAAATAAAAGATATTTGGGAAATTCAGACTTCAAAAGGAGCTGAACACTACAAAAAGTTACTTGATAAAGATCCTGATTTTATTGAATACAATAAAATCAAAGGAAACAATATGTATTCATCGGCTTATCAATGGTTTATTTATTATCTTAGAACTAAAGAATACTTTTCCAGTACCTCAATAGAACCAGCAACTACTAATTCGCCACTGAATGAGCCGGTGCAGCAGATTTTCTTTGGAGCACCGGGCACAGGCAAGTCGTTTAAGATAAACGAAATGTGTGCGAAGTATGAAAACTACCGCACAACATTCCACCCCGATACTGACTACGCCACATTTGTAGGCTCTTACAAACCTATCACAAAGCGTGTTACCCAATATGACATCAACCATAACGTCATCATTGACAAGGAAACCAAAGAACCGGTTATGGAAGAACGCATAGTCTATCGCTATGTGTTCCAGTCTTTCCTTAAAGCTTACATTGCCGCCTGGAAAGAGCAACAAAATCCAGAGCCAAAGCCCGTGTTCCTTATTATCGAGGAAATCAACCGTGGTAATTGCGCACAGATCTTCGGTGACATCTTCCAGTTGCTCGACCGCAACGAATCCGGATACTCCGACTATCCCATAGTAGCCGATGATGACCTCGCCCAGGAACTCAAACGAGAGTTTAAGCATTTGGCAGTAGCCAATCCCGATGCCATCAACGCCCTTTATAAGGGTGGCAAGGACGTGGTGGGCAGCGTCAAGAACGGCATCAGCCTTTTGCTTCCCAACAACCTCTACATCTGGGCTACGATGAACACAAGCGACCAGTCGCTCTTCCCAATCGACTCCGCTTTCAAGCGTCGTTGGGACTGGAAGTACATCAAAATCAAGGATAACGCCCAGGATTACAAGATTGTATTCACAAATGGGAATGTTTATGATTGGTGGGAATTTGTCGATGCCATTAACGACAAAATCGAAAATGGAGAAATACAGCAAGAGGATAAAAAACTCGGCTACTTCTTTGTCAAGTCGAAAGACGGCAAAATTTCCGCTGAACGTTTCTTATCCAAAGTAATCTTCTATATCTATAACGATGTGTTCAAAGACTTCGGCTTTGATGAAGATTACTTTAAAGGAGCTGACGGCAAGCCCATGTCCTTTTCCTCATACTTCGATGAAGCCGGAGATGCTAACGAATACCAAATCGAAAGATTCCTTGTCAATCTGGAACTTAAACCCGAGAACTTCAGTACAAGTGATTCGGCCACCCAAGATGAATCAACCGAATAAGCAATTGAATGAAACTGCTTGTAGAAGAATATGACTACCCGGTCGAAGCCGTCGCCAAACTTTTTCCAAACATTGACGAACTCGACCTTGTTGACGGTAAGGCGCGTGTAAACTATGTTGGTTACTACTACCATGCCTCCGAGCATGAGAGTGTCTTTATTCTTCCAAAAGTAATTCTTGAAGCCAATCAGGATGACCCCAAGAACGAAAAGGTCTTCGGGCGACACCGACCTGAAGACATTATAGACCTTGAAGCTGATGGTTCGCCTCTGTCAATAAAGGAACACGAGTTTATATATAAACTCGCAGTGTGGATTTACCGAGCAATTGCAGTCTATCGAGAGGACTGCAAAACCTCCGGTCGCGACCACACGATTATACGGCATCAGAATATTGTGCGTCAAGGTCGAGGAAGAAAGCGTACGGCAAATACCTATCTCGACATTCTTCTTTCGCTGATTGACTTCAATAACCGAAACAAGGAATGGTTCATGTTTATTTTGAAAAACATCCACTCTGGCTTCAATAAGATAAACTGGAACCGTACAATTGCCAAATCGCAGGTAGTTGTGCAGAACAACGAGCCGGTATATATTGACCCGCTTACAAAGAAACATCAAGTCAATTTCGATGAGGAATTGCTTGTGATATTCTATTCCATTTTGCATTACATCAAAAAGGAGTATGGTTTCCCCGTTGATTTGAACGTGAACTTCGATCTTATCACCGGCAAACGTTTCAAGCAGTATCTCGAAAAAGGCATCGGTCTGCGACGATTACGGCAGATAAAGTACAAGTATTTTTCCGACAAGGCTTTGGAACTATGGGATTTGTGCTACGCTTTCTTTGAACAGTCAAAGCAAATCCGCATAGCATCGCAGATGAACGAGTTTTTGCTCGCCAAAAACTTCAACATCATTTTTGAAACGATGATTGACGAGCTTATCGGTGATACTACGTTCCCCGACCGACTCAACAAGCATCAGGAGGACGGCAAGGAGGTAGACCATCTATTCCTCTGGGATTCGCTCACTCGTGTCCGTCAGGAAGATGAGCTGCGTCAAGATAAATACAGTAGCACGTACTATATAGGCGATTCTAAGTATTACAAGCAGAAAAACCGCGTAGGCCGTGAGTCTGTGGCTAAGCAATTCACATATGCCCGGAATGTAATCCAATGGAACCTCAACCTTTTCTTTGGAGAAAAGGCAGAGGAGGAGGAACGTCGAGAAACCGATTTCTGTCTTCGGGATAAAGTTACCGAGGGTTACAATATCATACCCAATTTCTTCATTTCTGGTAAAGTGCCACCGGACTTCAATTTTCGTGATGACATTCAGGAGAAAAAGAATAAAGCTACAACCCACGTATCCAGACAATACTACAACAGGCTTTTTGACCGCGACACCCTACTTATCACCCACTATGACATAAACTTCCTTTATGTATTGTCGCTATACGCCCGTGACAACGCTTCACAAAGGGCACAGTGGCGAGATAAAGTGCGTAATATTTTCCGCGACAAGATACGCGATGAACTTAGCAGACGCTACCAATTCTACGCCATTCGCGCTTTACCGAACATTAACTCAGAAGAGTGGCTGAAAGCCAACTTCAAAGATGTCATCGGCAAAGTGTTCGCCCCATATGAAGAAGACAAAGGTATCGTAGCCTTGGCTCTCGCCAATCCAGAATTAGAGCAAGATCCCAAAGTCGCAAAAAAAATTGAAGCCGAGAACGCCCGCATTTTTCAACTCGTTGACACTGCATTTACTCGCGTCGAGCTACCGAATCTCGGCGTTGACCCTCGTCCTTTATTGCCACCACCGGCTTCAGCTGTGGCTGCCCCATTGGGAAAGGATGGTGTCATAATGTTCGCATATCTTCAATATGACACAAATACCGTCAAGTTCAAGGACTCCGGCAAGGTTGCCGTTCCAGTGCTCTATACTCCCGAGAGTATGAGCATACTTGAAAACCTCGATTCTGTCGGTTTCATTCTCTTTAACAAGTGGAACTCAACCTCGCAGCATCTTTACAGACTTGCTGAAAAGCCGCGAGTAGTACCCAAGCCGAATATTCCTGCCGAATATATGAATATCCGTAACTGCAAACGTCCTGACGATATTCCCGAACAAATAGACTTTATCTATCTCTTGCTCGATATTGATATGACTGAGGAACTTGACTCGTCAAGTCTTGATTGCCAACAGTGCAAATTGCCTGGAGGCGATCCATCAAGATACGATGCCATTTACTCAACTCTTAGAGATATCTCCGTAAATACAGAAAGGATATCTCGAAAGCATGAACAATTCAACAATGACCAGTAGCGCTCTATGAGATGTTTCTTGAAAAAGCTACGTCGTAACCATAATGGCATTTTCAAAGGAAAAGATAAGAAAAATGGGGGAAAGATGGGGGAGTTTGAGATTTTTTTGCTAATTTTGCAGATTAAAAGCGTTAAAACGACAATAATGGCTGAGATACAGGTAGGAATTCAGGGTGTGAGAGGCTGCTTCCACGATGTGGCGGCCCACCGTTGGTTTGCTGACGAACGGTTGGAGACCATCTCCTTCGATTCTTTCGAGGATATGTTTACGGCACTGGAAAAGAATCCGGAAATGATGGCCGCTGTGGCCATAGAAAACACCATAGCCGGTGCCATACTCCAGAATTTCGAATACATACGCAAAAGCGGAAGGAAAGTGATTGGAGAATGCAAACTGCGTGTCTCCCATTCGCTTTGCGCCCTTCCCGGCAGCAAGATTTCCGAACTTCATGAAGTGAGATCCCACTTCATGGCCCTGCTTCAATGCCGTGATTACCTCTCCCACTACCCCAACATGAAGAGAGTTGAGGATTTCGACACAGCCGGTTGTGCAAAAAAGATTGCGGAGGAGAAAATGGAGGGATGCGCAGCCATCGCCCCGTCCTACGCTGCACAAATCTATGGTCTTGAGGTACTTGCAGAAGGAATAGAGGACGACAACCGCAACTTCACCCGGTTTCTTATCATCGGGCCAAAAGATGCACCCCAACCTGAAGACGCCGACAAGATATCGGTGGCATTCACAGTGCCGCATGAGAAAGGAGCATTATCGAAGGTGCTTACAATCCTCACTTTCTACGACATCAACCTGTCGATGCTTCAGTCGATGCCGGTGGTGGGACATGAATGGGAATACCGTTTTTACGCAGACCTGACATTCACCGACAAGGAGAGATGCCAACAGGCATTGACCGCAGTGGCCCCCCTGACCAGCGACTTCAGAATACTTGGAGCCTATCGGCAAATGCACAATGCACAATTAATAAAGAATAACGAATAAAGGACAACATATGAAAGATATCAAACCACTTTTCGACGATGAGTCGTTAATGAAAGAACCGATCATAATAGCCGGACCCTGCAGCGCGGAAAGTGAGTCACAGGTGCTGGAGACAGCACGGAAATTGGCAGCCGGCGGTGTGAAAATCTTCCGTGCGGGAATATGGAAACCCCGCACCATGCCCGGATGCTTCGAGGGTGTCGGACTCGCCGGACTTCCCTGGCTTAAGAAAGTGCAGGAGGAAACGGGAATGAAGGTTAGCACGGAGGTGGCAAACAAAAACCATGTAATCAGTGCCATCGCAGCCGGACTCGACATAATATGGATTGGAGCACGCACCTCTGCAAGCCCCTTTGCTATGCAAGAGATAGCCGATACTCTTAAGGAACTGAATGCCGACATACCGGTACTCATCAAAAATCCGGTCAATCCCGACCTTGACCTCTGGATTGGAGCTGTGACACGAATCTACAACGCCGGCATCCGCCGCATTGGAGTGATACACCGGGGATTCAGCAGCTATGGAAAGCATCTCTACCGCAACCAACCGATGTGGGCTCTTCCCTTTGAGTTTGCCCGCCGTTTTCCGGATATACCGGTAATCTGCGACCCAAGCCACATCACAGGAGCCCACGACCTTGTGGCCCCGCTGAGCCGCCATGCCCTCGACATGGGTTTTGACGGACTAATGATTGAGAGCCACATCAACCCGGCCTGTGCATTGAGCGACGCCAAGCAGCAGTTGCTGCCGTCGGAGATGGTGGAACTGATGAAGGAGCTGAAAGTTAGGGAAAAGCCCACCGGCACTCCCGAACTGGACGCGCTACGTGCGGAGATAGACCACATCGACAGTGAACTCCTCGACCTTCTCGCCAAAAGAATGGAGGTTTCCAAGAAAATTGGAGAATACAAACGGGCACACAATATGATGGTGGTCCAACTTGGCCGCCATGACACAATCATGAAAGACCGGTCAGAATCTGGAGAGAAACTTGGTCTCCCGAAGGAATTCGTCGGCAAAATCATGAGTGTCATCCATGAGGAGAGTGTGAAGAGACAGCTGTGAGAATTGAAAATTGAAAATTGGAAAATGAAAATTATCGCGATGCAACGCGACAACTGAAAACTGACAACTGAAAACTGAAAAACAACAATAACATGAAAGAGACAGAAGAAAACCTCACCACAGGAACGGGGCTTCCGGAAAACGCCTTCCGCGAGCTTGCAGCCGACGAGCAATATACGCCGGTGATGCATCCCGCCCACGACCAGTCGGAAGCCACCCCATACTCTGTGGGGATTGGTCTGCTGATGGCCATCATTTTCTCGGCAGCCGCCGCCTACCTCGGACTGAAAGTCGGTCAGGTGTTTGAAGCCGCAATCCCCATCGCCATCATCGCAGTGGGTCTTTCCAATGCCCTTGGCAAGAAAAACGCCCTCGGACAGAACGTAATCATCCAGTCGATCGGAGCATGTTCGGGTGTGATTGTGGCAGGTGCCATCTTCACTCTTCCTGCTCTTTTCATACTTCAGGCCAAATATCCCGACATTACCGTGGAATTCTACCAGATTTTCATGAGCAGCTTGCTCGGCGGTATTCTCGGCATCCTCTTCTTCATCCCCTTCCGCAAATATTTCGTGAAGGATATGCACGGCAAGTACCCCTTCCCTGAGGCAACCG
Organism: uncultured Sangeribacter sp.; assembly: GCA_964388725.1. Taxonomy (GTDB): domain Bacteria; phylum Bacteroidota; class Bacteroidia; order Bacteroidales; family Muribaculaceae; genus Lepagella. The sequence continues at coordinate 30,346 of CAYMBR010000018.1, read as the reverse complement.
CCACCACCCAGGTGCTGATTTCCAATGAGGCATCCGGAGAAGAAAGCGGCGGACAGGCAAAGACACTTATCGTGGCCTCACTGATAGGTGGTATCTACGACTACATCGTGGCCACATTCGGATGGTGGGCAGAGACTGTCACCTCCACCGCATCTGCTTGGGGAGCATCCCTGGTGGAGAAGACAAAATTAGTGGTCAGCTGCAACACCGGAGCCGCGCTGCTTGGTCTTGGCTACATTGTGGGACTGAAATATGCATTTGTGATTTTCGCAGGTTCTATCTTTGTATGGTGGATTATCATACCGCTACTCGGCACCTACGGCAGTCCTGAATTCCAGGCGATGGATCCCAACGACATCTTCAGCGGATATGCCAGGATGATTGGTATCGGCGGCATTGCAATGGCCGGAGTGATTGGCATCATCAAGTCATGGGGCATCGTCACCCAGGCTGTGGGTCTTGCGAAAAACGAGCTGAAGGGTAAGAGTTCTGCTGCCAAGGAAGTACGATGGCAGACAGACATCTCGATGAAGCATATCGTGGTTTTCATCGCCCTTGCACTTGTTGCCGTGTTGCTTTTCTTCTGGTTTGGAATCATCAACACCTTCTGGCAGGCACTGATAGCATGGGTTGTAGTGGTAGTGATTGCATTCCTCTTCACCACAGTGGCTGCAAATGCAATTGCCATCGTGGGAAGCAACCCTGTATCGGGCATGACACTTATGACCCTTATCATAGCCTCTGCCATCTTCGTGGCAATAGGGCTTAAGGGCACCAGCGGCATCGTGGCTTCGATGGTGATCGGCGGTGTGGTCTGCACAGCCCTTTCGATGGCCGGCGGTTTTGTGACCGACCTTAAGATTGGTTACTGGCTCGGATCCACTCCCAAGAAACAGGAGAGTTGGAAATTCCTCGGCACATTGGTTTCCGCAGCCACAGTAGGAGGCGTGATCATGGTGCTCAACCAGGTGTATGGATTCACCGGCGACAATGCTCTTGTGGCACCGCAGGCCAATGCCATGGCCAAGGTGATCGAACCTCTCATGATGGGGGGCGAGACACCCTGGATCCTATACATGGTTGGAGCCATCCTTGCCTGCATACTCAACTGGCTCGGCGTTCCGGCTTTGGCATTCTGCCTCGGCATGTTTATTCCGCTGCCTCTCAACACCCCAATGCTTGTGGGCGGTGCGATTGCATACTATGTAAGTCACTCATCGAATGATGAGAAGGTCAACGATGCGCGTCGCGACCGTGGCACACTGATTTCATCCGGACTGATAGCGGGCGGTGCACTCTTCGGAGTATTTGCAGCCATCACCCGTTTCTGCGGATTCGAGTATGAGAATCCCCTTGGATATGAGACCACTCAGATTCTCGGTTGCGTAGCCTACATCTTCCTTATCGCCTATCTCATCTGGGACAGCAAACGAGCCAAGCTCTAAGTTTAGTTTAGGGTTTTAGGTTTAGAGTTTAGTTTTTTCTAAACTTTGACGACACAATTTGACGATATACCCCGGTACTTCCGTGCCGGGGTGGTTTTTTCAACATTCAATAAGTGAAGCCGAAATGGTAGAGGGGAATGATGTTGCCGATGGTAATCTCTATGTCATCCTTGACAACAAAGCCATTTTTTACACCGGCAATCTGACGCTGCGATTTGTTGTGACCACCAATTTCAAAAGTCTTGTCATCAATTCTGAAATCGGAGACTTTTGATGCAGTCAAGGGATATTCAAGCCGCATCTGATTATAGAAGAATGTTTCCCTCAGATTTCCAATATTTGCCTCTTTTGAAGCAAGAGCAGACATAAGGGAAGGGTTGTCTATATAAACCTTTCCCACTTTTCCGAGGCCACGGAAGCCGGATGTGTCATCGCGCAACTGCCCAATCATACCTGCACATTCAAGCCATGTCAGATAGTCGGAAATGTTATTTCTACTAACTTGTATTTCAGCAGAAAGATTGTCAAGATTCGGTTTATATGGAGCAGATTCTGAGACCAGTGCAAGCAACTGCTTTAGTTTTCTTGCAGTAGCAGCCTTCATGTTGGCGTATTGTGGGATGTCGGATTCCACCGTCTGGCTGACAACCTGAATTATCCTGCTATTGAAATCTCCTTCTATGGAAAATGGGTAGTAACCTTCTTTGAGATACTGACGGAAATAGGGAATTGGATGTTCGACACCTTCCACCTCTACTTTACCGGCAATGATTTCATCAAGGGTGTAGGTGCGATTTTTAATGTTGTGGGATAATTCAAGATATTCCCTGAAGGAGAGTCCCTGCATATTATACATCAACGCTCTTCTGCTCAAATCAGCTTCCCCTTTTTTTATGTCAAGAACGGAAGAACCGGTGAACACTATCCTCAACTGAGGATACATGTCATATATCTGTTTTAGTTCCCTTGACCATCCTTCATATTTATGCACCTCGTCGATGCACAGCCACTTTCCGCCCTCCTTTATAAAAGATTCGGCGGTATCCACAAGATTATGGCTTGAAAAATAAATATGGTCCGCAGAAACATAAAGCATTGAGTCTTCTTCATAATTCGATAGAAGATATTGCAAGACCATTGTGGATTTGCCGATGCCCCGTGGACCGGTGATTCCTGTCATTTGTGCATCCCAATTGACAATTGGGTAGAGATATCTTTTGAAATCGGTTGAGATATGTTTCAACCGTTCTTTCATGTAGAGAGTGAGATAATAATCGACCATAGGTGTAGAATTTTTTTGCAAATATAATAAAATTATTCCAATGAGGTATGATTTTTGAAAAAAAGTCACCTCATTGAGGTATGTATTTTGAGAAAAGCATACCTCAATGAGGGAAAATTGACAGAATATGTGTGTCTGCCTGTGATTTTGATTGCATTGAAACAAAAATTAGATTAATTTTGTAATAATAATAGACAGATGTGTCAATTGGGGATATGCGATATCCATGAAATGCAAAAAGATCTAATGGAATGAAGGGTGAGAATACATAGACTGGACCATGAAGCACATGCTTCGCGACAAGGCAAATTTCGGCATTTTGGAGGGACTTATTTCAGTCCTTCTCAACCAGGACATCAAGATTGAGGAGATTCTGGAAAGCGAATCCAACCAGGATTGCTTTGACGACAAGTTCAACAGGGTGGATATCAAAGCTAAAAACAGCGAGGGACACATAATCCTTGTCGAAGTGCAGCTGACCACCCAATCATATTATCTCCAAAGGATACTCTATGGAGTATGCAAGACAATAACCGAGCACATCAACATAGGCAACAAATATGACCAGGTCAAAAAGGTGTATTCCATCAGCATCCTTTACTGCGAATTCGGCGAGGGTGATGATTATGTGTATCGTGGGCAAACGGTGTTTGAAGGGATACACACCGGAAGCAAGCTCATAATAAGCACCCGCGAGGATGGAGTGATAGTGAGACATCTGCCAAGGGAGATATTCCCGGAATATTACCTGATCCGGGTGAACAAATTTGACAAGATTCCGGGCAACTATCTTGACGAGTGGATGGAGTATCTCAAGACCGGCAAGGTCAGGGACAACACCACCGCCCCGGTCTGCAGCAGGTGAAGGGAAAACTCCAGCTTCTCTCCATGAGCAATGCGGAACGACGGGCATACGACATACACATGGACAATGTCATGCAGCAGAATGACATGTATGACACTGCCATCAACAAGGGCCGCGAGGAAGGCATCAAGGAAGGAATAAAGGAAGGGATGAAGGAGGGCATAAAGGAAGGCCGCAAGAGTGCTCTTAAGGACATCGTCAACAACATGATAAGCAACGGAATTCCGATTGCGACCATTTGCGTCTCAACTGGCCTTTCCGAAACAGAAATCATCGAATTGTCAAAGTGATCCGAAACTGACATTGTAAAAGTATGAATAGAGGTTGAATAATACATAAAAGAATGGCAGGGACTGGAGAACCATCCTTGCCATTCTTTTATCAATGCTTTGTGAGTAATCACACTGCCCTTTCACGTCCTTTCATTTAAACTATTCAATTTTTATGTTGATTTATACAAAATAAATTGTAATTTTGCATCACTGAAATTAATATAAACCCCATAGATAAGATATGAGACCATCTGTTCCTTACATATTCTTGGCTACATTGCTCGCACTTGTCGCATGCAAGTCTGACAAAGACCGTATGGCCGAGATTGTAGAGGCATGGCATGGAAGGAAGATTGTGTTTCCCGAAGTCATGACCGACTTTCTGACTGGAGACACCATCGATCTTTCGGATGCAGACTTCACTATATTCACTTATGTAGACAGCGTGGGCTGTACAGGCTGCAAGATGAAATTGCAGGTATGGCAAGAATTCCTAAACTGTCTGGATTCCATCTCAAACGGCGATGTACACTTCATTATGGTAGTCGATGGTGCCGACAGCCACGATCTCAAATATCTTGTCAAAAGATATGGATTCGAATACCCAATATGTGTAGACACGGACCACTTTATGGTCCAAAAGTACACATTACCCGACAAAGTTGCCTTGCAGACATTTCTTCTGGATAAAGACAGGAAAGTGATGTCGATCGGAAGTCCCGTATACTCTCCCGAAATTGAGAGGATGTACAAGGAAATCATTTCCGGTAAGACAGTGTTTTCCTCGGATGAAATCGCTCAGGTGACAGTCGAGCCAAATATGATAGACATGGGCCATCTACGTCCACGAGAAAGGGCCACAAAGACTGTACTCTTCAGTAATCTAGGCGAGGAGGCGGTAAAAATTCGTAAGATAACCTCCTCGTGTGAATGCACGACCCTGACTATTCCTGACGGGGTCATTCCTTCTGAATCCAAGGTGAAGGCCATGCTCGCTTTCTCTGGTGACACAATTTTCGGTAATTTCGAACGCACCGTCCACGTGTACCTTAAGGACTTCGAATATCCCTTAGTAATAAATGTTTTCGGAAACATAATACAGTAACCCTTTCGCCTGACAGTTGCAAATGTCAGTCGAATCAAAACAAACAACAAAATGAAAACAAAACTCAAAATCTTAGGCGTCGCGGCGATAGCTGCAGCAGCTGGCCTCGTCGGTATCTCAGAATCCAGGACAACAGGACAAACGCCTCTTACCATCGCTAATGTCGAGGCACTCTCTCAGGGAGAAGTGGAGGGATTTATGTACGTAACTCCCATTGAATATTCCTGGGGATGGGGATGTAACTGTGCCGGCAAAGGTCAATTAAAATGTTGTGGATGATAAATCAAAGATGAACTTCAATCCTTCGTGGCATGAGCATAATCAAGCCACGAAGATCACGTAATATGAAAAAGATAAATCTTTCTTACCCATTGGTGCTTCTCCTGACTGTACTGATGGTGGGATGTATTAACAAATCTAAAGAAGCTTCGAATGACGATGTAGCAACTTCTACATCAGATCAGGAAGTGCGTATTGTAAATATTGACTTTGACAATGCATCCGAAATTTCTGCCGATCTTAAAAGAAAAGAAATCATAAGATTTGATACGGATACTGACAATTTCCCAGGTGGTATTCAGCAGATCACAGTCAAAGGTGATACTGTATTTGTAGTGGATCCCGCTAAGAACCCTGGTCTTTATGCTTATCTTAAAGACGGTACACAGATGTTTGCATATTGCAACAATGGTTCAGGTCCTGAAGATATTGTATCTCCCATGAACCTGACTGTCACAGATTCTGAAATAAATGTTTTTGATTTTGCAGCCAAGAAACTTATTAGCTTCACCAAAGATGGCAGGTTTAAGCATAAAATCGACTTATCCATGGATGTCATTTCTGCAATCAAAGATCAAGATGGAGGTATTTGGATAGATTTTTCCAATCAGCAATACGGGGATGAGAAGCTGAGTTGGAAGAAAGATGAGGAGAATAATCCTACAACTGTCTTGACTGTACCGGATCATCTTAAAGGTATGACAATTGCTCAGCTGATGAGTATTATAAAGCTTGAAAATGGAGAACTGCGATACCTTCCATCTATAGAGCCTTATATATATGAACTCCGTAAAGGTAAGGCTAAATTGATTTATGAACTGGACTTCATGGGAAAATGGCCGTCGAATGAGAAAATTGTAGAGCAGTTTCAGGGAAATGACTGGGCTCAGAAGTTCAGGAATTTCCCGATCCACATCAAGGGATTCGCCGAGAACGATCAATGGCTCGTGGTTGGAACAAATTTCAACAAGAAGCTATACATAACGGTATATGATAAGCTTGCACATACATCCCGTACTTATGTCGACTCACAGCAGGAATATTTCAATCCGCTTTATGTTGTAGATTCCGATCTATATATGAATAGAAGTGACGATGGTATAGAAATACTGAAATTATCATCATGTAAAATTACATAAATTTCGGTAGTTTGACAGCACCTCGCCGATAATTTTTTTGCTAAAATGCGGAATAATGATTAATTTTGCATAAAAATGATAAAATTTGAGTTTTACAAATAAATTTGAGTTTTTACAAAAAATATAACCGAGAGTTCTGAAACATCACTACTATGAATTCTGACAATACCACAACAGCAAACACAGAGCAAGCAACAGCAACAGCAGAGCAAACCAACCTGCGTCCGGACGGAAGCAAAAAGATTGTACTCAGCGGCATACGCTCCACCGGCAACCTTCACCTTGGCAACTACTACGGAGCACTTCAGAAATTCGTGAAGATGCAGGACGACTATGACAGCCGCTACTTCATAGCCGACCTCCACGCCCTTACGACGAATCCAGACCCGAAAGCACTCCACGAAAGTGTGAAACAGATACTTGCCGAATATCTTGCGGCCGGTCTTGATCCGGAAAAGAACATACTCTACGTGCAGAGCGACATACCGGAAATCTCGGAGATGTATCTTCTGCTGAATATGCATGTGGGTATTGGAGAACTGATGCGCACAGCATCTTTCAAAGACAAAGCAAGAAAGGCACTTGGCATCACGTCAGAAAGTGATGAAATAGAGAAAGAGATCATCGGCAACCAAAACAACAATGTCCGCGTGAATGCCGGACTCCTCACCTACCCCACCCTCATGGCAGTCGATATCCTCATCCACCATGCCGACTATGTGCCGGTGGGCAAAGACCAGGAGCAGCATCTTGAACTGACGCGCCGCTTCGGACGCCGCTTCAACTCTTTCTATGGAGTGAATTATTTCCACGAGCCGGTCAACTTCAACTTTGGCGGAGAGGCAATAAAGGTGCCTGGACTCGATGGCAGCGGCAAAATGGGCAAGAGCGAAGGCAACTGCATCTATCTGATTGATGATGAGAAGACGCTCCGCAAGAAAGTGATGCGGGCGGTTACAGACGCCGGTCCTACAGAACCGGACTCACCGGTATCGCAGCCGGTTGAAAATCTCTTCACGCTGATGGATCTCGTAAGTGGCAAAGATACCACCGACCACTTCCGGAAAGCATACGCCGACTGCAGCATCCGCTATGGCGACCTGAAGAAGCAACTCGCCGAGGACATGCTGAAAGTGACACTTCCCATCCGCCAACGGATACTTGACATCCGCGACAACGACGAATATCTCTCGAAGATAGTGGCACATGGAGCGGAACGAGCACGCGAATATGCGGCGAAGACCTTGAAAGAGGTGAGAGAGATTATGGGGATAAGGAAAATATGATCTTAATTGAGAATTGAGAATTGAGACTGGATATATTTAGACATATCTGCTTTATTGGCGTGATGCTTATGATGGGTGGTTGCGTCGCGGACCGGGAAGATGGTCGCGATGCAATCGCTGTAAGTTTGGAGCCCCAGGCAGTCCTTGCAAAAGAGATTGCCGGGGACGACTTTGACATTGTCACGCTACTGCCATCAGGAAGCGACCCGGAGACATACCAGCCATCAATCTCAACGATGAAAAGCTTAGGAAAGGCCACAGTATATTTCACGCTTGGCACCCGGGGATTTGAACAGGCCCTGACCGACAACATTTCAAAGAATTTCCCAGACCTGAAAATCATCAACAGCGGAACGGCAGTAGAAAAGATATTTGGTTCGCACGGCACCATTTACGGCGACGAACATTCCGACAGTTTTGACCCACACCTACTGGCCTCAATTAAAAACTGCATAAAAATAGCAGAGACTATAGCCAATACACTTGCAGCCACCTATCCAGATAAAATAGAACATTTCCGACAAAACGAGTCAAGGCTAATAGCCCGGCTGAAAGCACTTGACGACTCAATCTCGAGGATGAAAATCAGCGGCAAGCCATTCGTCATAAGGCATCCCTCGCTGGAATACTATTCAAGAGACTATGGAGTGAAAGAAATTGCTCTGAATGATGTTGGGAAAGAGACATCCCCAAAACAACTGAAGGAGAGAATTGAGGAGGCAGAAAAACTCCAACCGCGAGTGATGATAGTGGAAAAAGAGCATGCCTATTCATCAGATTACGACATAGCGCGACAACTTGGCGCAGATACCATCCAGATTTCGCTCAACTCCCAGTCATGGCTTGACGACCTAATGCGCATATCCCATGAAATTGATAGAGATTAACGACATCACAGTCAGATATGACAGGGAGAATATCCTTGCCAACGAATCACTTACAATCGACAGGGGAGATTTTGTGGCCATCACCGGACCAAACGGAGGGGGAAAAACCACGCTGCTCAGAATCATCTTGCGGCTGCTTAAACCGAAATCCGGAGAAGTGATTTATTATGACAAGGAGGGTCTTCCTACAAAGCGGCTTCGCATCGGATATCTGCCACAGAAGAGCAACATCGACACCAAATTTCCGATAACAGTATCAGAAGTGATACGTTCGGGACAAATCACCAGACTCTTCCACAGAAAGAGCGAGAAAGATGAGAAGGATTTCATGCAGGTAGTGGAGAAATGTGGAGTATTGGGCATACTTAGTCAACCAATCGGAGCATTATCAGGAGGACAATTGCAGAGAACACTATTGGCGAGGGCTCTTGTGTCGAAACCGGAAGTGATAGTGCTCGACGAACCGCTCAGTTATGTGGATAAAGACTTCGAGCAGCAAATATACTCGATGATGAAGGAATTGGCAAGAGACCACACCATAATCCTTGTCAGCCATGAAATGTCGGTGATATCGGGAATGGCAAACCGGCATATTATCGTGAACAGAGGAATTAATACAAATGCACAATGCACAATGCACAATGCACAATGCACAATGCACAATGCGCAATAAAATGATGCGAGCATAAAAGCGAGTTGGGATTTTATGATACTGAATTATATTTGGATAGCATTCTTAGTCATTGCGTTTCTGATGGCAATTGGTACGACAGTTGCCACCGGAGAGACAGCGATATGGAGCGACATCATGAACGCCTCGTTCAGCCAGGCAGCCTTTGCGTTTGAGATTTCGTTGGGGCTGACCGGGGTGCTGTCGTTATGGATGGGCATCATGAAAATCGGGGAGCGAGCCGGGGTTACGACAGCCATGGCACGTATTGTGCAACCCTTTTTCTCACGGTTATTTCCCGGCATACCGAAAGATCATCCGGCCATGGGAGCCATCTTCATGAATCTCTCTGCCAATATGCTGGGACTTGACAACGCCGCCACACCCATGGGGCTTAGGGCAATGCAGGAGATGCAGACACTCAACAAGCAGAAAGACACCGCGACGGATGCGATGATAATGTTTTTGGTGCTCAACAGCAGCGGACTATGCCTGATACCGGTAAGCATAATGATGTATCGCGCCCAGGGCGGGGCATCGAATCCCACCGATATTTTTATCCCAATACTTCTTGCCACTGCCATTGCCACCCTTGTAGGGATGATAGCGCTTTGCATAAAGCAACGAATCAGGATTGATGGCGTGCTTTGCAGTTGGATCGGAGGGATAGCACTGGCAGTGGGAGGAATTGCATGGTGGTTTTCCACCATGACGGCCGAAGCCGTGGAGAAATATTCCACGTTTGGGGCGAATTTTCTCCTCTTCAGCGTCATTATAGCATTTCTACTTGCCGGCATACGAAAGAAACTGAATGTATATGACTGTTTTATAGAGGGTGCAAAGGAAGGATTCAAGACAGCGGTAGGAATCATCCCATATCTTGTGGCGATACTTGTTGCCATCGGTATGTTCCGGGCATCAGGAGCATTGGATGCGGCCACCAATGCCGTGGCATCATTATTGGGGAGTGTCGGGATAGACACGGAATGGGTAGGAGCATTGCCGACGATGCTGATGAAGCCGCTGAGCGGCAGTGGAAGTTGCGCGATGATGCTTGATGTGATGAAAGCGGAAGGTGCGGATGCATTTGTGAGCAAATTGGCGGCCGTAGTAAGGGGGAGCACAGACACGACATTCTATATATTGGCAGTATATTTCGGATCGGTGGGAGTAATGAAGACCAGATATGCGGCCAGTTATGCCCTTTTGGCAGATATCACCGGGGCAATAGCCGCTATATTCATAGCGTATTTATTCTGGGGATAGCCTTACGAATACAGCACTTCCGCCAACATGGCGGAAAACAGAACCAGATATCTCCGACATTACTAAAACCAACTAACCGCAAGCAGTAAAAAAACACTTAAGAAAAAAATATGGGAAAAAGTTGTGGATGTCGGGAAAAAGTTGTAATTTTGCACCGATATGGAACGGAAGATGTCACATATACAACGTCAACATATAGCAAAGCTGCTGTAGCGGACACGCACCCCTTTATGGGGATGCGTGTTTTTTGTATAATACAAGAGCTGATTCCTTTGAAACAATGAGTTTTACAGACAATTACGCAACAATGACTAACGCAGACATACAGACATATAAACTACCGGAGCGGTATATACTGCGCGGAGGTGTATGGGCAGACACCGATGGAATCAGGCCGGCCGACATCGAGGTTTGTGATGGAAAAATCAGCAGAATCACCAATCGTGGTGAAATTCCGAGCGAAGGAGTTACCAACTTCGACATACGGGGTAAACTCGTCACCTACGGACTTGCTGACGTACACGTGCATTTCCGCCAACCCGGATTCGAGGCAAAGGAGACAATAGCAACAGGCAGCGTTGCCGCTGCCAAAGGCGGTTTTACGACAGTCTGCGCAATGCCCAATCTCAATCCTACACCCGACACACCGGAGCATATCGAAGAGGAGCTGAGACATATCAGGAAAGACGCAATCATCCAGGTGCTACCCTATGCCTCAATCACACTTGAAAGGAAGGGGCGGGAACTCGTCGATATGAAGGCACTAAAGAATTTGGCAGTTGCCTTTTCCGACGACGGAAGTGGAGTTCAGGATGAGGAAATGATGCGCAAGGCAATGCAAAAGGCGGCCGAACTTGATGTCATCATAGCAGCACACTGCGAGGACAACAGTCTGCTAAACGGAGGCTATATCCACGACGGAGATTATGCGAAAGCCAACGGCCACAAAGGAATCTGTTCGGAAAGCGAATGGGGGCCGATAGAAAGGGACCTGAAACTTGCGGAAGAGACCGGATGCCGCTACCACGTCTGCCACATATCGACAAAAGAGAGTGTCGAACTTATCCGCCAGGCAAAGAAACGCGGGGTGAAAGTAACCTGCGAGACCGGGCCTCACTATCTTGTGTTTACGGATGAAGACCTCAAAGATGAGGGGCGCTTCAAAATGAATCCACCCATCCGAAGTTTGTCAGACAGGGAGGCACTTATAGAGGGAATCAAGGATGGCACAATCGACTGCATAGCCACCGACCATGCCCCCCACACAGCCGACGAGAAATCGAGAGGGCTTAAAGGGAGCGCAATGGGAGTGGTAGGACTGGAGACATCCTTTGGAGTATGCTACACATATTTAGTGAAGACCGGGATAATCACACTTGAGAGATTGCTTGAGCTGATGAGTTTCAATCCGCGCCGTATATTCCGGCTGGAGGTGGAAGGAGAAGCCAATTTTGCGACATTCAATCTGGAAGAAGAATGGACGGTGGATCCAGAGGAGTTTGCGTCGATGGGCAAAGCGACACCATTTGAGGGGTGCGAGCTGACGGGAAAACCGGACACGCTAATCTATCAGGGGAGATTATTTAAGCTCTATGAATAATGCACAAAGCACTATTCACAATGCACAATAATATACACGGTAAATAATATACACGGTAAAAGAAAGCAATGAAAGATGCTGATGTAAAACTTGTATTGGAAAACGGGATGGAATTTCCGGGCTACAGCTGCGGTGCGCATAGAAGCATCGTAGGGGAGGTTGTATTCAACACCTCGATGGTAGGCTACCAGGAGATTCTCTCGGACCCCTCCTATACGAATCAGATTGTGGTGATGACATATCCGTTGATGGGCAACTACGGCATCACCGATGATGACTTCGAGACAAAATCGCCGACAATAGGGGCCATGGTGATGAGAGAATGTTGCGAGACGCCCTCCAACTTCCGCTACACCAAGACGATGACGGAGACACTCGAGGATGCCAACATTCCGGCAATCAGTGGCATAGACACAAGGAAACTGACAAGGGTGATCCGCGACGAAGGATGCATGAGGGCAGCCATAGTAGCGATCGACACGCCAAGTGAAGAAGCATTCAATCTGATAGCGACAACACCTGTGGACCATAAGGTTGTGGCAAAGGTAAGTTGCAAAAAACGTTGGTTCTCCCGCACCCCCAACCAGAAATTCAACGTAGTGGCAGTCGACTGCGGCATAAAATACAACATCATCCGCTCACTCAATGCAAGAGGTTGCAACGTAATTATCGTACCATTTGACATGGACGCGGAGCAGATTATGGCGTTCAAGCCAGACGGCATATTCATCTCCAACGGACCGGGCGACCCCCAGGATGTGCCGGAAGTGCGTGACCTTGTCAACAAGCTGAAGGGGAAACTTCCTATTTTCGGCATCTGCCTCGGACATCAGATCATCTCGCTTGCCTACGGAGCGGAGACATATAAATTGAAATTCGGACACAGAGGCGGCAACCATCCGGTGAAGAATCTGCTGAACGGGAAAATCGAGATTACATCGCAAAACCACAACTATGCGGTGAGACCGGAATCGGTGGTAGGAACAGATTTGACCGTGACGCATATCAATTTGCTCGACCACACGGTGGAAGGGGTAAGGAATGCGAAAGACCGCATCTTCTCGGTGCAATATCATCCGGAGAGTGCGCCGGGGCCACAAGACAGCGGATATCTCTTTGACATCTTTATAAAGGACATGGAGGAGCATAAGAAAGAAATGGAGGTGAGAAATGCCTAAGAGAACAGACATAAAGAAAGTGATGGTGATTGGGTCCGGCCCGATTGTCATCGGACAGGCAGCCGAATTTGACTATGCGGGCACGCAGGCCTGCCTTGCACTGCGTGAAGAGGGTTATGAGGTGGTACTTGTGAATTCCAACCCCGCGACCATCATGACCGACACCGACATTGCCGACAAGGTCTATATGGAACCCCTGAAACTGGAGTATGTGGCAAAGATCATCCGTTTCGAGCGTCCGGATGCGATAGTGCCTGGACTTGGCGGACAGACCGGCCTCAACCTTGCGGTGCAACTCGCCAAGAAAGGCATCCTTGAGGAATGTGGAGTAGAGATACTCGGCACATCATTCAAGAGCATAGAACAAGCGGAAGATCGTGAGCTTTTCAAGGAACTCTGTATCAGTCTTGGAGAACCGGTGCTACCGTCGGAAATCGTAAACAGCATTGACGAATCTGTGAAAGTAGCAGCCGAGATTGGATATCCGGTAGTGCTACGCCCCGCATTCACATTAGGCGGTACAGGCGGTGGCTTTGCCGACAACGAAGCAGAGCTACGGGAACTGATGCGCAATGCACTTGCGCTATCACCGGTGCATCAGGTACTTGTGGAGAAATCCATCAAGGGATATAAGGAAATCGAATATGAGGTGATGCGCGACAGCAACGACACCGCCATCACCATCTGCAACATGGAGAATGTGGATCCGGTGGGAGTACACACCGGTGACTCAGTGGTGGTGGCACCGAGCCAGACGCTCACCAACAAGGAATATCAGCTGCTACGCGACTCAGCATTGAAACTTATACGGGCATTGAAGATAGAAGGTGGATGCAACGTGCAGTTTGCACTTGACCCATTGTCGTTCAACTACTACATCATTGAGGTCAACCCCCGAGTGTCGAGAAGTTCAGCACTGGCATCCAAAGCGACAGGCTATCCGATAGCGCGAGTGAGTGCAAAGATAGCCGTGGGGATGACCCTCGATGAGATTCAGATAGCCAACACCCCGGCAAGTTTTGAGCCGGCACTCGACTATATAGTCACGAAGATAGCCCGTTTCCCATTCGACAAATTCAGCGAGGCATCCAACGTGCTTGGCACGCAGATGAAAGCCACCGGAGAGATTATGAGCGTAGGGCGCACCTTCGAGGAGTCGCTTCTGAAAGGAATCAGGTCGCTTGAAGCGGGAGCCAACCACCTATACTCTAAGAAATTCGATGGCATGACTACGGAGGATATCCTATCGTATATAAAGGAAGGGCGTGACGACAGGCTACTTGCCATTGCAACACTGCTACGCCGCGATGTGGCACTCTGGCACATCTTCGACCGCACTGGAATAGACCTGCTCTTCCTTGAAAAGATCAACAACATCATAAAGATGGAGCGTGAGCTGAACGAGGCAAAGAGACTTGACAAGGAACTCCTGCGACAGGCAAAACGAATGGGATTTACCGACAAGGTGATCGGAGGATTTTGCAATATGACGGAAGAGGAGGTTTGCAATCTCCGGAAAGAGATGGGTATAGTGCCAGTGTATAAGATGATCGACACCTGCTCGGGAGAGTTTGACTCCTATGTGCCATACTTCTACTCGACCTACGAAGATGAGAACGAGTCGATAGTAAGCGACCGCAAGAAGATACTTGTTTTAGGCAGCGGTCCTATCCGCATCGGTCAGGGAGTGGAGTTTGACTATTCCACAGTGCATGCCATCAAGACCATCCGCGAACAGGGCTACGAGGCAATCATCATCAACAACAACCCGGAGACAGTATCTACAGACTACAGCATCTCCGACAAACTTTATTTCGAGCCTCTGACTGTGGAGGATGTCATGAATGTCATAGACCTCGAGAATCCTGACGGAGTCATCGTGACACTCGGAGGGCAGACCGCCATCAACCTTGCCGCTCCACTTGCGAAAAGAGGGGTTAAGATAATCGGCACCGGCATTGAGGCCATCGACAAGGCAGAAGACCGCAAGCATTTCGAGAGGATCATGCGCGAAACCGGAATTCCCCAGCCGCAGGCAGAAGCCGTAACCGACATAGAAAGTGGAGTAAAGGCAGCCGAGAGAATCGGATATCCGGTGCTTGTGCGCCCGAGCTTTGTGCTTGGAGGGAGGGCGATGCAAATTGTCGGCAACGAACAGGCACTCCGCCACTATCTCCAGAATGCGGTGGATATATCCGACAACTCACCCGTACTGGTGGACAAATACATCATGGGCAAGGAATTGGAGGTTGATGCCATCTGCGATGGCAAAGACGTGCTGATACCCGGCATCATGGAGCATGTGGAAAAGACGGGAATTCACTCCGGCGACTCCATCTCTGTATATCCCACCTTTAGCGTGAGCGAAAACGTAAGGAAAACCATTGTGGATTACACCGTTAAACTTGGATTGGCAATCGGCATTGTTGGACTTTACAACATACAGTTTATCGTCGATAAGAACGACAATGTTTATGTGATAGAGGTGAATCCCCGCAGTTCGCGAACAGTGCCTTTCCTATCGAAGTCCACCGGAGTACCGATGGCGAAGATAGCATCGAGAGTGATGCTCGGAGAGACGCTGAAGAGCATGGGCTATACCGAGACATTGCATCCCGACCGCAAGAGATGGTTTGTGAAGACCCCGGCGTTCTCATTCTCCAAGATAAAAGGGGTTGATTCTTATCTATCTCCCGAAATGAAATCGACCGGCGAGGCCATAGGATATGACGACATGTTGACCCGCGCCCTCTACAAGTCGCTACAGGCATCGGGAATGCAGGTGCTCAATTATGGCACACTTCTTGTGACGATATCCAATGACGACAAGGAGAAGGCACTTCCATTGATCAAGAGGTTCTACAACTTGGGCTTCAACGTGGAGGCGACCAGAGGCACAGCGATGTTCCTGAAGCAGCATGGCATACGATGCCGGGTAATGGGTAAGTTTAGCGAAGGAAGCTCCGACATTGAGAAATCCCTTAGACAGGGACATGTGTCGTACGTAATCAACACAATCGATGTCAACCAGCACAATACACGCCTTGACGGATACGAGATCCGACGCGCGGCGATTGAGAACAATGTGACCATCTTCACAGCCCTTGAGACAGTGAGAGTGCTACTTGATGTGCTTGAGGAGATTACGATGGGAGTATCGACAATCGATGCCAAGTACGGCAGAAAAGGGACCGGAATGATCTCGAGATAATTGAGAATTGAGAATTAAGAATTGAGAATTATATGGATGATGAAGTTTGAGATAACGAGAATAGAGAGGCTGACGGAGAGTGTCTATGAAATGACACTGCGTGGGGACTGCGCAGGGTTCACACGTCCGGGGCAGTTTGTGGAGGTTTCCATACCGGGGCTTTATCTCAGACGCCCTATATCAGTCTGCAATATCGAGGGAAACAGAATGACCCTCATCTTCAAGGTCGTGGGCAAAGGCACAGAGGCCATGGCAAAGATGGGACCCGGAATGGAGATAGACCTGCTGACAGCCCTCGGCAATGGCTTCGACACGTCTCGCACAAAAGACTGCGCACTGCTTGCAGGCGGCGGAGTCGGGGTGCCACCGCTTTATCTACTTGCGAGAAAACTTTTGGAGGAGGGAAAGAAAGTGAAGGTGGCACTCGGATTCAACACAGCGGAAGAAGTCTTTTATGCAGAGGAGTTCCGAAAACTTGGAGCCGATGTGAGAGTAGCCACATTTGATGGGAAAGCCGACGTGAAAGGATTCGTGACTGATGCCATCCGGCTGCCGGAGATGCAAGGTTTCGACTTCTGGTATGCCTGCGGCCCACTGCCGATGCTAAAAGCACTCGGCAAAGAGCTGGACTGCAATTGCGGCGAGGTGAGCATGGAGGAAAGGATGGGATGCGGATTCGGGGCCTGCATGGGTTGCACAA
Organism: uncultured Sangeribacter sp.; assembly: GCA_964388725.1. Taxonomy (GTDB): domain Bacteria; phylum Bacteroidota; class Bacteroidia; order Bacteroidales; family Muribaculaceae; genus Lepagella. The sequence goes on along the minus strand of CAYMBR010000018.1, from coordinate 13,161 downwards.
TAGAGACGCCATGGGGACCGAAGCGGGTGTGCAAAGATGGCCCGGTATTTGATGCCACCCTTATGGAAGCATATAAGGGCAACCAGACACCAGAGCCTTCCCTCCCCCGCGACAGAAAACTGACAAAAGAACCCAATATTGAGACAGAACTTTGCGGAATAAAACTGAATAATCCGGTGATACCAGCAAGCGGCACTTTCGGTTTCGGACAGGAGTTTGCCGGAATATATGACCTGAATGTGCTTGGAGGAATCTCGATAAAGGGTACTACCCTGCACCCGCGCCTTGGCAATCCGACCCCACGAATAGCGGAAACACCCGACGGAATGATAAATAGTGTTGGGCTGCAGAATCCCGGTGCAGAGGAGGTTTATTCGAAAGATGTGCCGGAATTGCGGAAGATATACTCCGGATGTATCATCGCCAATGTCAGCGGTTTCTCAATAGAGGAATATGTGGAGTCATGCAAAAAGGCAGATGCATGCGAGGAGGTGGATATAATTGAGGTTAATGTCAGTTGCCCCAATGTTCACAACGGAGGCATGGCATTCGGCACATCGGCGGAACAGGCAGCGGCAGTGACCAAAGCAGTGAAAGAGGCGGTCAAGAAACCGGTATTCATCAAACTATCGCCCAATGTGACCGACATCGTGTCTATAGCCAAGGCATGCGAGGAAGCCGGAGCCGACGGACTGACACTGATCAACACATTGCTTGGGATGCGCATCAACATCAACACGGGAAGTCCGGTGATAGCCAACAGAATGGGAGGATTTTCCGGTCCGGCAGTATTTCCAGTGGCAGTAAGGATGGTATATCAGGTGTCGCAGGCGGTAAAGATACCCGTGATAGGATGCGGAGGGGTCTCCAACGCAGAGGAGGTGGTGGAAATGATGATGGCCGGCGCAAGTGCTGTGCAGATAGGATCGGTCAACCTTGTGGATCCGACGGCAGGAAAACGAATCACAGAGGAACTGCCAGAGGTATTGAGAAAACTTAGAATCAACAATATAAAAGAAATTATTGGTATATCATGGCAAAAGATGTGATCATAGCATGCGACTTCCCGTCGATGGAAGCCACATTGGAATTTCTTGACCGCTTCGGAGAGACCCGTCCATATGTCAAGATAGGTATGGAGCTGTTTTATGCAGCCGGCCCGGAGATAATCCGCGAGATAAAGAAGCGTGGGCACAAGATATTCCTCGACCTGAAACTCTGCGACATCCCCAACACAGTGAAGAGTGCGATGTCGGTGTTGTCACATCTTGACGTGGACATGACCAACCTACATGCCTTCGGCGGTCACAAGATGATGGAGGCAGCGATTGAGGGACTGACACGCCCGGACGGCACACGGCCATTGCTTATAGCCGTGACCATGCTTACGTCGACCAGCAAGGAACTGATGAATGAGGATATCCTTATTCCGGGAGAGGTTGACAGCGTGGTGGCAAGTTATGCGAAGACAGCGCAGAAGTCAGGACTCGACGGAGTGGTATGCAGCCCGAGGGAGGCATCCATCGTGAAAGAGGCATGTGGCAATGGATTCATCACAGTGACACCTGGAATACGATTTGCGGATTCAGCGGCAGACGACCAGGTACGGGTCATGACGCCGGCGAAGGCAAGGGAGATAGGGTCGGACTATATAGTAGTAGGCAGACCGATAACGAAAGCGGAAGACCCGCTGGCGGCATATATGAGATGCCGTGAGGAATTCCTTGGATAATTGGGAATTGGGAATTGGGAATTGAAAATTGAAAATTGAAAATTGAGAATTGACATCTTGACATCTTGACATTTTGACTAAAAAGATAATAATATGGAAAGGAAGATAGCTAAGGATTTGCTGAGTGTTGGCGCGGTGTTTTTGCGTCCGGAGAACCTCTTTACATGGGCATCGGGAATCAAGAGTCCGATGTATTGCGACAACCGTCTGACACTCTCCTACCCGGAAGTGAGAAAAGACATTGAGGAAGGTCTTGCAGCCCTCATAACCAAACATTATCCTGAGGCAGAATCGCTGATGGGGACATCAACTGCCGGCATAGCACACGCCGCCATCACAGCGTGGCTTCTCAACAAACCGATGGGCTACGTGAGAGGGGGAGCAAAAGACCACGGACGTGGCAACCGCATCGAGGGGAAATGCGAGCCCGGCACGAAAGTGGTGGTGGTAGAAGACCTCATCTCCACGGGAGGCAGTTGCATAGAGGTAGTTGAAGCATTGCGCGAAGAGGGAGCGGAAGTGCTTGGCATCGTGTCGATCTTCACCTACGGAATGCAGAAGGCGACGGAGAGACTTGCAGCGGCAAACGTGACCAACCACTCGCTGTCGAACCTTGACACATTGGTTGAAGTGGCAGCCGAAGAGGGATATATTGAGCCTGTATGGAAAAACAGGATATTGAAATTCAGGGATAATCCGAGCGACACTTCCTGGATGAACGCTTAAAGTTTATAGGTTGATGGGTTTATAGGTTGATGGGGGTTATTTTGTCTGAAACATGACTTAAGGACTAAACTCTAAACTCTAAACTCTAAACAATAACATCATAAGAAATGAAGCACTTGATAGATCCGACGGATCTCACAGTGGATGAGACCATGTCGATAATAAACCTTGCGCTCGACATCATCGGGCACCGAGAGAAATATTCAGAGAAATGCAAGGGGAAGAAACTTGCGACACTATTTTATGAACCATCGACGCGCACGCGACTGAGTTTCACTGCAGCCATGATGGAGCTTGGCGGTAATGTGCTTGGTTTTGCAGATGCAGCAAGCAGCAGCGTTAGCAAGGGTGAGACAGTGAGGGACACGGTGAGAGTGGTAGAGAACTTTGCCGACATCATCGCCATGCGCCATCACATAGAGGGAGCACAGTTGGCGGCAACCGAAGTAAGCCGTGTGCCCATCATCAATGCCGGCGACGGCAGCCACGCGCATCCCACGCAGACCCTGACCGACCTTCTGACAATCACCCGCGAACTTGGAAGACTTGACAATCTCACCATCGGCTTCTGCGGCGACCTTCGATTCGGACGCACAGTACACAGTCTGATCAAGGCACTCTCCCGCCAAAATGGAATCAAGATTGTGTTGATAGCACCGCCACAGCTCCGTCTTCCGGACTACATCAAGCAGGATGTATGCGACCGACTTGGACTGGAATACAAGGAGGTTGACACGCTCGAGGAAGCTATGCAGGAACTTGATGTGCTTTATATGACAAGGGTGCAGAAAGAGCGCTTCCTCGATGAGGATGAGTATGAGGCAGTGAAGGATTCATTTGTACTTGACAATGCCAAAATGGCACTTGCGAAGGAAAAGATGGCAGTTCTTCATCCGCTGCCCCGCGTCAACGAGATACTTGAGGAAGTTGATTCAGACCCGAGGGCGGCCTATTTCCGTCAGGTTGAGAATGGCAAGTTTGTCAGGATGGCACTCATAAGCAGTCTGCTTGATTGGAAAGATGACCCAGCTCACAAGATGCCCGAACAGGAGGAAGTAGATGTGCCCGACAACCTGAGATGCGAGAACAAGAAGTGCATCACGCGCAATGAGTTGTCGCCGCGACGTGCGTATCGTGCGGCAGATGGATCGTTGAGGTGCAGATATTGCGATCATAAGTTTAAGTAAATGTTTAGGGGTTACAGATTAGGGTTTAGAGTTTAGTGTTTAGTGTTTAGAGTTTAGGGTTTAGAGTTTAGAGTTTAGGGTTTAGAGTTTAGGGTTTAGGGTTTAGAGTTTAGTTTATTGGCAAGTTGAGTCTGAAAATCATGCAAATGGTCTAAAACCTAAACCATAAACTCTAAACAAGACAGATACAAGATGGAATTATTGAAGCATGAATGCGGGATAGCGATGATAAGACTTCGCAAACCGATAGAATATTATAAAGAAAAATACGGGACATACGCTTATGCCCTCAACAAACTGTATCTCCTGATGGAGAAGCAGCACAACAGAGGGCAAGAGGGGGCGGGAGTAGGAGTGGTCAATCTGACTGCAGGTCCCGGGCATGAGTACATATGGCGCGAGCGCGAATTGGGACCTCAGGCCATCCAGGAGATTTTCAACCGTATAGGCAAGGATCTTACGAAGGCCGGTCTTGAGGACATGACATCCGAGGAGGCGAGAACCATAGCACCGATGATAGGGGAAATCAACATGGGGCATCTGCGCTATTCCACTACCGGGAAGAGCGGCATGTCGTATGTGCACCCATTCCTGAGGCGCAACAACTGGAGGAGCCGCAACCTCCTGATGTGTGGCAACTTCAACATGACCAACGTCGATGAGCTATTCAAGTCGGTAGTGAGCCGCGGCCAACATCCCCGTCTCTACAGCGACACCATCATACTCTTGGAGATGCTTGGGTATGCGCTCGACAAGGAAAACCACCGGATTTACCGCAAATATCGCGACGAATACAACGAGACATATTACGACCACAAGTTGAGCGAAAGCATTGAGAAAGAGCTCGACATCCGCAATGTCTTGCGGGCGGTGGCCTCTGAATGGGACGGAGGTTTTGTGATATGCGGAGCCACCGGTTCGGGCAATGTGTTTGTATTCCGCGACCCCAATGGCATACGTCCGGCTTTTTACTATATCGACGATGAGATAATAGTGGCGACATCGGAGAGGCCGCAGATACAGACAGTGTTTGGAGTGAAGGAAAGCGATGTGCATGAACTTGAACCTGGCGAGGCATTGCTGATATCACCTGATGGAGAACCGACCATCGAGAGAATTGTGCCACAGATTTCCAACTCGAAATGCAGTTTTGAGAGAATCTATTTCTCGCGCGGCAGCGACAGCGACATCTACCGGGAGCGAAAGGAATTGGGACGTCTGTTGGTGCCACGCATCATCGAATCAATCGAGGGTAATATGTCGGATGCTGTATTCTCCTACATACCGAACACTGCGGAAGTTGCCTTCTACGGCATGGTGGAAGGATTGGAAGACTATCTCAATGACTATAAGACTGAAAGAATTCTTGCACTTCAGGGAGACGGGAAACTCAACCGAGAATCCATCCGAAAAGTGATGGCATCGGAAGTCAGGATCGAAAAGGCAGCGATCAAGGACATCAAGTTGCGCACATTCATCGCGGAGGGCGATGTGAGGAATGACTTGGCCGCCCACGTATATGACATATCCTACGGATGCCTGAAGGAGGGGAAAGATACTCTTGTAGTGATTGACGACTCCATAGTGAGAGGCACCACCCTTAAGCAATCAATTCTCAATATGCTTGGGCGACTGAATCCCAAGAAGATAGTGGTGCTTTCATCTTCACCGCAGGTGAGATATCCCGACTACTACGGCATCGACATGAGCCGGATGGACGAATTTATAGCCTTCAAGGCAGCAGTGGAACTTCTGAAGCAGCGCGGTATGGAATATGTGTTGGCGTCGGTCTACTCTGCCTGCAAGCGTGAACTCGCCAAGAAAGAGGGAGAACCGCTCACCAACCATGTGAAGAACATCTACGCGCATTTCACCGACGAAGAAATCTCGGCAAAGATAGCGGAGATGGTGAGGTCGGAGGGCATGGATACCGAAGTGATATATCAGAGCATAGAAGGGCTCCACAAGGCGTGTCCGGGGCATCCGGGCGACTGGTATTTCTCGGGCAACTACCCCACTCCGGGAGGCATCAGAAGGGTCAATCGGGCTTACACCGAATGGTTTGAAAACGAAGTTGTTTAAACTTATCTACGAATGAAGTTGTTTAAATTTATCTATGAATTATAAAAAATCAACATGATAAGTTCAGACAACTTCATATCCGGCGAAAAAAAAGACTGACTGCAGACATGGCACACAACCACACACCCGACGACAACGACATAGAGAAGATGAGAAGTCTTCTGAAAGAGGAAGTGGGCTTTCTGCCCGACGGCCCCGGCCTTGACGCGCTGCTGTGCAAAGCGACATGGATGAAGGTCGGGCCGAAGCATGTGGTGATAGAGATGGACAAGACGTGCCCCGACGTCTTCATCCTTTTCGACGGAATCGTACGCGTATGGGACTACGACGGCGACAAGGAACGCACCTTCGGGTTCGGGCTCCCGGGCACCATATTCGAGTCGAAGCACAGTTTCGTGGCGCACGCTCCATCTTACTATCAGATAGAGACCTGCTGCCGGTCGGTCATACTCCGCATATCAGAACAGGACTTCTGGGCCACGGTGGCTTCCGACCACAGTTTCGCCATCTTCATGCTCCATAATGCCTACGGCGAGCTCTACAGCCATGAACTGAAAGAAAGCACCGTCAACAACGGCACGGCGCAGCAGCGCTTCGAGGCGATGTTCAAATACAGGCCCGTGATTCTTGAGAAGGTGACTCAGAAGATCATAGCATCGTATCTTGGAATCACTTCAGAATACTTCAGCATACTCAAGAAAAAGTATTTTTCGGCAAGAAAATCTTAACCGTTAATTTATGCGAGCTACATAAATAGCAACAACGGCACACAAAATGCAACAAAAAAAGTGCATTTACAAAAAATCTTAAACCAGTTTAAGTAAAATGGTATAAAAAAGGCTTACCTTTGCGGATGAGAGTTTTGAAACGAAGTTGTTTAAACTTCAGTCAATAAGATTTCGCCGGATTATTCCAGACAACTTCGCAATATTCACTATTAAACGAACACTTATGAAAAAAATTCTACTCCCGTTGCTCGCCATTATCATGTCGGTGCCGGCTGCTCCGGCAGTAAACGTTTCGCGTCAAGACGCAGCCAACATCAAACCCGGCGTCCCCACGGCCAAAGCCAAGAACATGGGCCGGATTGAATCGCCCGCGATCAATCAGATACGGAAGGGCATGCCTTCAAGAGCAGGGGCCGGCGTCATCACCGAGACCCCCGATGGCAAACTTGTCACCATGCTCGGCAACTCCTTCACATTCTACATCTACTACGACCAGGTGATCCAGGATGAGGCCTACGGCCTGGCTTACGAGGCCGTATGGACCGACGAAGGGGATGTATATCTCAAAAATCCCGTCAGCACGCTCGACTGGGACACATATATCAAGGGGAAGGCTACCGACGACGGCATCACCTTCGAGTTTCCGCAACCTATCTACACTTCGGTAATCGACGACGAGAGCTACGATTTCTATGTAGACGTACTCGAATATGCTGAGGTGGAATCGCCCTACGACCCCGACGACTACATCAGCACATTCATTCCCGCGCAAGACACCCGGAGCATCACTTTCGTGAAAGATGAGAGCGGCGCGTATGTGATGGACGGTGATTACATGCTGGGCGTGACATACGAAGACGTATGGCAGGGCTATGGAGAGATGGAGCTTTCACTACTGCCTTTCGAGGCCGAGGCCAACCAAGTGCCCGAAGGAGTGGAATTTGACTACTCCTATATCCTTGCCGACGAGCTCAACGGCTGGGACCACACCGTGCTCCGCCCGATCGGCATCGGAGAAGCCGACGGAGTGACCTACATCACGGGCCTCTCAGACCTTCCCGGCGCCGTAATCACCGCCACCTTCGACAAGGAAGCCAACACACTGACCATACCCTCCGACCAGTTCCTCGGGAAATACTACAGCCGCTATATCTTCATGATGATAGGCGAAGGATATTCCTACTACGATGAAGATTGGGAAGAGTACATGATCTCGTTCGACATCATAGCAGATCCGATGGTGTTGAACTACGACGCGGAGAAGAACGTATTCCGACCCGTGCTACCGGAAGGAATGGAATATTCCTACATCATCTTCAACTGCGGCAACACGGCCGCCTACCCCATCGAGTATTACGCAGTAGACCGCATCTACTCGCAGGGAGAGATCAGCAATCACACTCCGCTCGACCCGGAAGTGATCTTCGTGAGCGAAATCGACTATATCGACCCCGAATACTCCTACTCTTTCGAATTCTACATCTACTCCACCAACGCCGAAGGCCAGATACTACGCTCTGACAATATCTACTACAACGTATACGTCAACGGCGAACTCTGCACCTTCACCTCGGAGGAATATCCCGACCTCGCAGAAGCCGGATATACCGAGTTGACCGATATACCCTACGATCTGAACGTAGGCGCCGACATCTACGCCTGGGACGACTATCATGGCATCGCCCTGAAGCGCCAGGATGTGGAGACCCTCGGAGTGAGAGCAGTCTACAAGGATGGCGACACGCGCGCCGAGAGCGAGATAGTGACCGTCACCAACACCGGCGACCCCGTGGGCGTGTCAGCAGTGGCTTCGGGCAATGTAGTGAAGACCGAATATATCGACCTCTTCGGCAGAAAGAGCAACAGAGCCGACAATTTAGGAGTGGTGCTGAAACGCACTTACTATGAAAACGGCACCGTCAGCACCGAAAAAGTAATGAAATAAGCACAGTTGAGCCGTTCAACCGGCGGTTGCAAACCAGAAGTCCAGCCCGGCTCCTCCCGGGCCGGACTTAATTTTTGGCCAAAACATGAAAAAATTCTCAGAAACTTACCGATTTTAACATAAAAAACGGCTGCAGAATTAAAAAAATTAAGATATATTGAGTAAATTTTTGTAATTTTGCGGTATGAAAACAATTCTGGGATTCAGCGCATCGCGAAAAAGCCTTGTGTTTGATTATGTTATGATAGTTTTAGGCATATTCATGTATGCCTTCGGTTTTTGTGCGTTCATATTGCCCCACCGTATAGTGATGGGAGGTCTTTCGGGTGTCGGAACTCTCGTATATTTCGCCACCAACGAAGCCATCCCGGTAGCAGTGACGCAGTATATGCTGAACCTGTTGCTGCTTGCGATGGCCTTCCGAATAGTAGGGAAAACCTTCGTCATACGAACCATCTTTGGAGCGACAGTAATATCCCTATTCATAGGAATAGGAGAGACCTTTTTTATGGGTTTGGGACATCCAATACTCGAAGACATGTCGCTGAGTGCGATATTGGGAGCAATCATCTGCGGTTTGGGAGTGGGGACGGTTTTGATCCACAACGGATCTACCGGAGGCACCGACATCGTGGCGACGATGGTTACAAAAATGAGCAACGTCAGCATCGGGCGTGCCATGGTGGTTACTGACATGGTGATAGTGACCAGCAGCATCTTTCTGCCATTTGATGGCACATTCGGAGAAAGGCTTGAGGCGAGAATCCCGCTTATCGTATATGGCTATGTGGTGACGTTTGTGGCATCATACTGCGCCGACATGATAGTGGTAGGCAACCGTCAGGCGGTGCAGTTTATCATCTTCAGCCATCACTGGCAGACGATAGCCGATGCCATCAACAACGATGCGAAGCGTGGCGTGACGGTACTTGATGGTGAGGGATGGTATAGCAAAAAACAGATAAAGATACTGATGGTGTGGTGCCGGAAGATAGAGGCACCCGGCATCATGCGTCTTGTGAAGGGGATCGACGACGATGCGTTTATCACGCAGGGAGCGGTCAACGGAGTCTTCGGCAAGGGGTTTGACATGTATAAGATGAAGATCAAGTCGAAGAAAAACAAAACCACACCCCTTGAAAATGCACAATGCACAATACACAATGATTTGACGATAAAAAAATAGCAATAAGACATAATTACAATAACGACTAATAATAATCCATTTTTATAAACCAACATTACAACATTATGAAGAGACTGTTTCTCTTATCCGCACTAATGATGATTTGCACATCACTATGGGCAAATTACGTCTGCAGCGGATCCGTTTTCGACTCTCAGGGGGAACCACTGATTGGAGCCACGGTCAGCGTTCCAGGCACAGCAGTAGCCACAGCCGCTGACATCGACGGTAATTTCAAGTTGTCCGTACCCGAGAACACGAAGGAACTCAAGTTTTCCTATGTCGGCTACAAAGACAAGACAGTGAAGGCACAGGCCAACATGGGCAAGATTGTGCTTGACGCAGAAAGCACCATGCTTCAAGACGTTATTATCACGCAATCAGTGGCTATCTCAAGAAAGACACCGGTTGCAGTATCCGCCGTGACAGCAGGCGACCTTGAGGCAAAACTTGGCAACCAGGAACTACCTGAGGTATTGAAAACGACTCCCGGTGTGTGGGCAACAAAAGATGGAGGTGGTTTCGGTGATGCCAAAATCAACATCCGTGGTTTCAAATCTCCCAACACAGCGACAATGGTCAATGGTGTGCCGGTCAATGATATGGAATGGGGCGGCATTTACTGGTCAAACTGGAGTGGTCTTGGCGATGTGATGTCATCGATGCAAGTGCAGCGCGGCCTTGGCGCCACAATGATTTCATCACCTTCTTTTGGAGGAACAATCAACATGATTACCAAAGGACTTGATGCAAAGAAAGGAGGAACAGCCTGGTATGGACTTGGCAATGACAACACAATGAACTATGGCATATCATTCTCCACAGGTTTGATGGATAATGGATGGGCCATTACATTTTTAGGCAACCGCAAAACCGGTGACGGTTACATCCAAGGAGCTTCGTACGAAGCATACAATTACTTCCTGAATATTTCGAAACGCCTCACCGACGACCATCAGCTCTCACTTACGGTGACAGGAGCGCCGCAAACCCACTACAAGCGCAGTTCAAGCGACGGTCTGTCAATACAGGGGTGGCAAGATGCGGCAAATTATATGCCCAAAGGCCAGGCTTACCGCTACAATCCGACCTACGGTTTGGGTCTTAATGGAGAGGAAAAGGCATCTCAATATAATGTCTACAACAAGCCAGTGGCCATGCTGAAGCACATCTGGCAGATAAATCCGAAGTCATCACTTTCGACAGTGCTATATGCATCAATAGGCACTGGTTATGGTTCAAGCGGACAGGGAGCACAGATAGGCACATCCACATCTACGTATTACAGCTACTGGTACGGAGCATCATACGGTGAGCTGAACTGGAAGACAATAGAAAATGAAGGAGTAACCTACAGTCTGCGTCATGGCAACGGTATGTTTGCCTACGACCAGATCCAGCTTATGAACCAGGCGAGCACAAAGGGTTCGCTCATGGTGATGTCAAACTCCATCAACAACCATAAATGGTTTGGAGGAATATCCAACTACAAAAATGAGCTAACCGACCAGCTTGCTTTGACAGCCGGTATTGATATCCGCTACTATTATGGTCAACACACCAATGAGATATCAGACCTTTACAACGGAGAATACTTCATCGACTACTACCGTGCGGCAAGCAACAACAACCGCACATTCGCAACAGAGGCAGAAAAGACAGCCTATCAAAACCAGAAATTAGGTGTAGGAGATGTGGTGTATCGAAACTGGGACAGCCGCATATGGCAAGAAGGTCTGTATGCACAATTGGAATACAATCTGCTTGACAACAATTTGAACCTTGTTCTTGCAGCAGCGGGCAACCTAAACAACTACACACGTTACGAACACTTCTATTGCAATCCCGAAGACAGCAAGTCACCGTCGAGGAATTTCTTTGCAGGAAACGTAAAGGCGGGTGCCAACTACAACATTGACCGCCACAACAACGTATATGTCAACGGTGGCTATATAACCCGCGCTCCATATCTGCAGTATGGCGTATTTGTATCACCGGCCAACTCCAATGCCATCAACCCCAATTGCCGCAATGAGAAAGTAGGGGCATTTGAAGTTGGATACGAATACCACTCCCCCACATTCACCGCACAATTGAACGGATATTACACCATGTGGATGGACAGAACCCTTATCTCCACAGGAACGCTTGCATACGACAATGACCGCTACACAGCAACTATGAACGGAGTCGATTCACGCTACATGGGACTCGAACTTAATTTCGTATATAAGCCAACCAATTGGTATGAGTTGAGTGGTATGTTCTCATTGGCAGACAACACATGGCAGAATGCCCCGGTAGGATATTTCTACAATAGCCAGGGACAGGCACTGTCAAGCCTCGGCGACAGAAACACCCCGGCGACAATAACAGAGCCCATGGCAGAAGATCATCTAAATGCCACAATCGACCAAAAGGGTGTGAAGGTTGGCGGATCTGCACAACTTACCGGAGCACTTGGAATGCAATTCAAGCCATTCAAAGGCTTGAAGGTTGGAGCTGATTGGACATTAAGCGCACTGAACTACAGCGACTTTTCACTCAATGGAAATAGCAGTGTATCTCTGACACCTGGCCAGACGTTGAAAATCAACGATCCATGGAGAATACCATGGGGTAATCAGCTTGACATAAATGCAAGCTACAGCTTCAACATTGTCAAAGGTCTCCGATGTGTAGTATCCGCGAATGTATATAATGTATGCAACAATTATTATATCATGGACGCATACACAGATCATTCAGTAGTTGGCTCATGGGAGAATGCATTCCGGGTATTCTACAGCTATGGACGCACCTTCAACTTCCGAGTTAAATTCTATTTCTAATAAATACCATTTCAGACGAAAACAAAATGAAAAGAAACATAAAAAACGCACTACTGGTCTGTGGGTCAGCAATATTGTTGGCAAGCTGTAGTGAAAACACCTGGAATGACAAATACCTCGATGGTTTTGAAAGTGGCGTTGACTATAGCAATGCAGTCACAGGTGCGTACACACTAACAGCAGATGACTATTCTGCCATATCAAAATTAATGTTGGCGAAAGCAACGAATGCTTCTGATACGACAGCTGCCAAAGCTATAGCATCCAATTGCTATTTCGATAAAAACAGTGTTTATCCGGCATCTGTAGCACTTCCTCCATTTATGGAGACAGCTTCATTTCCCTACTATCTTGCATCAGATGGATCAATTACAGATGTCTCCTACGAAGAATGCGATGCAGTTCCTGCAATACTATCTGAACTCGCCGGAGCAACTGCCTACACTGTGAGCAAAGATGACTATATTAATGCTTGGGGCAGCGATGTGGACTACATCAGCGCGTTTGCGCCGATGGCATCCGCAGAAAACAAGCTTCCGGGCATTCTGAAGAATGCACTTCCCAATGCAGAGTCAGGGGCATACGCCATTGTAAGCTACAACGAGAGCGCGACCAACCCGATTTTCCTCGCCGATTCAGATGTAGAGGAATTTATCGGAGGCTCTTATTATATGGTGGCAGATGGTTCAGTAGGAGCAGCAGCGTTCAAGTATAGTTACACCTATGGCAATCTTAATAGTATAG
>CAYMBR010000017.1:0-39150 GCA_964388725.1 uncultured Sangeribacter sp. | reverse complement strand
GCTAAAGAAGCATTTATTAAGCGACCATTCTGGGCGCACTTGCGTATATCTGCGTGGTTTTGATGCTCTTGTGCCCAAGCATTGAACTCACCGTTTCAATTGGCACGCCGTTGGAAAGGAATACCGTCGTGGCTGCGGTATGACGACTCTGATGCCATGTGATGTGCTTGGTAATGCCGCACCGTTTGGCGACTGCACGGATACCGTACAGACAGGTCATATAGTGCGGTACAGGAAATATCCTGCCGTCCTCGCACAATCCGCGATACTTGTCTATGATACGTTTTGCAATGTCGAGCAGGCGGATATTGGATTCCACTCCCGTTTTCTGACGGTTGATGTTTATCCACTCGTGATTGTCGAAGTAGGTGCGGATGTTCACTTCGCGGAGGTTGCGCATGTCCGAGAACGACAACCCCGTGAAGGCGCAAAACAGGTAGAGGTCGCGGTAAAGCTCCTGCTTGGCATTTTTCAGCTTACCCTCCATCAGCAGGCGGATTTCCTCTTTCGTGAGGAACGTGCGGGTGGGTTCCTCCTTCTTTATCTCATACTCGCGGAACGGGTCGCGCGTCAGCCATTCGTTGTTGATGGCGATGAACACCATCGTCCGCAGGGGGCAGACGTACAGCCACACGGTGTTGGTGCAACAATGCTTGTCCGTGCGCAGGAACATCTCGAAGTCGGAGATAAAAGCCGGGGTAAGCTCCTTCAATGCGATGTCCTTCACATGGTAGCGCACGGTCAGGAACTCTTGCAGGTGCTTGTAAACCGTGAGGTATTTCTGCAAAGTGCCTTTGGCTTTCATCCCTGCCTCCACCTGCTTGGCGTAATCCTCATTATGTTGGAGGAACACCTGCATCAGCGTGTGGCAGCGGTGTTCCAGACCGAGAAAGGCGTTTTTCACCTTCTCCGCCGTGACGAAGTTGTCGCGCTCCATGATTTCCTGATAGTGCCCGTTGATGCGCACACGCATCTTGTCGAGCAAGCGGTTCGTTTCGAGTGCCGCCGTACTCCTGCCCGTGACTCGCCCGCCTTTCGTGTCCCACAGCTTGGGATCCACCGAGAGTTTGCAGCTGAACTGCGTCTGCGTGCCGTCCACCGTGATACGCCCCATGACGGGGACAGTACCGTCTTTCCTCACTACCTGTCTTTTCAGGTAAAAGATTGTCGAAAATGTACTCTTCATCGTTCTAAAATTTTTTGGTTCAAATTTAGTTCGTGAAGAGCCCGTTGTCGGTACGCAAAACGGTGAGGAACGCCGCAATCTTTGCCCGCTTCGAGTTTTCTTGCGTGAGTTGTCAGTAACTCACTATACGATAACCGTTTGCCGCATTCTTCCGAGCGGCATATAACCCGTTTCAGGTGTGGTTACGGATTGGTAACGCAGCGAAGTCCTAACTATGCTTCGGCGGTGCTTCCGGTTGCTTCCGGATTTTCAAGCCGATTTTTCAAATCGCCTGTCTGCCAAAACCTTTACTCCATTCTTCCGTATTTCACTTTTTATTCGTAACTTTGCATTCGGTAGGCATACAGTCTGCCGCGACATTTTGAAAAATAAGAAGCGTTATGCTTTATCTTGTAGTCGAGAACCTGAGAAATTTTAGACAATATGCAAGGATGAGCATAGCAGCTGTCACGTATAGCGTGGGCTGCTATTGTTACTCTGCATATTTAGGTTTTCTCAGGGCCTTCGACTAAAGGGTGACATGGTTTGTCCGCGCTTTTTTCACAATTATGTCGGTCTCAACATATGTTGAGAATTGAATCGAAAATTAATTGCAACTTTGCACATTAAACAATTTAGCCAATGAGCCGACAAACAATCATAATCACAATAATAGCCTTCTTTGCAATATTTGATGTATCGGCGAAGAAGAAAAAGGAGTATCCCCGTGCTGAGATAAAGGTGGAATACACATATCAGCATAAACATCTCAAAATTGATGCCAAAGCTTACGATACGGAGTATCCGATGGTTCTTCTTGCCAACACTACGTATTCAAAGTTCTTCAGTCCTCGTACCGAATTCAATGATTCGTTAATGTCCACGCCGTCCGGCAAAAGAATATGGGACAAGATGATGCACGAAGGAGTCAAAAGGCATATTGAAACGGGAGATGATTCAGCAATCCCATATAACAAGGGTTCCCTATATGTATTCAAGTCTGCCGGTGATTCAACCGTTACTGTTTATGATAAAGCCGGGATGCTTGAACATGGATATTATTCAGAACCTCTTGCCGAAATGGATTGGACGATCGGGGATTCTACAAAAGTAATTTTGGGCTATGAGTGTGTAATGGCTGAAACGGATTATCATGGCAGACACTGGACTGCATGGTTTGCTCCGGATATCCCAATTCAAGACGGTCCATGGAAATTATGCGGACTTCCCGGTTTGATACTTGAAGCTACAGAACCCACCGGGCAACACAAATTCGTTGCAATCGGTATAGAATCAAGCAATAAGGAGATATTTCCGATATACAGTCCTAAGAAGTATGACAAGATGACGCGAAAGGAGATGCTGAATGGCGAGCGCCGGTATCTTACCAACGGCGCAACGATGGTAAACGCCTTTATCTCCAACACCCCCAGCGGCGAAAAAATTGAAATCAAGGATGTGGTGAACGATGCTCCCGACCTTCATGTAGATTTTCTTGAAACTGATTATCACGAATGAATATGAAACGACTGATTTACATACAGCTTTTGTTGACTGCGACTACAGCAACTGCAAAAGATTATGTCAAGGATGCTGAACCGGCTATTCTCGAAGTGCATTATACTCGTATTGAAGTTACCGATACAACAAAACGTGATTCCCATTTCTTCAAAGACCCAGTGATGCTAAGAATCGGGAAAAACAAATCTGTTTTTTGCGGCACAAAGCGATTATGGCAGGATTCGATAATGGTATGTGACAAGGCTACCTTTTTTGCAATGGATCAAGCTCGCATTATGAGTGGCAAACGTGATGATACACAGTTGCCCTCAGGACATTATTGGAGTTACATCTATAAGAATATACCGGATGGGAAAGTCACAGAACGCCTTTATTTCGACATGGAGCGGTGGCAGTATTCCGAGGATTGGGAGAAACCTGAATGGGAAATTGGCGACAGCACCAAGATTATATTGGGATATGAATGTGTTGAAGCTGTTGCAAACTATCGTGGGCGAAGATGGACAGCTTGGTTCGCGCCTGAGATTCCTATACAGGAAGGACCATGGAAGCTTTGCGGTCTGCCGGGGCTGATTCTTGAAGCGCGAGATGCCAACAGAGATTATGTTTTTGAAGCCAACGGACTTGTGCAGAATCCCAATTCAGAAGTCGGGATTTTCACATACGATGATAAACGGGGATTCACTACAGTGCTCCGCGACAGATTTTTTAACAACTGGTGGAAGTTTAAGCATTCAAACTTTGCAGCAAAGATGAAAGCTGCTTATGGCGTTGGCACTGCTTCAACTAATGAAAAAACCAAAGTCAACTACGACAAAGAGGAAACCGACTATCCCCACGATTTATGAACCGACTGATAATCATACTTGCATTTGTATTAGCTGCGCTGACTGGTGCGGCTCAGGTCAATGTGTCCGGTGTGATTGTGGAGGAAGGTTCAAATGAGCCGTTGGCCGGGGCTTCGGTGATTCTGCGCAATTCTGAGGGGAAAATTAAGAAATATGCCACTTCCGATGCCAACGGAAAGTTCAATATCTCAACTCCTGAAATCAAGGGATACACCCTCGATGTGTCGATGATGAGTTTTGCAAAACAGACTGTAAAACTCGACAGCGTTCAGTTGCCGGTTACAGTCGTGATGACGGCTTCGGCCACTATGCTGAAGGAGGTGGCGGTGAAGGCCGACCGCATCCGAGAGCAAGGCGACACAATCACATATAATGTCGGCAGTTTCGCACAGGCACAAGACCGAAGTATCGGAGATGTGCTGAAACGTATGCCGGGTATTGATGTGTCAAACACAGGCAAAATTCAGTATCAGGGCGAGGACATCAACAAATTCTACATAGAGGGTTCCGACCTGTTGGGTGGTAAATACGGCATAGCCACCAATGGTATCAATCATGATGATGTGGGTGCAGTCGAGGTTATGGAGAATCATCAGCCCATGCAGGTACTGTCGGGTATCAGTTTCTCCGACAAGGCAGCTATCAACCTCAAACTGAAGAACAAGGCGAAAGCCACATGGACTTTCCACGGCGATGTCGGAGGCGGTTACTCGTGGCAACCCGAAGGCGCGATATGGGACGGAGAACTCTTCGCAATGGCAGTCATGCCCGGTTTCCAGAACATCACCACATTCAAGACCAACAATATCGGTGATGATTTGTCAGCCAACGCCACCGATTTCTTTGCCTCCGGCCGCAACACGGAGTTGAGCCGATATATAGGTGTATCGTTGCCGGGTGTGCCGAATCTAAGCCGCAAGCGCACTTTGTTCAACCGCTCGGCGTTGGTATCAACAAACTCCCTTTGGAAAGTGAAAAACGGTGAGTTCAAGGCGCAGATTGACTACTCTTTCAATCACGTCACCGCACAGGCAGCAAACATTACCACTTACTTTCTCGAAAGCGGAGACCGTGTGATTACCGAGAACCGTGACGGACGTGACCGTTCACATTCACTTTCCGGTAAGTTCATTTATGAGGTAAATCAAAAGACGACATTCATCAACAACACTCTCTACACAAACATCGACTGGGATGATGTAAGGCTTGGCATGACCGGCTCGTTGCTAAACGATCAGTCGGCAAAGTTGCCCGACTATTATGTCGCAAACAAGTTCAAGATGATTAAACGGTTCAACGGCAAACACCTCGTGACATTCCAGAGCAACAACGAATGGGAATCGCTGCCACAGACGCTCAATGTCTCATTGGACGACAATAATATCTGTCAACATATCGGAGACCATGCTTTCTATACCCATGAGAGCGCCGCATACGCTTTCTCAATAAAGGGTGTGACAGTCAGTCTTGAAGGTGGAGTGAAAGGATATTTGCGCTCGATGAAATCAGATATGTCCGACTTGTCTGACAGGTCTGACAGGTCTGACCATATTGTCAGCACAAACTATTTCGCAGTCTATGCCACCCCGAAATTTGAATATTGGGTGAGGCGTGTGAATTTCACGCTTGATGCCCCGGTCAGCTTCGCGCACTATACATTCGACAAAGCTCTCGCCAACCGCTCAGAGGTTTACTTCTCCCCCTCGCTCAGCATGAACTGGAAACCCAACAACCGCTTCTCCATGACTCTGCGAAGCGGCACCGGTCGCTCACCAATGAGCCTCAACATGATTCAGCCCGGCTACATCATGACCAACTACCGCACTTTCAAGCAGGGAGTTGATGATTTCTACAACTCTACATCCCAAAGAGTCTCGGCCAATTTCTCCTACAAGCATACACGACGTGGAGTGTTTGCCAATGCGATGGTAATGCAGTCATGGTCACATCTACCTTACACAATGGCTCAGCAGCTATACGGCGACTATATCGTGTATTCCTACACCGATGCCAAAAGTGACGGACAAAATCTGATGGCTATGGGTAGTGTTGGCAAGACACTCGACTTCATGCGTGGCTCTGCCAATATCAATGGCTCGTTCAACCGTGGCGAGTCGCATCTTTTCTCGGAAAACAATGCTGTCAACTCGGTAAGCCTTGGCTGGAGTGTTGGGGCGAAAATCAACGGTTCTCCGCTACGGTGGCTCAGTTTCGACTACTCGATTGACTTTTCCAACAGCCAACTACGTATGAACGGTATCAAGAACTCATGGCTCAGCGGTATGGAGAACTCCCTGCTCATCAACATTATGCCTCACAGTAAATGGGAATGGCGCATTATGGGCGAGCATTACCGTAATGAACTCACCGAAAGAACATATAAAAATGTGTTCTTGCTCGACACCAAACTGAACTATAAACTCAACAAGCGCATCGAACTCTCCGCGATGCTCAACAACATATTCAATCAACGAACATATAATTACACAACCTACAGCCAGCTCTCATCCTTCGAGTCACAACGATGGCTCCGCGGACGCGAACTCCTGCTCACAATCTCCCTACGAAAATGAAAAAGTTACTCACCCTCACAGTGATGTGCATGGTGGCGATAGTCGCCGTCGCACAAGAAAATTTAGCGGTAAAATATACCGTATCTAATCGAGATACAGATAGTGGTAAACCCTACTCATACGAAATGGCGTTGGTCGCTAATCCGCAAAAGTCTTTGTATTACAATACAGAGAGTCTCTTTTGTGACTCCTGTAACTCTACCCCGGAGGGTAAAGCTAAATTGCATGAGATTCAGATGAAGGCTTGGACAGTAGTTCATCCGGATGGCTCAGTTACATTAGATGGACGAAAACTCGGATTGGCACCTGAAAAAAAACAGTTTCTTTATGTTGCCAAGGATAATGCCGATGGGGAATTGACCGTGTATGATTACAAAGGAGGAGGCTTAGCCAGTTATACTGAACCTGTCTCGGATATTGAATGGTCAATTATCGGAGACTCAACCAAGACAATATTAGGTTATGAATGTGTGATGGCCAAATCTGACTATCATGGGCGCATTTGGACAGTGTGGTTCACTCCTGAGATTCCCGTTCAGGATGGACCATGGAAACTGCGTGGACTTCCAGGCGTGATACTCAGTGCCAATGGTGGGGATGATTTCCATATTGATGCCATTGAAATTGGAAGTACTTCACAGATGATTCCGGATATGTATCTTGTCAGTGACTACGAAAAAGGAGAGCGTAAAAAGATTCTTGCCGACCATGAACACTATATCAATAATCTCGAAAGTATAATGGCGGCTCAAGGTGTCAAGATAAATGGTGACGATACTCCTGCCAATCTGCCTATATATGACCGTCAACGAAGAGCATGGGAAACCGACTATTGATAAGATTATGAAGAAGATACTAATAACTTTAGCAATGTGCATCGTGGCTATAGCCGCAGTGGCACAAGAGAAAGCCGACATTTTGGTCAGCTACACATACGAGTTCCCTAACTACAAAACCGGTGAAAGAAGTTCTCACAACCAATATATCCTTCTTGCCAATACGAAAAAGTCAAAATTTTATTCGCCTCGAACGGAGCAAATTGATTCAATGAAATCTACGCCCGAAGGTGTAGCAAATTATAATGAAATGACACGTGATGCATATTTCGGTGGTAAAATGAAGGATATACCGCGAGCCGATGGCTCTTTTTACGTAACTAAATCCTTTCTTGAAGGCAAACTTAGACATTATGAATCTGTAAGTCAAGACAAACTCATGTCTGAAGAAACATTATCCCCGGTTGATTGGGTAATTGGAGATTCTATAAAGATGATTTTGGGATATGAATGTTCATACGCGTCAGCCAAAATAAATGGACGGGAATGGGATGTTTGGTTTGCAATAGACATTCCCATACAAGACGGCCCATGGAAACTTTGGGGATTGCCCGGTCTGGTTATCGAAGCAGAGACTAAAGATAAATTGTATCATTTCGTATCTACAGGGATTCAACACACGGATATAACAATCGGTACTATCTATCTTGCCGATCAATATGAGAAAGTTAATCGAAAGAATTTATGGAAAGCAAAACGTAAATTCTTTGATAATCCAATAGGTGCTATCAACAGTAGATATGGTGGTGGCTTAATATCGAAAGTGACGGATGCAAATGGCAATGATATCACGACCCAACGCATATATTTACCACGCGAAGAAGTTGACTTTATAGAAACTGATTACTGATTTGAAAATATATATGAAAACCACCGAGGGAAATTGCTTCTCTCGGCGGTTCTGATTATGAGTGGCTGAACTTAGAACCTTGTCTGACTCTCTGCTTTGCTTTTTGCTCTTCTTTGAACTTGCGCTTGGCTTCGTAGATGTCCATGTCGGGATGGTTTTCAAGGAATTGCTTGAAGTCGTCGGAGACTGGCTGACCGTTGGCGATGCAGACTTCATCATTTGGCACACTCCCTGATGAGGTATTGAACAATCCTAAACCCGATGATTGAGCTATGTGCTGAGATTGCGATGTCTTTCCTCCTGATGAAACCACTTGCTTCAAGAACTCCGGCGGTATGTCGCGGCTCTTGGGAGGTCATTTTTTCATTCATCAAAATAAAAAAATCAGTTCTATCAAATTTTAACAAAGCCGTCAATTTCTAATCCTTTCCCACCCACACCGCCCCCTCGCTTCAGCTCACATTTAGTATTGCCTGCGTTTAGTCGGGTTAGCTACCGTCCATTATCTATAATATTTGGTGTCGTGTGAGGGCGCAAGACCGAATCCCATATCGCGACGAAAACGATGAAAACGATGAAAAAGAAAAGAAAAAAACTTTTTTCCTTTGTCATGTCAAAAAAAAATTGTAATTTTGCAAGCCGATTTTATCCAATTCTCATTGCAAGCACCGGAGAGACCCGGAATTTTGGCCGATTCCATCTCACTTCCGACGCATGAGATGAGCACGCTGATGCGGGGTCTTAGTCCGCTGATGCAGCTCGGAATAAGATTAAAAAAATAAATAAACAACTAACAAAGTGGATTCTTTAAGTTATAAGACCATTTCCGTAACTCCGGAAACTATCAACAAGAAGTGGGTCGTAATCGACGCCACCGACCAGGTGCTCGGTCGCCTCTGCTCCAAAGTAGCCAAGATCCTTCGCGGTAAGTATAAACCCGACTACACCCCCAACATGGACTGCGGCGACAACGTCATCATCATCAACGCCGAGAAATGCGTGCTCACAGGTTTCAAAATGGACAAGCACGAATACCTCCGCTATACCGGCTATCCCGGCGGACAGCGCACCTTCACTCCCCGCGACCTCATGAACAAGTCTTTCAAAAAGACTATCAAGGCCGGCAAACACCCACTTTATATTAAGGTGGTAAAAGGTATGCTCCCAAAAACTAAGCTCGGCGCAGCTCAACTTCGCAACCTTTATGTCTATAACGGTAGCGAACACCCACACGAGGCAGTTAACCCGGAAGTAATTGATATCAACAAACTGAAATAAACAAGATGGAAAAAATTAATGCACTTGGCCGCCGCAAAGCTGCCGTAGCTCGCGTCTACCTTACAGAAGGAACCGGCAAAATCATGATCGACAAGCGTCCCCTCGACGTATATTTTCCCTCTTCAATCCTTCAGTATGTTGTGAAACAGCCCCTCCAGACTCTCGGCTGCGAAGAGAAATACGACATCTACGCTCACCTCGATGGCGGCGGCTACAAAGGCCAGGCTGAGGCCCTCCGCCTCGCTATCGCCCGTGCCCTCGTGAAGGTCAACGCTGAAGACAAGGCCGCCCTCCGCGCCGAAGGATTCATGACCCGCGACCCACGCGCTGTAGAACGTAAGAAACCGGGCCGTCCGAAAGCTCGCAAACGCTTCCAGTTCTCCAAACGTTAATATTCAAATTCGTTTTCCAAATTTGGAGTTTATAAGTTTAAAGTTTATAAGTTTAGTTCAACCGCATTATTGCCAATAAACTAAACCCTAAACTCTAAACTCTAAACTTAAGAAAGTTTAGCATCTAAACCCGACGGATGCCTCCGGGCCTACCGCCAGGTTGGGATCTACAATATATCCATCAAAAAGAAAGTAAACAAAACTAAATCAAAATGGCAACACCAAATTTTGAACAACTCCTCGAAGCAGGCTGTCACTTCGGACACCTCAAACGCAAATGGAACCCGGCCATGGAGCCCTATATCTTCATGGAACGCAACGGTATCCACATCATCGACCTTTATAAGACAGCTGCCAAGATCGAAGAGGCTGCTGCCGCACTCAAGCAAATTGCAAAGAGCGGCAAAAAGGTGCTTTTCGTAGCCACCAAAAAGCAGGCCAAGGAAGCAATCGCCCAGAAGGCTGGAGCAATCGGAATGCCTTACGTCATCGAACGCTGGCCCGGTGGCATGCTCACCAACTTCCCCACAATCCGCAAGGCTGTGAAGAAAATGACCACCATCGACAAGATGGAGAAAGACGGCACTTTCGACAACCTCAGCAAGCGCGAAAAACTCCAGATTACCCGCCAGCGCGCTAAACTCGAGAAGAACCTCGGCTCTATCGCTGACCTTGGACGCCTTCCGAGTGCTCTCTTCGTCGTTGACGTAATGAAAGAGCATATCGCAGTGGCTGAAGCCAACCGCCTCGGTATTCCTGTATTCGCAATGGTCGATACCAACAGCGACCCCAAAGGAGTTGACTTCGTAATCCCCGCCAACGATGATGCTTCCCGCTCTATCGAAATCGTGCTCGACGCTCTCTGCTCCGCTATGGCCGAAGGCCTTCAGGAACGTAGCGTAGAAAAAGCCGACGCAGCTGAAGAAAAAGAGGAAGGCGCTGAGCCAAATCCCGGAAAACGTCGCCGCGTACGCCGCAACGCTCCCACTGTTGCTGAAGCTCCTGCAGCCGAAGCTGCTGAAGCAGCTCCCGCTGAAGCTGAAGCCGCTGAATAATTTCAAATTCACTTTGCAATTTTAGAAACAATGGCAGTATCAATAGAAGATATCAAAAAACTGCGCACCTTGACCGGCGCAGGCATGATGGACTGCAAGAACGCCCTGGCTGAAACCGGCGGCGACATCGAGGCTTCCATCGAAATAATCCGCAAGAAGGGTCAGGCCGTAGCCGCAAAGCGTGAAGACCGCGAGGCTGCTGAAGGCTGCGTCCTCGCTGCTACTAAAGACGGTTTCGCAGCCATCGTGGCTCTGAAATGCGAAACTGACTTCGTAGCCAAAAACGAGTCCTTCCGCGCCTTGACAAAGAAAATCCTCGACGCTGCTGTAGCCGCCGGAGCAAAAAGCCTCGACGAGGTTAAGGCCCTTCCGCTCGAAGGTCGCACAGTAGCTGAACTCATCACCGATGAAATCGGCAAAACAGGCGAAAAGATGGAACTCGGAGCATACGAATGCCTTGAGGCTCCTTCTGTGGCAGCTTACGAACACCTCGGCAACAAACTCGCCACTATCGTTGGCCTTAGCGAAGCCGGTGTCGACAACGCTGTCGGCCGCGAAGTCTGCATGCAGGTGGCTGCTATGAACCCCCTCGCTATCGACCGCGACCACGTTGACGCTCACGTCAAAGAAACTGAGTTCAGCGTCGCTATCGAAAAGACCAAGGAAGAGCAGGTGAAGAAAGCCGTAGAAGCTGCTATCCGCAAGGCTGGCATCAACCCCAACCTCGTCGACAGCGCCGACCACGTGGAGAGCAACATCGCCAAGGGCTGGCTCACTCGCGAAGAGGCTGACAAGGCTGCTGAAATCGCCGCTAAAGTTGGTGCTGAAAAGGCTGCTAACCTCCCCGAAGCTATGGTGCAGAACATCGCCAACGGCCGTATGAACAAGTTCTACAAGGAAAACTGCCTTATGGAACAGGAATACCACCGCGATGCAAAACTCACCATCGCCCAGTATCTCAACGGCGAGGTCAAAGGTTGCGTCGTTGTTGACTTCAAACGCGTTAACCTCAACCAAGATTAATAGATTTATGAGGATAAGGAAAAGGCTCGCAACAAGCGAGCCTTTTTTATTGTTATAACATTAAGGATTTATCGAGATTCCTCGAGATTTAACCTCAGATTTGAAAAGCCAATGAAAAATTCAGCAGAACAGCCAACTTTGTCGGTAAAGATGACCGGGCACGACCAAATATTTTCCAATTTCCCCCAGTCGCTCAACAAAATTCTGGAGGCTTCAGTGTGTCGCAACTGGAATCTGACAGCATTCTCCGATTTCAAGGGTGCCGACTACACTTACGCTGACGTGGCTCGCCTCGTTGCTAAACTCCATATCCTATTCAAGGCTGCCGGTGTGGAACCAGGTGACAAGATTGCCCTCTGCGGCAAAAACTCTTCGAAGTGGGCCATCGCATTCATCGCATGTCTTTCTTCAGGTGTTGTGGCTGTGCCGATTCTCAACGAATTCAAGCCCGAGACCATTCATCATCTGGTGAACCACTCCGATGCCAAACTGCTATTCATTGACGAGTCAATCTGGAATACCCTCGACAAAAATGACCTGCCGGAACTGACAGGTGTTATCTTCATCAACGAACCAGGCATCCCCCTCTCTCGATCAGAAAACCTTACAAACACCCATGACAACCTCGACAAAATCTTTGCCGACAAATATCCCAACGGCTTTTCTAAAGATGATATTAGCTGGTACCATGACAAGCCCGAAGAAATAGCTGTGATCAACTACACATCCGGATCCACAGGCATGAGCAAGGGGGTTATGCTACCCTTCCGATCCATCCGCAGCAATATCCAATTCTGCATGCAATTCCTCACCTTCATGCTCCCCGGAGACGGCATGGTCAACATGCTTCCACTCGCCCACCTCTACGGCATGGTGATCGAAATGCTGCACCCCTTTGCCAAGGGCTGCCACTGCAACTTCCTCGGCAAAACCCCTTCCCCTGCAATTCTGCTCGGAGCCCTCGCACAAATTCGTCCGAAACTTATAATCTCAGTGCCTCTGGTACTTGAGAAAATCATCAAATCCAAGGTATTCCCCGTCATCAACCAGCCAAAGATGAAACTGCTGCTCAAGATACCGGGAGTCAAAAGCATTATCCTCGGCAAAATCAAAAGCCAACTGATGAATGCCCTCGGCGGCAACCTTAAGGAATTTATCATCGGAGGCGCTGCCCTCAATGCCGACGTCGCTGCATTCCTCCTTAAAATCAAATTTCCCTTCACCGTAGGCTACGGCATGACCGAATGTGGACCGCTCATTACATACGAGACTCCGGCTAAACAGAAACCCGGCACCGTTGGCAAGATTGTGGAGCGAATGGAAGGACGAGTGGATTCCCCCGGCCCGGAAACCATCCCAGGTAACCTTTGGGTGCGCGGCGACAACGTGATGAATGGTTACTACAAAAATTCTGAGGCCACAAAGGAAGTCATGGACAAGGATGGCTGGATGAACACCGGCGACCTCGTGACGCGCGACAGTCAAGGCAACATCCACATCATGGGCCGCTCCAAAACCATGATCCTCGGTCCTTCGGGACAGAACATCTACCCTGAGGAAATCGAACAAAAAATCAATAATCTTCCATACGTAGTGGAATCTGTCGTGATTGACGACCATGGCAAACTCGTGGCCCTCGTCTATCCCGACTTTGCCTTTCTCAAGCAGGATGGCAAGGAGGCGAATAAAGTGATGGAAGAAAATCTAAAAACTCTCAACCCTCAGCTGCCCGGGTATTCAAAGGTGTCTGAAATAAGAATTTTCAACGAAGAATTCGAAAAGACTCCGAAGAGAAGCATCAAGAGATTCCTATATCAACCATAACCGCGAAACCGCGTTGTCACCGTTGTCATAGCACTTAAGCTATATAGCGTTTGATACAAAAATAGCATTTTTTTGACTAAAAAAATATGTTTGAAAGCATATTACAAGAATTTTACAAAATGTAATTTTTGTGCAATATCACCAAAATTTGCAATTATGGTTGCATTTTGCCACAATACACCGCAATTCCTACTCAATTTTATAGCAAATTGAAATCAGTTCCTATTTTCCCCAACCACCCAAACATTTGGATATTCGGAAATTATGTATTAACTTTGCACTCGAAATCAAGAGAGATTTCAAACTCGAAAGAGTTACGATGGATGGATTCTAAGATATATCGTAATACATTTCGAACCTATATTCATGAGAAGAATGAGGGACGGTCTTGTGAAAGACCATGCGAGCGGCGGAGGACCTAATACAACAAAACCTGAAACGCCTAATAACAATCTTTTGCTAACCTTTTACGATTTGTGTTAATCGAAGAAAAGAAAACCTAACAATCTCCGCCGCCGTCCCAAAAGATAGAAATAATTCAAACAACTAATCTGATAGTGGAAGCAGACCTCCTATGGGAGGTCTGCTTATTTTCTTGGCAGGCATGTGCCTTCGGCACGTAGCTTTTATCTAAACTAATTGCAACGTGCCGGAGGCACGTCCCCTCCCTATCAAAAATCATTGCCTATGAGTGTAGCCGGTCCCTTAAGACGATAGAGAAGATTTTCCTGAAGTTCAGGATGATCGTAGATGATATGCGAGAGTTCCCAATGATGCCCGACCTCCTCCTTCAAGAGCGGCGACGCCGCATCCACATCTGTCAGATTCCACGTCAGAAGAACTGTCTTAATCTTAAGAGCCTTCAACTTGCGCACAAGCATCTCATGGTCGGCATCCCCGGTGATCCACATAATCAAACTTGCGGAAGGTGGCAAGTTCATAAGACTCAAGGGCAAACCACACGTCAACGCCTTTCTCGACCACTTGAACCACCCCATCCTTCTCCACCTCACGGAGACTAACGCTTTGATTCTAATTGATGTTCGAACAAGATAAGAATAAATAAGAATCGAATTGGTTGTGGAATTAAGAAAAAATGCTTAATTTTGCAAAAGAATCATAACAACACATCAACAATGGGTAAAATAGTGAGCGGAACGGCACTTGCTAAGAAAGTGAAGCAGGGAGTGGCCGAAAGAGTAAAGGAATGCGAGAAGAAATACGGACGTGTGCCGCACCTCGTGGTTATATTGGTGGGCGAAGACCCGGGTAGCGTATCCTACGTCACCGGCAAAGCACGCGACTGCCATGAGGTGGGTTTCAAGAACACCACCCTCAAATATCCCGAAACAGTCAGCGAGGAAGAACTACTCGCCAAAATCGCAGAATTAAACGCAGATGACAGTATAGATGGACTTCTCGTGCAACTCCCACTGCCAAAGCACATCAGCGAGGCAAAAGTAATAGCGAGCATATCGAAGGAAAAGGATGTAGACGGGTTCCACCCACTCAACGTAGCATCCCTCTGGCAGAAACTGCCGTGTCTGCTTCCCTGCACACCACAGGGTATCATCATGATGCTTGAGGAGGCCGGAGTGGAAATAGAGGGTAAAAAGGCTGTCGTAATCGGCAGAAGCAACATCGTCGGACTTCCTACATCCAAACTGCTACTTGACCACAATGCCACCGTGACAATGGCCCACAGCCGCACGAAAAACCTTGCGGAAGTGACACGCCAGGCCGACATACTGGTAGTGGCAATAGGGAAACCGAAATTCGTTACCGCCGACATGGTAAAACCGGGAGCTGCCGTTATGGACGTAGGTGTAAACCGCAATTCTGAGACTGGCAAACTCTGCGGCGATGTTGACTTTGAAAATGTGAAAGAGGTGGCATCGGTCATCACCCCGGTGCCGGGAGGACTTGGCCCGATGACACGTGCCTGCCTGATGGTCAACACCCTCGAATGCTTCCTCCGAAAGATGTAAGAACAAAATGAGCGGCGGATAGAGCCGCTGCTTACATATAGACAAGGGGAGGAGGGAAAGGTTTAGTGTTAAATTTAGTTAAAATTATTAAAAATACATATTTTTTAGAAAAAAATTGTAAATTTGCACACTGAATTGCTCCAAAATGCCATATGGAGATGGAAAAAGGAGGGACAATGAACGCCTAACGCGAGTGAAGCGAAAGAACCTACAAGAAACTAATAAACAACAAACAATTAATAACTAACCTTTTAGAGACATCAAATGAAAGATTTAATCAAAAACCGTTGCTCACGGCTGCGGCATCTTTGCGTCTCAAAGCATTGGAGAGTGTTGTTTCTCCTGCTGGCGCTAAGTGTCGGACTGCAGAGCAATGCGCAGAACCTGACCGTCACCGGTGAGGTAACTGATGCCACAGATGAACCATTGATCGGCGCCACGGTGCGAGTGGATGGAACCAACACAGCAACAGTCACCGACTTTGAAGGCAAATTCACATTGAAAAATGTCCCGCCGAAGGCTCACATCTTGGTGACATACGTTGGCTATCAGCCTGCAAAGGTAGCTGTCAACGGACAGACAGAACTCAAGATCACACTTTCAGAAGACTCCTCGACACTTGAAGACCTCGTGGTTGTAGGTTACGGTGGCACAAGAGCAAGAAAAGACCTTACGGGTTCTGTAGGTTCTGTTTCTGGTGCGAAACTTGCCGCAATTCCTGTGACATCAGCTGCGGTAGCCCTTCAGGGTAAAGTTGCCGGTGTGCAGGTTACCACTGTCGACGGTCAGCCAGGTGCCGACATCAACATCCGAGTGCGTGGCGCTACATCAGTAACCCAATCAAACGACCCTCTCTATATCGTCGACGGTTTCCAGGTTGAGAATATCAACGATATTCCCCCGTCGGATATCCAGAGCATCGATATCCTCAAGGATGCCTCTCTGACTGCCATCTATGGTGCCAAGGGTGGTAACGGTGTTGTCATCGTGACCACAAAATCGGCTAAAGAAGGCAGAACCACCGTATCATTGAATGCCTACGGATCTGTGAGCCACATCTCGAAGACTCTTGACCTAATGGATGCATACGAATTCGTGAGCTACCAGTGGGACCGCGCAACCGGCCACTCCACCCGAAACTCACGTACCCGCTTGTTCCGCTACAACTTCGGTCACCCCTACGACCTTGAACTTTACAAAGACGCCATCACACACGATTGGCAGGACGAGGTAATGGGCAACAATCCGTTTTCATATTCAACCAACTTAGCCATCGGCGGCGGTAACGACAAGACCCGTTACAACATCTCTTTCACTCAGAGTGAGGACAAGGGTATCATCCTTGGTTCCGGTGTACGTCGCACAAACATCACCACAAAACTCTTCACCAAGATTCTTCCGAACCTTACATTCCAGTTCAACCCCAAAATGACTTATCGTCGTGATGAAGGTGCAGGTGGCGACAACGTCGGCACCGGCGGTATCATCAACGTGCTGAAATATCGTCCTACCAACGGTATCCGCGAAATGGGTGGCTACTGGGATCCCGCCACAGTGGACCAGGCACAGGAGAACATCTTCTCCTACACCAACCCTGTCAACGACATCGCTACCAACGTGCGCAAGAAACATGCCTACACCACCACCAACCAGGCAGCTCTTGAATGGACTATAATCCCAGGTCTGACTGTACGAACAGACGGTACTTACTCTTACGCTTTCGCAGACGACAATCGTTTCTGGGGTCCCTATACCTCCACAGGCAAGAACAACCAGACACTCCCTGTGGCTCAGATAGAAAAGAAGCAGACCAATTCATGGACTTGGACCACTACCGCAAGCTATGACTGGACCATCAAGGAGAACAACAATTTCTATGCTCTTATAGGCTACGAAATGTACCATAAGCAGACATCCCAGTCCACCCAAACAAACCGCTATTTCCCACTGAACATCGATGCTTCGAAGGCTTGGGCCAACATGGGTCTCGGCACACCCTCAACATCTTCCTCTTCAGTAGGCACTGCAGTCCGCACCACATCATACTTTGGTCAGCTAAACTATAACTACGACCACAAGTATTTGCTTTCAGCAACATTCCGTGCCGATGGTTCGACAATGTTTGCCAAAGGTCATCAGTGGGGTTACTTCCCATCAATTTCAGGTGCATGGGTACTCTCAAAGGAAAAATTCCTCCAAGATCAGGTTTGGCTTAATGAACTCAAGTTCCGCGCAGCAATCGGTAAGGCTGGTAACAACAACATAGATGCCGACATGTGGCGTTATCTCTATACAACCAACTCCAACGGTGGTCCCGGTTTCAATGACCTCACAGTCACAGAAGGCGACCTCTACTACGCAGTTGGCAACTACCTCCCGAATGAAAACATCAAGTGGGAAACAACACTTACGCGCAACTTTGCCTTTGACATCGCTCTTTTCAACAATAGACTCCGCATCACACCGGAATACTACTGGAACACCACTTCCGACCTTATCTACCGTACAGAAGTGCTGACCACTACCGGCTACAACTACCAGTATCAGAACATCGGCCAGGTAACCAACCGCGGTTTTGAACTTTCTATCAGCGGAGACATCCTCCAGGGAAAAGACTATGTGCTCTCAGCCAACTTCAACCTTGGCTCCAACAGAATGAAGGTGGACAAACTCAACTCTGAGTTTACATCAGAACTTCAAAGACACTCACGTGCGACTGATTCGAACAACTACAACTACATCCTCGAAGTAGGACAAGATGTAGGTCTTATCTACGGCTACGTTTATGACGGTCTTTATGACTTTGATGACTTCCACATCACCTACAGCAGTTCAGCACCTGTCTATACTCCCTGGGGACGTGTAGAAGAAGTCGATGGTGTATGGGGCGAGAGAGACGCTGAAGGCGTGTTCCACCCTGCAGCAGTCAATATGGACGGTATTTTCAATAGTTCACCCTCCGGCAACCCGACACTTCCCGGCAAGATGAAATTCAAAGACCTCAACGGCGACGGTGTCATTGATGAAAACGACCGCACTGTCATCGGACGCACCACTCCAAAAATCCAGGGTGGTTTCGGCATCAACGGACAATGGAAGAACTTTGACCTGGCTGCCAACTTCACTTTCTTCCTCGACTACGACGTTTACAATGCTACTGCATATCACCTGTCTTCAGCAATCGGCGGAGACCAAGATTACTACAACGTGCTTTCACGCTTCACAAATCGCTGGAAATATTCAGAAGGTTCGGAAGTGCTTTATGGAAATTACTGGATGAATTCTTGGCCACAAGAGCAAATCAATGCCTACTACGAGAACTACAACGTAGGCTGCACCACATGGAACCCGGCAGACGTCAACAAGGAGGTCACCATGAGCTACTTCGTTGAGGACGGTTCATTCCTCCGCTGCAACGACATCACCATCGGCTACTCACTTCCCGAAAAGATCATCCGCAAAGCCGGAATGAGCAAGTGTCGTTTCTATGCAACAGTTTCAAATCCCTTCATCATAACCAAGTATACAGGTTATGACCCTGAGGTTGACATCCAGAGTGGTCTCACCCCATCTTACGACTACAACCGCTATCCGCGTGCCCGCAGCTTCGTCTTTGGTGTCAACCTTGCTTTTTAACCAGTCTAACCTCAATAAATCACAATGAAACTACATAATTATCTAATAGCCGGTCTTTCGGTTTTGACTTTGGGGTCCTGCTCAGACTATCTTGATGTCGAAGCGCCCTCAAAAGCCACACTGGAATACGTCTATTCCGACCCGACCGAGATGAACCGCGCACTCAACGGCATATATGCCGGACTCCTTTCGGACGACCTCTATGGCAAGGCTATGTTCAACTCATACCAGCTTAACTCTGATGTGGACTTTAAGGACTTCTCGTCTGAACTTTCCGGTACAAGCAACTACAAGCGCTTTGACTGTGATGATCAAGGTGGCCAGAAGAGCGCATGGTCTGCTTTCTACAAAGTCATCGAACGTGCCAACATATTCGTAGACCAGGCAGAGAAATGCGAAAGCCTCGAAGATGAGAACGAAGCAGAAGATGTCTACCAAATGATTGGAGAAGCAAAAGTGCTACGCGCCATCTGCTATCATGACCTGACTTGGATGTTTGGTGATGTACCCTTCACCTTCACGCCAACTTACGATGCTGAAGACCTTATCTATGACGTCGCGGACCGCACAGAAATGCTTCAGTCTCTCATTGACGACCTTAAAGAGATCGCTCCTAAAA
The DNA here is from genome assembly GCA_964388725.1 of uncultured Sangeribacter sp. GTDB lineage: Bacteria > Bacteroidota > Bacteroidia > Bacteroidales > Muribaculaceae > Lepagella. The sequence goes on along the minus strand of CAYMBR010000017.1, from coordinate 19,542 downwards.
TGAAATATGCCAGCGAACTCCCAGACGGAGTTCAGCGCATCAGCAAGGACATGGCATGGGCGATGATAGCCCGTCTGGCCATGACAGCCGGCGGCTATTCCCTCCGTCCTGACGAGAGCAACCCCTCCTCTTACGGCAAGATGGAACGACCGACGAACTACCGCGAATTTTACAAGACAGCTGCAGATTATTGCGACTCCATCATCAATAACACCAGCCACTCTCTTAACAAGGCTTATTACAAGGTGTTTGTCGATGAATGCAATTTTGTGATTGACAATGGCAATGACGACGTGATCTTCGAGATTCCTTTCGCAAAAGAAGCATCTGGCACAATAGGCTACTTACAGGGTCCCAAGATGGAAAGTTCTGACGGCGTGACGGTTCACAACTATGGCAAAGCCGACGCATCAGCCGCACTCAGCTCCTTCTATCGCTTCTTCTTCGATGAAGATGACGCACGTCGCGACTATCTCAACCAACTCTGGTCATATACAGCAGCAGACAATAAGGCAACTCTGCAGAGCGGCTACACTGTCTACAATGGCAAATGGTCAAAACTATGGGTTAACGGCGGTCTCGGTTCACAGACTGAAGGAAACACCGGCATCAACTACCCGTATATGCGTTATACTGATGTATTGCTGACGTATGCCGAAGCTCTCAATGAACTCAACGAAGGACCTACAGCAGAAGCCAAGAACGCACTTGAAACTGTACGCGCTCGCGCATTCCGAAGTGCCCCAGAGAAAATCACCGACTATCCCCAGGGTGGCAAGGAAGAATTCCTTAAGGCTGTGCTTGACGAACGCAAGTTTGAGTTTGCAGGTGAAAACATGCGTTGGCGCGACCTCGTACGCAACAACATCTACAATGAATGTATCTACTGGTCGTTCTACCGCTACTATGCAGTAGCTGAAGACCTCGGAAACTCATCTGACTATATCGATTACGTGGCCACCTATGATAAGGGTGACGACAACGGATGGGCCAAACTCCCCGCTGTCATTTACTACAATGACAACGTTGATAACAATGGTCTATACAGCGAGGCACAGTTCCCGAACCAGACAGTTAAGGTTGTAGAAATATTCAACCGTTATACATCAATGAGTTCTACAGACGCCGCAGCTATCCAAACGAAATCTCAAAAAGATTTCTTCGACTGGTATGACGCCAATGTCGGCAGCCCGAAGGCTCAGTGTCAGTTCTCATTCTACGGATATATCCGCACAAGCGCACTGCACTCTACTGATATCGTCATTATAAAGGACGGAGTGGCACAACGTGCTCCCCACCCAAACACCTATCCCAAGGCTGCAGATCTCCCCGTGGTCCGCTATCTAATGCCTTATCCTGCAACAGTAATTTCTCGTGGACATGGCAAATATGTTCAGCACTACGGGTATTAATCTTTAGCAATTATTTTCTATGAAAAAGAAATTCTTATATACTCTTGCAGCTCTATTTGCTGTAACCCTCACCGGATGTAAGGATGAGACGACGTTTGGCATTGACCCCGTCGAAGATCTCGACCGCATGCCGATGACAATGTTCCGCACAGAAGAGAACACCAACAAAAGTGACGGCAACGATGTCTATCATTCAGGTGTTGTCACAGAAGATCTCAACCACGTACACCTGTCATGGTTCGGTATCGAAGGTGCAGCTGGATATGAAATCCGCTACGGCTTGCAATCCGGCCTTACAGATGGCCTGGAGGAAACCTGGGCTGACGATTCCAGAATTCTTGAGGACATCGTGGTAGGTCCCGATGTATTGGACTATGACATTTACGGTCTTGAATACGGCACAGCATACCGATTCGCCATCCGAGTTCTATCACCCAAAGGCGAGGAACACCATTCAAAGTGGTATGGTCACGGAAACGGACGTGAATGGGCAGAACAAGCCGGTTTCACTACCCTTGAACGCTATCTGACACCTGGTGTCATCAACTGCGGTGAGAAAGACTACAACTCATTCACAGTATATCTCCAACCACAGTATGATGCAGCTGCGGCAGCCGCAAACTACTACGACCAGCATTTTGATACGAAAACTCTCTCTGACGGCAGCCAAATTTATAAAATTGACTACCTTGAGGTAAAGGTATCTCCCATCAACCCTGACGCTACTGTAGATGAAAAATGGAAAAAATACTACATCACTGAAGACGATATCAAAAACGGTGAAATTCGCATAACCGGCCTTACTCCAAACTCTGTCTATGTAGTGAATGTTGTCAATGAATCCAAGATTGTCCCCGTAGTCAATACTGGCGAGGTAAAAGTCCAGAACCGCACACTGGTTGACGTGGATGCCATCTACAACACATGTGCTTATCGTACGAAGGGTGATCCGGGTGCTCCTATCCTTATTCCTCATATTGTCAATCCTAACGACTCAGCAGACATCGCCAACGGTGCTGTAGGTGGAAGATTCAACGCATGTCGTCTTGACACCATCATCAACAATTACACTGCTGACGTGACCACTGCCGAAGGTCAGGTGTTCTACCTTGAAGGTGGCAAAGAATACTATTTCTACGGCAACACCAGCATCTCCAAGGGCTTCACCCTTGCAACCAATCCAGAAGATCTCGCGAAGGGACTCCGCGCCAAGGTTTATATGGGCGGCATGATCAAGAATGGTACTTCAGTTGCATCCAACAACTTCATGCTTGGACGTACGAAGGAAGCAGGCGAGGCAGACGCGCCTATCGAAGTGGAAGACCTCAAATTCATAGGTATTGACTTCGATTGCCCTCTCGCCCAGAACTGTGGTCATGAAGACGGTGCCACCGGCAACTACTTCATCAACATGTATTCTGGTGGTATGGCTGTGACATTTGAATCCATCCAGTGTATCGACTGTACGTTCCAGCACATGGTTCGTGGTTTCATACGTGTACAGGGTTCCAAGGTCAAGAAGTTCAAAAAGCTCGTTATCGACGGTTGCGTATTCTACAACTGCGGCTACTACCAGAACAATGGTAACTCCTACTGTATGTTTGCCGGCGATGGTGCATCCGCTGAATCAAACATATATCAGGACGTACAGTTTGTGAACAATACCATCTACAACTCCCCTCTCAACTCCATCTTCACAGACAACAACAAAGACCTGGCATGGCAGCAGTATGGCAACACCTGGAGTTTCAATGTGTCTAACAATACATTCATAAATTTCAACACGTTTGCAGCAAGCCGTTTCATCTTCTCGCTCCGCTATGTGCCCGGAGGATCAAAATTCTATGTACACAACAACCTGATCGCACTTACACGCGATAGCAATGATGAAAAGCGCGATCTCTATTGTTCGGGTGCCGATATCCGTACGATCAATGGTGACGGTACCGGTGTATTTGACTTCGGAGACAACTATTCTGTAGGTTTCGAAGATGCACATTTAAAGGATGACGGAATCTTCTCAGCCAATGCATTCTCAGCTTCCAAGAACTCCTTCGGAGCATTCCCTGAGCTCTGCGTAACCGGTGAAGAAAGCCTGAAAGTAAGAGTCGGTGCAAATCCTCTCCACACCACTGACCTCTTCACTTCACCAAACCCGCCGACAATGTCACAGTCTGGAACACTCGTCACAGACAATGGTGCTCCGGCATCCGGAGACATCTGGAAAGCACTTCAATACAAGAACAGTTCTGAGGTGACAAGCCACGAGATTTATCAAAAGAACTTAGGCGACCAACGTTGGAAGTCTTCCGACCCTCAGCATTACTACACTCAGAAGTCAATCGCTCTTCTGCCAGCCATGAGCGAAAGCGAGTGAAGCAAAGCTAAGATAACTCTCATATTGATAAAGTCCCCTTGCCTTCCGGCAAGGGGACTTTTCTACATTCGACAAAGAAAATTGAAATGAAAATTAACGAGAATCAGTAAGAATAAGAATAAGTATGTGTTCACTTATTGACTTATTTTATAATTTTTCGGACGGAAGAACCCTCTCGGATAATATAGATTCCTGAAGGGAGAGAAGAGGGATCTCCAGTGCTGATTTTTTTGCCTGAGAGATCAAAGATATCTGTTTCGCCACTCCATTCAGATGGGATGACATCGACTGAATCTGGATTGTCGGCAAGAAGAGGAGCCACGACAACACTTGTGGCCTTAGGCATATCAAATTCGAGAGTCTCTGAGTCGTATGTCAGAGTCTGTACATTTGATCCATTGACCACAGTAACTTTCCAGCCCACCACATATTGGGTATTACCTACTGGAAGAGAGTTTATGGCAAGCGCACGACCCGGGAAATACTTCCCGTTAAAATCTTCCGAAACAACCGGCACTCCATTAATCATCAGCATACGGTTTCTGTCTTCATCGGCGGAAGTGTCGCTCACGCCATCTGACATGGCATGAGCCACAAGAGTCACCGGAGTGCTGAGATCAAAATAGTCGGCAAGGTGATTGTAGAAAAACGGCACACGCTGACGCGTCCATGCCCTTGTGCTCTCAATCTCCTGATCATAGTTTGGCCACCAAGGATTGAAGAGATTCCTGTGGTATTTATACTCAAATTTCAACTCATTGTAGCGGTTGTCGATTCTGCTAATTATATTGTCGGCAGAAAGAAAATCCCCAAGATAGACTGCGGCTCTATCGATAAACATATCTTTAAATTCCTGAGTTGCAAGCAACCGGCGAAACAAACTGGTTGCATCATTGCTGTTCGCCCAACTGTTGCGATAGTTGTCATAGCCATAAGTCGTGACCCATTTCAAGGTGGGATAACTGTAGGTTTCTCCATAAAGGCCCAAACCGAAATCCGTGTCCTTGGCAATCCATCGCCACTTGCCTCCATCATCTATCGGACGCCACATCACGATGTTGTTCCCAGGGAAATCCTTATTGTCGAAGAAAATTCCCATAAGCATAAGGTTGCAAAATTCTCCTACATCCATTCGCTCTTCAAACTCATCGAAGGTATGGTTGGTCGCCGAATAGAAATTTTTGAAATCGTTATAGTTGTCCCAACTCCCCTCCTTGAGTTCATACCAGTTTTCAAACATATCTATGTCTTCAAGGCCATCGTAATAGGAATATACATGATCTTCATTGCTTCTGGGCCGGACATTGAGAATTCCCTTATAGACCCCATTGAAATAGAAGACCACAGGCCTGGATGGTTGCCAGTCGAGGTCGCAATTCAGCCCCATACACTGCTGAATCACGGCATCCCGCAAATAAGTATAGTCGAAATCATTGCCGGAATTGCGCATTTCAAAAGACTTGAACTCAGAGATGTCTGGAGTCTGATCGGGGAAAAACTCATAGTTGAAACGTTTTTCGCCAAACCGCTTGTTGGCATATACAGCCAACGATTTCAAGGCATTGCTTCGGGTAGCGCCACCCTTCACCCGTGTCTCGCACAATTGATTAATGACGGAAGGTGAATCCTTACCCTCAAAATACTCAAAATTGATGGGGCGCCGCCAATCATACTCATAATTGGCAGTTCCGGTGGAATAATTGCCCTGGACATAAATGCCAATCTTGTTGTCGCTGAAATAGTCCTGATCGGTCACAATAGAAACCACGGGCAGAGTGACATCACGGCCATGACTTATGTAGGAATGGGTGAGCGAACGGGGTGAAAGATAACCTTCACAAAAGAGTTTCGCTCGCACCACCGTTGTGGAGTAGATTCTTATCGAACTGGAATAGAGTGGCGAAGATTCAGTCGGCTCCTTGCCATCAAGAGTGTAGCGAATCACTGTGCCGGCAGGAGCATCTGCCGGAAGACTCAATTCGAGATTAAAGCTGCTACCGAGCACTTTGCCAGGCTCACTGAAAACCGGATCTCCTAAAATATCACTGCAAACCACACCACAGTTGGAAGTGCCGGGAGTCGGGACATTTTGATATCCCCACTCATCGGAAGCATCAGTCTTGCGGCCATACGCGATATTTGGAGCGGGTTGCTTCTTCATGCCATCAACCTTATCCACCACCTTATTGTCTTCGAAAAGATAGACTGCTCCATTTTTACCGGACTCAAGACGGAAATGCGTATGCATACCTTTCCCCTCCTTGTCACAATAGACTATCACGTATTCCCCCGGATAGACCTGACGGGATGGAAGCTGATAAGCATCTGCAGAGTTGCTGCCATCTCCTATCTTATAAGATGAGAGAGATTCGGCAGAAGTCCCTGCATTGAAAAGTTCTACCCATGAGTCTGGGAACTCATTCAGGTCGTCCATGATACAGTCGATATTGGACTGCATCAGCTCATTGATGATCAGCTGGGCATCGGCATTAAGCATAGGAATGACTGCCAATGCTGTAATGGGCAAGATTTTTTTGAGATTCATAAGTGAAGTAAAATGAAATGAGACAGGCTCAAATGAGCCTGCCTCATTCTTACCACAGTTGTAAAAAATAATTTACTTAGGCATTTGCCTCAGATTTTTCAAGCTTGACAGCCTCATCCACTACCACGGAAGCGTAGTCGTCGGTGATGTTCATTGCAGCAAGCTCGTCCTTATTGGCCACAACAATCTTGTTGTATTCGCGCAGACCGGTACCGGCAGGTATCAGGTGACCGCAGATTACGTTCTCCTTCATGCCTTCGAGATAGTCGGTCTTGCCGTTGATTGCGGCCTCATTGAGCACCTTCGTGGTTTCCTGGAAGGATGCAGCGCTCATGAAGCTTGAGGTCTGCAGAGCAGCACGAGTGATACCCTGAAGCACTTGCTCTGAAGTGGCCGGCATTGCATCGCGAACCTCCATAATCTTAAGATCCTTGTGCTTAAGAGCGGAGTTTTCATCGCGAAGCTTGCGCTGGGTGATGATCTGACCGGCACGATAGTTGGTGGAGTCTCCAGCATCGGTTATGACCTTCTTGCCCCAGATGGAATCGTTTTCTTCCATGAAATCACGCTTATCGACAATCTGCTGCTCGAGGAATCGGGTGTCGCCCGGATCAAGGATATTTACCTTGCGCATCATCTGGCGCACGATAACCTCAAAGTGTTTGTCGTTAATCTTCACACCCTGCATGCGATACACGTCCTGCACCTCATTTACAATATATTCCTGCACGGCTGTCGGACCCTTGATATTCAGGATATCGCTTGGGGTTACGGCACCATCGGAAAGCGGAGTACCGGCTCGCACATAATCATTGTCCTGAACAAGGATCTGCTTCGAGAGTGGAACGAGATATTCCTTGGTCTCGCCAAGACGGGATGTGACGGTAATCTCACGGTTACCACGCTTGATCTTGCCAAATTTAACCTCTCCGTCAATTTCGCTGACCACAGCAGGGTTGCTCGGATTGCGCGCCTCGAAGAGCTCTGTCACGCGGGGAAGACCACCGGTGATGTCACCAGCATTACCTGCAGCCCGCGGGATACGCACGATTACCTGACCGGGAGTGATTTCCTCACCCTCGCTGATAAAGAGGTGGGCACCTACAGGGAGAGAGTAACTGCGTATCTCAACGCCATCGGCATCGATGAGATGAGCCTCTGGCACCTTGTTGCGGTCTTTAGACTCAATCATAATCTTATCTCGCATGCCGGAAGCCTCGTCGGTCTCAACACGATATGTGACACCTTCCTCGACATTCTCAAACTGAACGCGACCACCTTCCTCAGCCACGATAACGGCATTGAACGGGTCCCACTCGCAGATCATATCGCCTTTCTTCACCATATCGCCATCCTTTAAGTATAGGTGGGATCCATAAGGAATGTTGGCCTGGGTGAGCACCATACCGCTCTTGGGCTCGATGATGCGCATTTCACCCATACGACCTACCACTATATCTACACCGTCCTTATCCTTGATGGTACGGAGTTCCTCCATTTCGAGTCGACCATCATGGCGGGCTGTCACATCCTTGACTGCGGAAACGTTACCAGCGACACCACCGACGTGGAACGTACGGAGTGTAAGCTGAGTACCAGGCTCACCGATAGACTGAGCGGCAATCACGCCAACTGCTTCGCCTTTCTGCACCATACGGTGGTTGGAGAGGTTGCGGCCATAACACTTAGCACAAACACCCTTCTTCGACTCGCAGGTGAGCACCGAACGAATCTCAACCGATTCGATGGCTGAATTCTCAATCTTCTCAGCGATTGCCTCGGTGATTTCTTCTCCGGCATGAACCAGGATGATTGACTCATCGTGGGGGTCATGCACGTCATGGACAGAGACGCGTCCGAGAATACGCTCCGATAGTGTGGCAACGACTTCCTCGTTGTTCTTAATCTCTGTGCAAACAAGTCCGCGGAGAGTACCGCAGTCCTCTTCATTGATAATCACATCGTGTGCGACATCGACAAGACGACGGGTTAGATATCCGGCATCGGCGGTCTTAAGAGCCGTGTCGGCGAGACCCTTGCGGGCACCGTGGGTTGAGATGAAGTATTCGAGCACGCTCAGACCCTCCTTGAAGTTTGCAAGAATCGGGTTCTCAATGATCTGTCCTCCTTCGGCGCCGGCTTTCTGCGGCTTGGCCATAAGGCCACGCATACCGGAAAGCTGACGAATCTGGTCTTTAGAACCACGGGCTCCGGAGTCGAGCATCATATAGACTGAGTTGAATCCCTGCTGGTCTTCCTCCATCTGCTTCATCAGGGTATTGGCGAGTTTCGCATTGACATTTGTCCATACATCAATCACCTGATTGTAGCGGTCGTTACCGGTTATCATACCCATCTGGTAGTTCATGAGAATTTCCTCAACCTGGGCATTTCCTTCAGCAACATATTCAGCCTTTTCCTTCGGGATAATAACATCGCCAAGGTTGAACGACAGGCCTCCGCGAAACGCCATCTTATAACCAAGGTTCTTGATGTCGTCGAGGAACTGTGCCGAACGTGTCACTCCACAGGTCTTGATTACCTTGGTGATGATATTTCTGAGAGATTTCTTTGATATGATCTCATTGACATATCCGATCTCCTTTGGAACATACTGGTTGAACAATACACGGCCTACCGAAGTATTATCCTTAAGCACCTTCACCGGATTCCCATCTTCATCTACATCATCTACAAGCACAGTCACCGGAGCGTGAAGGTCAAGCCGGCCTTCATTGTAGGCTATTTCAGCCTCTTCGGGACCATAGAACTTGACACCCTCGCCTTTGGTTCCGGGGCGAAGTTTTGTGATATAGTAGAGTCCAAGCACCATGTCTTGCGAAGGCACTGTGATAGGCGCGCCATTGGCAGGGTTGAGAATGTTGTGGGCCCCGAGCATCAGCATCTGGGCTTCAAGGATAGCCTCATTGCCAAGCGGCAAGTGCACTGCCATCTGGTCGCCGTCGAAGTCCGCGTTGAATGCGGTACAAGCAAGCGGGTGAAGCTGGATGGCCTTTCCTTCAATCATCTTTGGCTGGAATGCCTGAATACCAAGTCGGTGAAGTGTAGGGGCTCGGTTGAGAAGGACTGGATGCCCCTTCATCACATGCTCAAGGATATCCCAAACGACCGGTTCCTTGCGGTCGACAATCTTCTTCGCACTCTTGACAGTCTTCACAATGCCACGCTCTATGAGCTTGCGGATAACGAAAGGCTTATACAGTTCCGCAGCCATAAGTTTCGGAATGCCGCACTCGTGCATCTTAAGTTCAGGTCCTACGACGATTACCGAACGAGCGGAGTAATCGACACGCTTACCGAGTAGGTTCTGGCGGAAACGGCCTTGCTTACCCTTCAATGAGTCAGAAAGAGACTTCAGAGGACGATTGACATCGCTCTTGACTGCTGAGGCCTTGCGGGAGTTGTCGAGCAATGAATCGACCGCTTCCTGAAGAAGACGCTTCTCATTGCGGAGAATCACCTCCGGAGCCTTTATCTCGATAAGGCGTTTCAGACGGTTGTTGCGGATGATGACACGACGATAGAGGTCGTTAAGGTCAGAAGTGGCAAATCGTCCGCCATCGAGGGGAACGAGAGGGCGTAGTTCCGGTGGAATAACCGGAATCGCCTTAAGCACCATCCACTCTGGCTTATTCACATTCTTCGAAGCGAGGAATGAGTTTACGACCTGCAGACGCTTTAGAGCCTCTGTCTTGCGCTGTTGGGAACCCTCACGGTGAGCACGGTCTCGCAAATCTGCAGCGAGCGCCTCCAAGTCAATATTCTGAAGAAGCTCGAAGATTGCTTCTGCTCCCATCTTGGCGATGAACTTGTTGGGGTCATCGTCGGAAAGATACTGATTGTCTTCGGGAAGTTTATCAAGGATATCGAGATATTCCTCTTCCGAAAGGAGGTCGAGGCGAGCGAGTTCACGGTCGGCATCCTTAGCAGCAATTTTTTCGCCATCACGGGTGTCGGTCGCAATATTGGCAGCAGCTCCGGCCTGAAGCACTACATAACGCTCGTAATAGATCACAGAGTCGAGTTTCTTCGACGGAAGTCCGAGAAGATACCCTATCTTGTTTGGCAGCGAACGGAAATACCAGATGTGCGCCACCGGAACAACAAGTTCGATATGCCCCATACGCTCGCGACGAACTTTCTTTTCTGTGACTTCGACGCCGCAGCGATCGCAGACGATTCCTTTGTAGCGAATGCGTTTGTATTTGCCACAATGGCACTCATAGTCCTTGACAGGGCCAAAAATCTTTTCGCAGAAAAGACCATCGCGTTCAGGCTTGTATGTGCGGTAGTTGATGGTCTCTGGTTTCAGGACCTCGCCGCTTGACATCTCCTTAATCTTCTCGGGCGATGCAAGTCCGATAGTGATTTTGGTGAAATTTGTCTTTATTTTAGTGTCTCTTTTGAAAGCCATAGGTTTTCTTTATTTAGTTTAAGGTTTAAGATTTATGGTTTAATGTATGGATAAACCACAACCTTAAATCTTTAAAATATCAAATTATCAGTCGAGTGTCACGCTAAGTCCAAGTCCGCGAAGCTCATGGAGGAGCACATTTAGCGATTCGGGTATCCCCGGGGTAGGCATTGGATCTCCCTTGACTATAGCCTCGTAAGCTTTGCTACGGCCATTGACATCATCCGACTTAATAGTCAGGATTTCCTGTAGGATATGGCTTGCGCCGAAAGCTTCGAGTGCCCAAACCTCCATCTCTCCGAATCGCTGACCGCCGAACTGCGCCTTGCCTCCAAGAGGTTGCTGCGTGATAAGAGAGTATGGACCGATCGAACGTGCGTGCATTTTATCCTCAACCATATGGCCGAGTTTGAGCATATAGATTACTCCTACGGTAGCTGGCTGGTCGAAGCGATCTCCCGTGCCTCCATCATAAAGATAGGTTTTGCCATAGCGAGGGAGACCTGCCTTGTCGGTCCATTCGTTGAGGTCGTCGAGACTTGCCCCATCAAAGATAGGGGTGGCGAATTTCTCACCAAGCTCACGACCGGCCCAACCGAGGACAGTTTCGAAAATCTGTCCGAGGTTCATACGGGAAGGCACACCCAACGGGTTGAGCACGATATCGACAGGGGTTCCATCTTCAAGGAATGGCATGTCTTCCTGACGAACGACCCTGGACACAATACCCTTGTTGCCATGGCGGCCTGCCATCTTGTCGCCGACACCGATTTTACGCTTCTTGGCTATATAGACCTTAGCCAACTTCATGATGCCCGAGGGAAGTTCATCTCCGATCGTGATGTCGAATTTCCTGCGGCGGAGCTCGCTGTCAATCTCCTTCGACTTGCGGAGGTAGTTTGTGACGAGTTTGACTATCATGTTGTTGACACGCTCATCTTCGGTCCAGCCGCTGAGGTTGACAGTCTCGAACTTGAAATCAGACCAGTTTACACCATTGAACTTCTGACCGGCAGCCACAATCTCATCACCAAGGAAATCCTTTACGCCTGCAGAGACCTGGCCCTTGAGCAATGTCTGCATTTTGCCGACCATTATCTCCTTTAGCTCATCAAGTTTCACCTTGTACTCAGCATCCAGTGCTTCGGTCTGTTCCTGAATACTCTTGCGGCTGGTCTTGCTTTTTTCAGCCTTGGAGAATAGGTTCGTTCCGATGACAACTCCCTTCAGAGATGGACTTGCCTTTAGCGAAGCATCTTTGACTTCGCCTGCCTTGTCGCCAAAAATGGCCCTAAGGAGTTTTTCCTCTGGTGTCGGGTCGCTTTCTCCCTTAGGAGTAATCTTACCGATCATAATATCGCCGGGAACGACATAGGCACCAACCCGGATAATGCCTCTTTCATCGAGGTCCTTTGTGGCGTCTTCGCTGACGTTAGGAATATCAGATGTCAGTTCCTCCATGCCTCGTTTGGTCTCGCGCACCTCGAGTGTATACTCATCGACATGCACAGAAGTCAAAATGTCCTCTTTCACCATGCGCTCGTTGAGCACGATTGCATCCTCATAGTTATATCCTTTCCAGGGCATGAATGCGACTTTCAGGTTGCGGCCAAGTGCGAGTTCACCATTCTCGGTGGAATATCCTTCAGTCAGGATATCCCCTTTTTTGACTTTCTGACCTACGAAACAGATGGGACGAAGGTCGATGGTAGTGCCTTGATTGGTGCGTCGGAATTTCGGTATCTTATATTCCTTCAGGGCAGGTTCGAACTCTACGAACGCCTCATCCTCCGTACGCTCATAGTTGATCTTGATTGTTGTCGAGTCAACATATTCGATAGTGCCGTCACCCTCAGCCATAATCTGGGTCCTTGAGTCGCGTATTAACTGTCCCTCAATACCGGTTCCTACTATTGGGGCCTCGCTACGGAGCAACGGAACAGCCTGGCGCATCATGTTTGAACCCATGAGTGCACGGTTGGCATCATCGTGCTCCAGGAATGGGATAAGAGAAGCTGCAATTGATGCAATCTGGATAGGCGCCACATCCATCAACTTTATTTCGGATGGAGGCACGATCGGGAAGTCAGCATCCTGACGCGCCTTTACCTTGTCGCGGATGAAAGAGCCATCATCATTGAGCGGAGCATTGCCCTGCGCAATGTATAGTCCCTCTTCCATTTCAGCTGTCAGATATACTACATCCTCGTTTTTAAGATCCACCACGCTGTTCTCAACCTTTCTATACGGTGTCTCGATGAAGCCGAGATTGTTGATCTTGGCATATACGCAAAGCGACGAAATCAGACCAATGTTCGGGCCTTCAGGGGTCTCGATTGGGCAAAGTCGACCATAGTGAGTATAGTGTACGTCTCGAACCTCGAAACCTGCACGTTCGCGACTAAGACCTCCAGTACCGAGGGCCGACAGACGGCGTTTATGTGTAATCTCCGCAAGTGGGTTGGTCTGGTCCATAAACTGAGACAGCGCATCGGTGCCAAAGAAAGAGTTGATCACTCCGGAGATTGTCTTCGCGTTTATTAGATCGGTAGGAGTGAACACCTCATTGTCGCGGACATTCATCCTCTCGCGTATGGTTCGGCTCATGCGCGCCAGACCGATGTTAAACTGGTTGTAGAGTTGCTCGCCGACGGTGCGTACGCGTCTGTTCGACAAGTGGTCGATGTCATCTACATCGCTCTTATTGTTGATAAGCTCGATGAGATATTTGATAATCTCGACGATATCCTCACGAGTGAGGACCCTGACATCCATGGGTGTGGAGAGAGAAAGTTTCTTGTTGATTCTGTAGCGGCCCACATCGCCAAGGTCATATCTCTTTTCGCTGAAGAAAAGATTTTGAATCACCTCTCGTGCCGACGCGTCGTCAGGCGCCTCCGCATTGCGGAGCTGACGATAGATATATTGAATTGCCTCGGTCTCAGAATTGGAAGTATCCTTAGAAAGTGTATTGAATATGATACTGAAATCGATTGCACTTGCATCTTCTCTTTCAAGGACTATGGTTTTAATTCCAGATTCAAGAATTGCATCGATATTGTCTTCGGTTATCGGGGTGCCACGATCCACGATGATTTCATTACGCTCGATTGTGATGACCTCACCTATATCGTCGCTGCTGATATCTTCGATTCTTGATTTGATGACACGGGCGGCAAGCTTGCGACCTACCACTTTCTGCAGATTCTGCTTGGTGACCTTTACCTCTTCCGCAAGATTGAAAACCTGAAGGATATCCTTATCACTCTCAAGTCCGATTGCACGAAGCAATGTGGTCACAGGAAGTTTTTTCTTGCGGTCGATGTATGCATACATCACATTATTAATGTCGGTGGCAAACTCAATCCAGCTCCCGCGGAAAGGAATTATTCGTGCGGAATAAAGCTTCGTGCCATTTGCATGAAGACTCTGTCCGAAGAAAACACCAGGAGAACGGTGCAACTGGGATACGACTACACGTTCGGCGCCATTGATGATAAATGTGCCCTGGTCAGTCATATATGGAATTGGGCCAAGATATACATCCTGGATACTGGTTGCGAAATCCTCGTGGTCCGGATCTGTGCAGTATAGCTTCAGCTTTGCCTTTAATGGCACACTATAGGTCAGACCTCTCTCGAAGCATTCGCTGATAGAGTAACGGGGAGGATCGATATAATAGTCCAAAAATTCGAGCACGAAGTTATTACGGGTGTCTGCGATAGGAAAATTTTCGGAGAACACTTTATATAGACCTTCGTTCTTTCGATTCTCTGGGGGAGTGTCAAGCTGAAGGAAATCCCTGAAGGATTTTAGCTGAACCTCGAGGAAATCCGGAAACGGGTACGGATTTTTTACCGACGCAAAGTTCACGCGAGGTTTTGCAGAAGAATTTTTTGACATAGGATAAGATTTATCAGTTCTCAAGCCAAATGGAGGAGCTGGATATACTCCTGTGATATTTAAAAAGTGTTAACGTAGTATAAAAATGCATAAAATACATATAATATCACACGCTATAATACACAAATAATTTTCAGACTACCAGGCACACGCCATCTAATCTGAAAATCTGCACATTAACTAAGCTACGACTACATGACAAGCAGCGTCAGCTACGCCAAAAATGCACTATGGAATATTTAAGATAGATTCCCCTGTCCGGAAAGGACGGGGAATCTACTATTGAAGTGAAGCTAATATTATTTAAGTTCGACCTCAGCGCCAGCTTCTTCGAGCTGCTTCTTAAGACCTTCTGCGTCTGCTTTGGGAAGACCTTCCTTAACAGTGCTGGGAGCACCGTCAACGAGTTCCTTGGCTTCCTTCAGGCCAAGACCTGTGAGTTCCTTTACAAGCTTAACGACAGCGAGTTTGCTTGCGCCAGCTGCTTTGAGGATAACGTCGAAGTTAGTTTTTTCTTCAGCTGCGGGCGCGCCAACTGCCGGGCCAGCTGCTACTGCTACTGCTGCTGCAGCGGGTTCGATACCGTATTTGTCCTTGAGGATCTGAGCGAGTTCGTTTACTTCCTTTACGGTGAGATTAACGAGCTGTTCTGCAAATGCTTTCAAATCTGCCATTTCTGTATAGTTTTTTATTTATTTTACAATATAGATTATTCTTTGTTGGATAAGGTTTCCAGTATGCCATGAAGTTTTGTGGCACCACTGTTGAGAGCTGAAATAACGTTCTTCGCCGGTGATTGCAGGAGTGCAATGACATCTGCGATAAGTTCGTTTTTGCTCTTGATGGCAGCGAGTGTATCCAACATTTCCTCGCCGACATAGACACTTTCCTCTACATAAGCACCTTTAAGTGCGGGCAGTGTTTCCTTGTTGTCGCGAAACTTTTTGATTGTCTTCGCCGGTGCATTGCCAACGTTCGACAGAAGAAGAGTTGTTTCGCCATGAAGCAAACCGTAGAGTTCGGAATAGTCGATATCACTTGCTTCGAACGCTTTTTTCAGAAGTGTGTTCTTGACACACATCATCTTTACGCCATCCTGAAAGCAAGCGCGCCGCAAATCGCTTGTCTTCTCAGCATTCAGCCCAGACGACTGAACGAGATAGACACAGCTGTACTCTTTAAGTGTATTGCCGATTTTTTCAATCAGCAGAGTTTTATCTTCTTTCTTCATCTTGAGTATCGAATTGAGGGTTATTCATCTATGCTCTTAGTGTCAACCTTCACACCGGGGCTCATGGTGCTTGAAAGATAGATGCTCTTGATATAAGTACCTTTAGCTGTAGCGGGTTTGAGCTTTATAAGAGTGTTGATAAACTCCTTGGCATTTTCGCGCATAGCCTTCGGCTCAAACGAAACCTTGCCTATTGACGCATGCACAATACCAGTCTTATCAACCTTGAAGTCGATTTTACCCTGCTTCACCTCTTTGACAGCTTTTGCGACATCCATTGTCACTGTGCCACTTTTGGGGTTAGGCATAAGACCACGAGGGCCAAGGATACGACCGAGAGGGCCAAGCTTACCCATAACTGAAGGCTGGGTGATAATCACATCAACATCAGTCCAACCTCCTTTTATTTTCTGAAGATACTCGTCGAGTCCGACATAGTCGGCACCAGCTTCCTTAGCGGCTGCTTCTGCATCTGGGTTACAAAGCACGAGCACACGCACTTCCTTACCTGTTCCATTGGGCAGAGACACTACGCCACGGACCATCTGGTCTGCCTTACGGGGATCAACACCGAGACGTACATCGATATCAAGTGAAGCGTCAAACTTGGTGTAAGTGATTTCTTTCACCAGTTCTGCGGCTTCTGCCAAAGTGTATGCTTTCCCAGCTTCAATCTTCGACAGAGCCAACTTTTGATTTTTTGTCAGTTTTCCCATTTCGTATTGAAGTATTAGTTAAGTTCAGGGAATGCTCCTTTGACGGTGATACCCATGCTCCTTGCCGTGCCGGCCACCATACGCATTGCCGAGTCTAAAGTAAAACAGTTCAAATCAGGCATCTTGTCTTCAGCAATAGTCTTTACCTGCTCCCATGTGATTTCGGCTACTTTCACACGGTTAGGCTGTGCAGAACCGCTTTTGAGTTTTGCTACTTCCTTCAGCTGCACTGCCACCGGCGGAGTCTTGACGATGAAGTCAAAGCTCTTGTCCGAGTAGTATGTGATGACCACAGGAAGAACCTTTCCGGCCTTGTCTTGGGTACGGGCATTGAACTGCTTGCAGAATTCCATGATGTTTATACCCTTCGAACCGAGAGCCGGCCCGACTGGAGGCGATGGGTTTGCCGCACCGCCTTTAATCTGCAATTTGATCTGTCCAGCAATTTCTTTAGCCATTTTGTTAAATACTTTAAAAATTGATTTTCTCTTGAGAATCGAAAAAAATTATGTCGGCTGCGTAACATCAGGCGACAAAATCATATTCATTCTCTTTCCACTTGGGAATTTTCCAACTCGAGATCTGTAGGACGGCCAAAAATCTTCACTTCTACCTTCAGTTTCTGACGGTCGGAGTTAACCTCTTTGACCACTCCGGAGAAACCAGAGAAAGGACCGAAAGTCACTTTGACTGCTTCTCCTACGCAGTATGCTTCGTCGGTTGCTTCCTGTGTATCGGCAAGAGAATCCGCTGCTCCAAGCATATTCAACACTTCGCTTTCGCGGAGCGACTCCGGAGCTGAATTCTTCGCACGGCCACGCAAGAAATCGATCACATTGCTTGTGTTGCGAAGTTCATACTGAACTTCTCCTGTCAGTATACACTTTACAAAAACGTAACCACTGAACAGAGTGCGATCTTTAACGACTTTTTTACCGCTGCGAGTCACATAGACCTTCTCGGTAGGAATCAATACCTCCGATACATACTTACCAAGATCAGTATTCTTGATGGCTGCATCAAGAATTTCCTTAACTTTGGCTTCTTTACCGGAAATGGCACGAAGCACGTACCATTCAAATTTTCTTTCAGTCATTGATACCTACAATTGAGATTAGAAACTGAGTGAATATATAGTCTCCATCAGTAAACTAAATATCTCATCAACAGCCCAGATAAACACGGCTATAATGATGGAAGCGATCAGCACGAGCACTGCGGAGTTGACGAGATTTTTGCGAGTTGGCCAGGAAACCTTGTGAACAAGTTCATCGTAGGATTCCTTCAAGTCTTTTACTAAATTCATGTTGTTTTATTTTTAGCACGGGAAGAGAGGCTCGAACTCCCGACACCTGGTTTTGGAGACCAGTGCTCTACCGACTGAGCTATTCCCGTATATAAGGGGTCTATATTTCAAGACCCCTTAACTATGTTTGATTGAATTAGTCTTCAACGATTGAGGTAATCTGACCTGATCCAACTGTACGGCCACCTTCACGGATTGCGAAACGAAGACCCTTGTCGCATGCTACCGGAGTGATCAGCTTAACATCGATTTCAACGTTGTCGCCAGGCATTACCATCTCAGTTCCCTCTGGAAGTGTAATCTCACCTGTTACGTCGAGAGTACGGATGTAGAACTGAGGACGATACTTGTTGTGGAACGGTGTGTGACGACCACCTTCTTCTTTCTTGAGGATGTAAACCTGAGCCTTGAAGTGATCGTGAGGTTTAACCTGTCCCGGGTGGCAGACAACCATACCACGCTTGATTTCGTTCTTGTCGATACCACGGAGGAGCAGACCTACGTTGTCGCCAGCTTCGCCTTCGTCGAGTATCTTGCGGAACATTTCAACACCAGTCACAACGGATTTCTTGTCGGCACCAAGACCAAGGATTTGAACTTCGTCGCCAACTTTCACCTTACCTGCCTCGATACGACCTGTAGCCACTGTGCCACGGCCTGTGATTGAGAACACGTCCTCTACCGGCATCAGGAAGGGTTTGTCGACATCACGCGGAGGAAGCGGAATCCAGGAGTCAACTGCATCCATAAGTTCCATAACTTTCTCTACCCACTGAGGCTCGCCATTCAGTGCACCGAGAGCTGAGCCCTGGATCACCGGAGTGTTGTCGCCATCATAGTCATACTGTGAGAGAAGGTCGCGCATGTCCATCTCTACGAGTTCAAGCATCTCAGGGTCATCGACCATGTCGCACTTGTTCATGAACACTACAAGAGCAGGCACGTTCACCTGACGGGCGAGAAGGATGTGCTCGCGGGTCTGGGGCATCGGGCCGTCGGTAGCCGCTACCACGATGATAGCACCGTCCATCTGAGCAGCACCTGTTACCATGTTCTTAACATAGTCGGCGTGCCCCGGACAGTCTACGTGTGCGTAGTGGCGGTTGGCAGTCTGATATTCTACGTGAGCGGTATTGATTGTGATACCACGCTCTTTCTCCTCAGGAGCGTTGTCGATTGAGTCGAATGAACGAACCTCAGAAAGTCCCTTTTCAGCGAGAACTTTGGTGATTGCAGCGGTAAGTGTTGTCTTACCGTGGTCAACGTGACCGATCGTACCGATGTTGACATGCGGTTTCGTTCTTTCAAATTTTTCTTTAGCCATAGTTGTTTGCTATATTTTTGTTGATGAAATTTCTCTTTACGCTTACGGGGACTACTGGAGTCCCCTATGGAGCCAATGGCGGGATTTGAACCCGCGACCTCTTCCTTACCAAGGAAGTGCTCTACCCCTGAGCTACATGGGCATAGTCTAAATTTGGAGCGGAAGACGAGGTTCGAACTCGCGACCCTTAGCTTGGAAGGCTAATGCTCTACCAACTGAGCTACTTCCGCATTTAATTTTGTGGGCGAAGATGGATTCGAACCACCGAAGGTATAAACCAGCAGATTTACAGT
>CAYMBR010000016.1:0-40846 GCA_964388725.1 uncultured Sangeribacter sp. | reverse complement strand
TAGTAACATTTTTGTGTGTTAGCATCTTAGAAACGGTGTAGATATCGGTTCCAGCTGCTATCTGAAGTGTAGCGTAAGTATGCCTAAAGCAATGGAATGTTATATGCTTCTTTATTCCTGCTGCCTTAATCCAATCTCTAAGAGGGTGATTAATCATAGAACGGCTCAATCCCTTGAATACTTTGCCATTGCTTCGCTCTCCACAAAGAGAAAGTGCTTCCGAGCTTATCGGCAATGAAGCCTCCGTTGAAGTTTTCTGGGTACGTATTCGGATTAATGTGCCCATGTCCGGAGCCGTTTGAATATTATCCCAGACAAGATTTTCGATATCGCTTATTCGTAGTCCTGTAAGGCAAGAGAATAAAGACGCACGTCTTAAGACATCGTATTTACATGGGGTTATGGCAAGTCTTTTAAGTTCCTCCGTGGTTAGAAATTCTTTACGCACTTCGACCCATTCAATCTTCTCAAGAAAATCATTGATATTCTCCTTGATCAACTTATTGCGATACAGAATTTTAAGCATTCCGCGAAAAGTTGAGAAGTATCCCGCTACAGAATTTCTAGATAGTTTCTGATCTTTAATTCTCAAGTTATTGGCGCTAAGCAGGTATTCACCGAATCTTTTACAAAGATTGACAGTTAGCTCTCCGAAAGTACATTTGCCATGTACAAAATTGAAAAAATGTCTATAAACTATATCCCACTTTTGTGGTTTCCCTTTACACATCTTTTTAAAGTAGGCTAAGAAGTCTTCGTCCTCCTGATGATGATCTATAAATCCGAACTGGCGGTTAATCACAGCCTCCTGACGTCGACAACGGATAAGTTCACCCTTGTCGAGCATTGTTTGATTGTAATCGCATTCTACAGCATTTTTGGGAGATGCATATATGTAGAATCCGAGAAACTCACGACGAGTCATTTTACCCGTGTGAGGATTACGGATGGCCGGATAGTAATCCAGATATAGAGAAATGCGGCCTTTTGAGATAGGTTTTTGCCGCAAGAAAACCTTTATACATGTAGCCATAATTAAACTTTTTGATGCAAATTTGTATGGTTATCGCGCGGTTACAAAGGTTATTATGAATAACTTTCAAATAACCTGCAACCCGGAGATTTCAAGATAGAGACGGAAAAACTGTTTTCATGACTTTATCCATTTCTGCTTTGTCGACATAAGTGTATTTCCCGACTTTTTTCTTTGGTATGTTGTAATGTTTGCAGAAATGATAAATTTGTTCCTTATTAAGATTGAACTTTTCGTGAAGGTCCTGATAACTGTACCAATTGCATTTAATAGGAGCCACTAAGCCTTTGGCTGCATCAAAATGTCGCTGCGAGTAGAGAACTTCAGCTCCTATTTTTTTCTTTGGTATGCCTATCTTTGAAACGAAGTTGTATATGGCATGTCTATCCATACCATATTTTTCCTGAACATCGGCTACACTATACCACTCAGTGATGGATTCAATCAATGGATCATTATCTCCAAATATAGCATCGCATTGTTTCTTTGCCCAATAAGCTCTACCTTTTCGGTTGACTTTAGGAATATTGTGCTTCTGTGCACGCCTATAGAGCGCGGATAGACTCAAAGAGAATTTTTCCTGTAACTCTTGAGTGCTGTAATACTCTATTGTATCTTCGGGTTCTTTAGGTTTAGGTGGTAAAGCTTCGTAGGGTCGGGTAGAAATCATCTCATCTATATCTTTTCTATAGATGATAGTGAAATGAGAAGTGATTTTATACGCTTTTAAGAGACCTCGATAGATGAGTTTGTATACTCCGTCTCTTGTCATGCCAATAAGCTTTGCCGTATCCGCCACTGAAAGATACTCTTTGTTCTTGATATTCTCAAGTTCCTTTGTTCGGTGCACATGTGCAGAAAGACTTTCGGCGTTTTTCTTTTTTGTCAATCGCTTTCTATCCTTGTATGCATGTTGAGAACATCTATGCGAACAATACTGAGTTGAGTGCTTTTGTGCTTCAAATTCATTTCCACAGTACGCACAGATCTTTCTAATTCTGAACTTTGAAGATGACATATTTCCTCATTTACGTTAGCCGCCCATTTCTCCATTTTTGTATACTGATGTATATCCATGTATATTGGTGTATACAACTTCTCACACCTCCTCCGAGCAGTTTTGAGCCGATGTGGAAGAGAGCCAAATGAGGTACAAAATCGAGGGAAAAATAACTTGAAAACGACCACAAACGATTAAAGCACCAACTCCTGAATACAACAAAAGACACTCATTTTGAGCGCCTTTATGATATATTGTGATATTCTTTAATCGTTGGTAATACTATACTTACTTTCCGACGCAGAAGTGGGAGAAGATGGAGTTTAGGAGGTCGGGGGTGGTGATGGCGCCTGTGAGGGAGGTGAGGGCGGCTATGGCTTCGCGGATGTCCATGGCTATGATGTCGGCGGAAGTGCCGGACTCTATCTGGGCGATGGCTCTACTGAGCGCGGTGGCTGCTTTCAGCAGGTCGCCATAGTGGCGGGCGTTGGTCAATACCAGTTCCTTTTCAGGGTCATAGTCGCTTGTGGATGCATTCTTAAGTGCCGTGCAGAGGTTGTCGAGACCCTTATCTTCAACCACCGAAATCTTGACTGTGTCAAGAATATTGGAGCCGTGTGCGATCTTTTCAATCTGAGATTCAATGGAGCGTATGGTTTCATTGCTGGTGCCATCGGCAGATGCCTTGGTGATGACAGGAATAATTTTTTTGTCGGATGTCATTTCCGACAGAGATGATTTCAGTTCTTCGAGCTGTGTGGTGATTGGAGCAAGAGGGTCTATGAGCCAGAGGATTATCGAGGCTTGTGCGAGTCGCTGGCGGGCGCGGTCGATACCGATGCTTTCGATTTTGTCGCAAGATTCCCGAAGACCGGCTGTATCGATAAAGCGGAAAAGCACCCCTTCTATCTCGCAGGTATCTTCAATCACGTCGCGGGTGGTTCCTGGAATGTCGGAGACGATGGCCTTGTCTTCCTGGAGGAGGGCATTCAGGAGGGTAGATTTCCCAACGTTGGGCACACCGGCTATGACTACCGGCACACCTTCTTTAAAAGCCCTGCCAGCAGAATATGATTTGGTGAGACGTTCGATTTTATTGAGCAAATCTCTTGCAGTGGTTAGAAGCACCGAACGGTCGGCAAACTGCACATCCTCCTCCGAGAAGTCGAGTTCGAGTTCCAGGAGGGATGCAAGTTCTATAAGTTTGTCGCGCAGAGTGTTGAATTCTTTTGAGAATGAGCCGCGAGTCTGCTTCATTGCCAGTCGGTGGGCAGCGCGGGATGATGACGCAATCAGGTCGGCGACACCTTCGGCGGAGGCAAGGTCCATCTTGCCGTTCATATATGCACGGCGAGAAAACTCCCCTGGATCCGCACCGCGTGCACCTTTGCGA
Organism: uncultured Sangeribacter sp.; assembly: GCA_964388725.1. Classification (GTDB taxonomy): domain Bacteria; phylum Bacteroidota; class Bacteroidia; order Bacteroidales; family Muribaculaceae; genus Lepagella. The sequence continues at coordinate 37,420 of CAYMBR010000016.1, read as the reverse complement.
AGAAGGAGGTTCGTCACCTCCCTGACAATCCATTGAGAACCATGAAGGGAAAGCTCCGCTGAGTTTTCTCCAGTGAAAGAGTTTGGGGCGAGGAAAATTGTGGCGACGGCCTGGTCGAGAATGTTGCCGGTTTCATCTATGATGCATCCGAGGTGGGCGGTATGGGATTTGCATGAAAGCAACGATTTCCCTTTCCATACGGATTCCGCAATAGAGATGGCGTCAGGTCCCGATATGCGAAGTATGGCGAGGGCACCGTTGCCGGAGGGTGTGGTGAGAGCCACTATGGTGTCATCGAATTTCATGTCTATAATTCAACATTCAAAATTCAGCATTCAAAATTATCTTTGGTTCCATTCCTTGAAAGAGGCGGTGGATTCTACCTGGTTTTCGATTTCATCGGGAAGGGCAGAGAAAAAATCCAACCGCGTGATTTTCTCAATTTCATCAACTGTGGTAGCATAATTCTCCATGTTGCCGGAGCATTTCATATTGGGATATACAAAACCAATGGCACGCATCGGCAAGGCGTAAGGAGCAAGAAAAACCTTGAAAAAGGCATCAGGAACAGCGACACCGGTTTGACCGATGCGCTCCGGATTTTCTGAATTGTAGATTGGTCCTGCCACAATCACAATGATGGAATCTCGGTTGGCCCATATTCGCTCCTTGTCCTCAAGTGTTTTCCAGGCCCCGCTGTTGAGGTCATGTTTTTGTGGACAAATATTCGTCATCACAAAACTGTCGTGCATGGCCGTGTCGCTCCATTTCTGTTCGCCGGCGGGGCAGAGGTGTCCTCGGTCGAATCCGGATTTGGTGTAGTCGCGGGTGTCGGCGCACCCTTCAACCTCGGTGTCGGTCCAGAATTTGTTGCTGCGGCTTGAGGCACCTGAGGTTTCATCGCGGTGCAGAGCCCATGAAATGCAGTTTGGCGTGTGTCGCTCAGGATTGAAATAGGCATTGAATCCCTCATATCCTTTATAAAAAGAGGGTAGATTGGAAGGAATTGTCACTTCTTCGAGATTTTCAACAGAAATGGTATCGGCCGGGGTTTCAGATTGCTCTTGCGCGTTGGCAATGCGGTATCCGAAATATATGATGCAGGCAATCATTATGCTAACGACTATGCCAATTGTGAATTTTTTCATTGTCGGTGTTGGTTGTCGGTTGTCGGTTGTTGGTTATCGGTTGTCGGTTGTTGGTTATCGGTTGTCGTATTTTTTCAGCCATGTGAGTTGCTTTTTTGCATAGACGCGGGTGTTTTTCTGGATTCGGGCTATTGCAGTGTCGAAATCCATCGTTCCATCGAAATAAGCGAACATTTCCTTAAGACCCACTGTGTTGAGTGAGTTTAGATGACGCAGATGATAGACACTTCTGGCTTCCTCCTCGAATCCGGCATCGACCATATTCAGCACCCTTTGGTTGATGCGATCGAAGAGTTGCTCACGCGGCATGTCGATCACTATTTTCTCAATTTCGAAGTTGCGTTGCTTTTTGATTCCCGTGCGGAGAGAAGAGTATGCCACACCTGCAGCCAAGCAAATTTCAACGGCATGAAAGACCCTCTTCATATTGGCAAGATCCACCTGGGAATAATATACTGGATCGAGGGCCTTAAGTATGTCGCGAAGCCAGTCGTCACCCCTCTCTTTCCATTCCTTATCGAGAGGGATGCGAATGGAGTCAGGCACAGTAGGGAGCAGATCGATGCCATTTATGAGTGCATCTACATACATCATGGAGCCACCGCATACTATTGCCACATCGCGTTTCTTCCAGATTTCGTGGGCTATCCGAAGAGCGTCTTCCTCAAACATAGCCGCCGAATAATAGGCATCAAGAGGAAGAATCTCCATAAGATGATGAGTCACCCCCATTCGCTGAGCATCGTCAGGAATGGCGGTGACTATCGGAATACCTTTATAAATCTGTCGGGAGTCGGCAGAAATTATCTCGGTGTCGTGTTGAAGAGCCAGTCTCACAGCGAGATCCGACTTTCCTGAAGCCGTAGGGCCCGTGACGACAATGAGTTTCTTCATTCAGCTACAATCTTCGCGATATTGAAGATCACATCTGTGGCTTTTTCGAGCGACTGGATGGAAACAAACTCATAGCGTCCGTGCATATTTTCGCCGCCGGCAAAGATGTTGGGGCAGGGAAGACCCTTGAATGAGAGTTGTGCGCCATCTGTACCACCGCGAATTGGTTGCACCTTCGGAGTTACGCCTGCTTCGCGCATTGCTTTCTCTGCAATGTCGATGATAAACATCACCGGTTCGATTTTCTCTCGCATATTATAGTATTGATCCTTTATCTCGAAAGAGCAGCAACCGGGGTATTCCATGTTGGTCTTGCGGCAAAGGTGCTCGATTTCGCGTTTTCGGCTTTCGAAGCGGGCGTGGTCATGGTCGCGGATAATATATGAAAGCACAGTCTGTTCGACGCTACCCTCAATGCCAATCAGGTGGTAGAAGCCTTCATACCCCTCGGTGTGTTCAGGTGTTTCCCAGCGAGGTAGCATCTGTATAAACTGGTTGGCAACTCGAATGGAGTTGACCATTTTGTGTTTTGCAGTGCCGGGATGCACGTTTCGGCCTTTGATTGTGACTTTTGCGGAAGCGGCGTTGAAGTTTTCATATTCCAGTTCTCCGACTGTGCCACCATCCATGGTGTAGGCAAACTCGCAACCGAAGCGATCCACGTCGAATTTATGTGCACCCTTGCCGATTTCCTCGTCAGGATTGAAAGCGATTCGGATTTTTCCATGTTTCACGTCAGGGTTAGCTTGCAGACGGGCAACTGCGGTAAGAATTTCAGCGATACCGGCTTTGTCGTCAGCACCGAGCAGGGTAGTGCCGTCGGTGACGATAAGGTCCTGGCCAATATAGTTGAGCAATTCGGGAAATTCTTCTGGATCCATCACAATATTGAGTTCATTATTTAGAGGGATTGGAGTCCCGTCATAATTTTTGATGATGCGGGCGTTGACGTGACGGCCGCTCATGTCGGGAGCTGTGTCCATGTGGGCGATGAATCCGACAGTGGGAATCTTCTTGTCAGTGTTGGCAGGAAGAGTGGCCATCAGGTAACCGTTCTCGTCAAGTGTGATGTCTTCGAGTCCCATTTTCTCCACTACGGTTTTCAGATGGCGAGCGAATGTCATCTGTCCTGGGGTGGATGGGGTAAGGTTTGTTTCCTCGTCGCTCTGGGTGTCAAATTTGATAAACTCCAGAAATCTGTCGGTTACGGTCATGGTGTTATTGAATTATTCGTAGTAAAAAATATTGCACGCAAAGTTATAAAAAAAATATGAGATATGCAAGAGGCGTTTTCATCGTTTTCATCGTTTTCATCGTTTTCATCGTTTTCGCCGTTTTCAGAGATAAGATTTTGGGAGATAAATCTGTTTTTGCTGTTTTTGAGGAAAATTAGTAAAAATTATTTTGTAGGTATTGGATAATTTTTCTAATTTTGTAGCCCGAAGAGGAGAAGCCTCGTAGAAATAGCAATTTTATCAGATACGCACAGTGATAAAGACAAGGATTGTAGCCGCAATGGCAATCGGCATATTATCGATATTCAAGGCATATTCAGCACCGGCTGACAGCATACAACACAATGCAGATGGAGAGAATCTGTTGGCATTCAACGTAGAGGCACGTCTCGACGGGCAATACGTTTCAGATGCAGACAAGACCAATCATTCGCAGACGGGATTTATGGGTAAATACATAGCCATGAAGGCCCAAGGCACCATTATCGATGGTCTTAGTTATACATGGCGTCAGCGGTTTTCCCGCACTCCCAAAGATGGAAGTTTCTGGGACCAGACCGACATTCTGTCGCTCTGTTATCAGAAGGACAAGTGGGATGTGGGAGCCGGCAAGCAGGTGGTGATGATAGGCGGATATGAATACGACCGCGCCCCGATCAACCTCATGTGTCCGAATCTGTTTGTCACAAATGTTGCATGCTATCAGTTTGGCGTGTCTGGTGGTTATCAGATAACTCCGCACGATCACCTTGCGTTTCAGGTGTCGCAAAGTATTTTTGCCACAGCGGCCAATCGCGACCTTTTTGCCTATAACCTATATTGGAACAGTGCCAGGGATTTCGGCGATTACCTTAGATTTGAGACGATTTGGTCGGTCAATGAAATTGAATATACGAAGGGAAAGTTTTGCAACTATGTAGCTCTCGGCAACAAGTTCATCATAGATGAAAATGTCACGGTCATTTTAGATTTGATGACGCGTACATATCCAGATAACCGAGCATTTAAAAACAACACATTCATGCTTGAGGGGTCATGGGATTTCAAGCCGAAATGGAGGGCTACGGCAAAGGTGTCTTACGACTGTAATCTCGGAGTGAACCAGACAGCCATGACAGAGGTGGCACGTGGTTCCGAACTGTGTATCACCGGGGCTTTGCTGGAGTGGTTCCCGATTGGGAATAAGCGCCATCTTCTGCGAGCGCATGCCGGAGTTTTTTATTCATTTGGTAAAAACGCTAGCGACGCAGACATGATGCAGTCAAAAACCCTTTACACCACCATTGGTTTGACCTGGCACATGAATCTTCTGAATATTAAGAGATAAAGAAGGTAAACTGCACTGAAAAAGACAGTTGCATTGCGAAAAATATAATAAACCTAACATTAAATTAAAATGATTACAACAGAAACGGCTGCGGCTTCCAAACCCAAAGAGAAGTCTGGCAAAAAGACATACATATCGGGACTCCTGTGTCTTTTCTGGGTTATACTGATATTTGGCATTATGGGTCATGAGATGGGACTCGCCCCGATGGTGAAGACGATGATGGCTACCGCCCACGACCTTCTGCTCAATACATGCTTCTTCCTTATGGCGGTGTGTGTGCTGACTGGCGCTTTGGGCAGAATATTGATTGAATTCGGAGTGGTAGCGATGCTTCAGAAGATATTGCATCCTATTATGAAGCCAATCTTCAATCTTCCCGGTGTGGCATCGCTCGGAGGAGTGATGACATTCCTTTCCGACAACCCGGCAATCATCACCCTGACAAAAAACAAGGGATTTACCCGCTACTTCAAGAAATATCAGTTTATATCGCTGACCAATTTCGGCACGGCCTTTGGTATGGGTCTCCTTGTGATTATCTACATGATTAGTCTCGGCTTTACTGTGGAGCCGCTTATTGGTTTTGCCGGAGCAATTGTCGGTTGCGTGGTTTCCACCCGCTTCATGCAGTATTTCATTTTGCGTTCCTATCCTAACTATAAAGATGAGAACGTCGTGGATGAGGTGTATGATGAGATCAAAGTTACTGAAGAAGAGGGCAAGAACAAAGGCGAGTCACTTTTCACGCGTATTCTTAATGCAGTGCTCGATGGCGGAAAGAGCGGTGTTGAAGTTGGTCTTGCAATAATTCCAGGTGTGTTGGTGATTTCAACCTTGGTGATGATGCTTACATTTGGTGCTGGCCCCGACGGTTATGACGGAAGTGCCTATCAGGGCATAGAATTGTTGCCTTTGATTTTTGGCAAGATAAACATTGTTTTTGAATGGTTGTTTGGTTTCAACGACCCTCATCAGCTTGGATTCCCCATCACCGCTCTTGGAGCGGTAGGGGCAGCCTTGGGACTTATTCCTCGGTTTATGGCAGAGGGATGGGTAGATGGCAATGCCATCTGTGTCTTCACCGCCATTGGCATGTGCTGGAGTGGATATCTGAGCACCCACACCGCGATGCTCGATTCCCTTGGCTACCGCAATCTGACCTCCAAAGCCATTCTCTCGCACACCATCGGCGGCATCGTGGCAGCCATAGTGGCACATCTGCTGGCGATGATGATTCTGTAAAATCTGAGATGAATAGTAATAGCAGAAAAGCCTACCCTTGATGGGGTAGGCTTTTCTGTTGGTTGTGGCTTTGACTTTGTAGTGCAAAAATGATCAATTTTATTCAGTTTTGCAATTGTATTGAATAAAAAAGTACCTTTTTTATTCAATACAGAGTTTGAAATGAATAAAATCCGGTATTGATTACACTTGGGTACACATGATTACTCCAGAGTACACTTGATTACGTATGGTTTATTTTGAGATGTGGTCTTAATGGCGGATTACTTCGATGAATTCAGCAGTAGAGTCGGTGGGAACGGAGACGTAGATTGTTGAGGATGATTCCTTGCCGTCGGGAGTCTGCGATTTGACATCAAATCGATAGTCCTTGCTGTCGGGAGAAACGCGTGTTGCCACGCCGACGGGCGTGCCAAGAGGAAACTTGTAGCCACCGCACGCCTCATTAAACACCTTCAGGTCCTCTTCAGAGACTGAAGGCAAAGCCACGAACTCCGGCAGTGGTTTAATTTCACCTTCGATATATCCGTTTGCAATCAGGAAACGTTCGATCTCAGCGGGAGCTTTTTCAATCCGTGCATTCCTGACACCATACCCTCTGACCACTTCGGCTCCGGGTTGTGCATTTGCCAAATCCGAAGTCGCGGAATCGATGCCACCGCTCCCGAATGTGGCAAAAGTAACGACTTTCTTGCCATCGAGAGAGTAGTCAGCAATAAAAGTGGCAACCGGCAGCGCGTAGGTGCCACCCCATATCGGGAAACCAATGAAAACGGTATTGTAGTCATCAAGGTTGACAGACAGCGGTTTTATTTCTACCTTCACACTGTCTTCAATCTCGTTGCGCCAACGCCGGATAGTGGCGTCGTAATCCCCATCGTATGGATCGATGGCTTCTATAGCCGCTATGTCGCAGCCCAAAAGTCTTTGGATTTCTTCGGCAACAGCCTTGGTTGCACCGGTTTGCGAATAATACACTACAAGAGTACTGTCTTGCAGTGCAACATCTTCATTTGCATCGGAATTGGTTTGCGACTTACTGCTGCAGCCAAATAACATGCCTATGGCACACAGAATCAAAACATAAAGTCCTTTCATGATAAAATTTATTTTTTTAATTTTCTGCAAATATCATAAATTTTATTGAATTTGACAAATCATTGGATAAAATAAGTTCATTTTTTATTCAAAACGAAGTGCAAAATTAAGAGATATAGCTCAAATTTTCCTCGATTTCGTTACTGGAATTACCATTAATTTTTGTAATTTTGTCCCTTTGACAACGACCGCAGCCAGCTCAGCATTGACGACTGCATAAATATTTTTAAGTAATCATATAAATAACCACCATATAACCTCAACCCCGATATGAAAAAGACAATCAGCGTTCTGGCTATGATTTTAATTTCAACGACTATGGTACAAGCAGAGAACCCCACAAAACTTACAGCTGTCCCTACTGAGATGCATCAGACTGCGGGACACAATCAACTTGGCGATTTCGCCCCCAAATTCGCAGAACTAAACGACGATGTGCTTTTCGGTCAGGTATGGAGCCGCACCGACAAACTCTCACTACGCGACCGCAGCATCGTCACCGTCACGGCTCTTGTGTCGACGGGCATTATCGACTCGTCGCTTACATTCCATCTCAAGGAGGCCAAGAATAACGGTGTGACCCGCACAGAGATAGCCGAAATCCTGACACAGGTCGCTTTCTACGCCGGTTGGCCCAAAGCATGGGGTGCATTCCGTCAGGCTGTCGAGGTATGGAAGGATGACACGGAAGCATCCTCCGACAAAGAAAAATTCGAGCAGCAAATCATCTTCCCCATCGGCAATCCCAACACAGCATACGCCAAATATTTCATCGGCAACAGCTATATCGCTCCAATTTCAACCGAGCAGGTGAAATTCAACAATGTAACCTTCGAGCCCGGATGCCGTAACAACTGGCATATCCACCATGCCACAAAAGGCGGCGGCCAGATGCTTGTGTGTGTTGCCGGACGCGGATGGTACCAGGAGGAAGGAAAACCTGCCGTGGAACTTCTTCCCGGCACGGTAGTTCACATCCCGGCCAATGTGAAACACTGGCACGGCGCGGCAAAAGACAGTTGGATGTCGCACCTCGCTTTTGAAATTGAAGGTGAAAACACCTCCAACGAATGGCTCGAACCGGTAACCGATGAGGAATACAACGCCCTAAATAATGGCTGAAACTGAAATCAAAAATATTGAAAATAAGCTGGAACGACTCTGGAACAAGGAGTATATAAAGGTGATGATAGGGAATTTCTTCCTGTTTTTCTCCTTTTATCTGATAACGCCTATACTTCCGATATATCTTGACTCCGAGTTTGCCGCCAACAAGGATATGATAGGATTTGTCCTTTCGGGATATGTTGTGGCGGCCATTATAGTGCGTCCTTTCACCGGCTTTTTTGTGGATACCTTTGACCGCAAGAAAGTGTTGCTGATCTGTTTCTTTGCTTTTTTCATTTGTTTCTCCGGTTATATAGGGGCTGCCTCAATATTGATGTTTGCGCTAATAAGGACTATCCATGGTCTGCCATTTGGGGCAACAACGGTAGCCAACAGCACGGTGGCGGTTGATGTTCTGCCATCTTCAAGAAGAAATGAAGGGATGGGCTATTATGGACTCAGCAATAACCTTGCCATGGCATTTGCCCCGACGATCGGCATATTTGTATATTCTGCTACCAACAATTTCAAGCTGCTCTTTTGGTTGTCGCTCGGAGTGGCTTTTCTTGGAGTGCTTGCGGTATCATCGGTCCACACGAAGCCGCGTGAGAAAGTTGTGGGCAAGCCCAAGCTGAGCATGGATCATTTCTTTCTTGGCCGGGGTTGGCTCTTGGCGATAAATACAGTTTTGTTCGGATTGTGTTGGGGTGTCATGAGCAATTATGTTGCCCTTTACAGCAAAGAGAAGTTGGGTATAACCGATGGCCCCGGAGTGTTTTTCGCAATCGTGTCAGCCGGACTTATCATCTCGAGATTGAGCGGAGCCAAATCGCTGCGTGCCGGGAAATTGACCGAAAATGCCCTTTTAGGTGCAACGCTCACTGCCGTTGGGTTGACTCTCTTTGCCTGGTCGCCGGGTATGTGGGCTTATTACCTTTCTCCGTTCCTGTTGGGACTGGGTAACGGCAAAATGTATCCCGCTTTTCTCAATATGTTCATAAATATGGGGCGCAAGGACCAACGCGGCACTGCCAACTCAACCATTCTCACATCCTGGGACGTGGGTATGGGTATAGGCATTCTTCTCGGAGGTGTGCTTATGGAATATACCGGTTATTACGTCACATTCTGGGCTACAGCCGCATCGCAGATTCTCGGAGTATTGTTGCTTTTCTTCTTCACAACGGAATTCTTTAAAAAACGGAAACTTCGCGATTGACTAATCACAAACAATACTTATCATGGGAAAAATCGTACACTTAAAATTAACGCGGCAATTTAGGCTCTATTCCACTCGCGAAGGAAGCGGAATGGGCCATAGCGAGGTCGACCTCCGCCGGCTCTGCCCCGACTCGACAATCCTGCGCGGCACACCCATACACGGTGCTGACGTCGCCACCGCCGACCGCGAAGTAAACCAGATTGTAAACCTTGTCAAAGAATAATTATGAAGACCGTAACATTAAACAATGGGGTTGTGATGCCCCAGATAGGATACGGGGTATATCAGGTTGACCCCGCTGAATGTGAACGCTGTGTGTCTGACGCCCTCAGTGTCGGATACCGCATGATTGACACCGCCCAGACCTACAACAACGAGGAAGGCGTAGGCGCGGCCGTGAAGAAAAGCGGAATAGCCCGTGATGAGCTTTTCCTCGTGTCGAAAGTTTGGATTTCCAACTATGGCTACGACAAGGCAAAGGCATCCATCGATGAGAGCCTCCGCAAACTCGGCACAGACTACATCGACCTTATGTTGCTCCATCAACCTTTCTGCGACCGCTATGGCGCTTATCGCGCTCTTGAAGCCGCCTACAAGGAGGGTAAACTCCGCGCGATAGGTGTCAGCAACTTCTATTCCGACCATTTCATTGACCTTGCCAGCAACATGGAGATTGCTCCGGCTGTCAATCAGGTTGAGACCCATGTCTTCGACCAACAGATTCAGGCACAGAAATATATGAAAGAGTTTGGCACCCACATGATGGCGTGGGCACCGCTCGCCGAAGGTCGTAACGGTTTCTTCACCAACCCCGTGCTGGAGGAAATCGGTAAGAAATACGGAAAGTTTGTCGCACAGGTGGCTCTCCGCTGGTTGTTACAGCGCGGTGTGATCATCATCCCCAAGTCAACCCATGTGGAACGTATGCAGCAGAACATCGACATCCTCGACTTCGAGCTGACCAAAGAAGATATGGATGCCATTGCCAAACTCGACACCGGCAAGAGTCTTTTCTTCGACCACCACGACCCTGAGACAGTCAAAATGTTCATGGGCTGGCGATAATTTCAGAATAAACACATCTTTCTCCTTCTTTTCTGCCATTGATGTCGCTCATCAATAGGCATCTGCTCACATGCATAACTTAGCATCACAGAAGGCATTCTTGTAACGTTTTCTTCAAGGAACTCCCGGAGTTCATCTTTATAGCCTTTCTTCCAGGTCTCGCGGAGCATCCAGCCGCCAGCTTTGTGCAACAAGTCATGGGGACTATCCAATAGTTTGGCGGCACGTTGAAAACATACATCAGCTCGGCCTTTTCGGGTAAGCATCCATGTGCTGACCATCGCTATGCGTTGTTGCCATAGCGTATGACCCTCAGGTTCAATCCATTCATCCATCAGAGATATTCCTGGATTAAGCATTTCATGGTTTCCCACTATCTTAATGGCCGACAAATCAACCAAGTCCCAGTTGTTGATGTAGTGATGTAATGATGTATAGGTTTCGAAAATTAAATTCATCTGACCCTTATCTCGCTTTTTAATCGCCATCAGATAATGTTCAACCATTATCAACAAACCACAAAGACGCACCTCGTGCAATGGCGATTTCACCAATTTGACCGCCTCATGCAATGGGGTGTCTTTCCACGCCTCTTTGACTACCATTCTGACCTGAGGATTCCTCAGACCAATGAAACTATCGCCCTCGCCATATTCTCTTGGACCGGTTTTGAAAAAACACAGCAACTGCCGAGCCTGACTTTCATCCGCCATACTTAGTAATGTTGCCTCTATTTCGGTGGCTTCTATCATTCTTTCAATTATTTATTCTATTTGAATTTTATGATGTGGGGTGTTAGTGATATGAGTTCTGCGGTTGCAAAATTAGCAATAAATTATTAACTTTGCAAGACAAAAGGATCAACCCATCCCCATTTGATGACATTGCAGCTTAGACCATATTCATAATATTTTTATGGCTTAGGGCAGTTTTGGGCGAAGGATTGAAATTTTTTTTGTAATTTTGTAGTGAAGTTTTGATAAGCAAAATTATGAGAAACGAAAAAGAACTGGAGGGGGTAACCCTCTTGGGAAACCAAGGTGCGAAATATCCTACGGATTATGCACCGGAATTGCTTGAGACTTTTGAAAACAAGCATCCGGAAAATGAATATGTGGTGAGACTCGACTGTCCGGAATTCACCACCCTTTGTCCGAAAACAGGTCAACCCGATTTCGGACACATAAAGATTTCTTACATTCCGCGTCAACGAATGGTGGAGAGCAAGAGTCTCAAACTATATCTCTTTTCATTTCGCAACCATGGCGATTTCCATGAGGATTGCGTCAACATAATAATGAAAGACCTTCGCAAACTGATGGATCCCAAATACATTGAGGTCAAAGGACTCTTTATGCCCCGTGGAGGGATATCAATCCATCCATTTGCCAACTGGGGTGATGATGATCATGTGCAGTTGGCTGCTTCAAGATTGGCTGCAGAACTGCAATTCTAAATGATTGATGCTATGAAAGATTCGTTGATAGTATTAAGTGGAGGTATGGATTCCACCACTCTTCTTTGGGATCGGAAGGACAATATAGCATTGGCAGTAACTTTCGACTATGGCTCTCGCCACAATGCAAGAGAAATAAAGTGTGCGCGTAAGAATTGTGAGATTCTCGGAGTGGAACACCTTGTGATTCCGCTTGAATTCATGGGGAAATATTTTAAGTCATCCTTGCTGATAGGCGGGGATGATATTCCTGAAGGGCATTATACGGATGAGTCGATGAAATCTACCGTGGTGCCTTTCCGCAATGGCATTATGCTCTCCATTGCAGCCGGACTTGCAGAAAGCCGTGGACTTAAAAAAGTTATGCTGGCCAACCATAGCGGCGACCATGCTATCTATCCTGATTGCCGACCCGGTTTTGTCGATGCCATGAGCAAAGCCATATCCGAGGGAACATACGACGGAATCGTGATAGATGCTCCTTACACCAATATCTCAAAGAGCGACATTGCGAGAATTGGCAAGCGCTTAGGTGTTGATTATAATCTTACCTATTCATGTTATAAAGGAGGTGAAAAGCACTGTGGCAAGTGTGGCACATGCGTGGAGAGAATGGAGGCGTTGCGAGACGCTGGAATTGATTTAAACGCACAATGCACGATGCACGATGCACAATAGGCATTGCGTAATGGTTAATTGCTTTATAGTTATATGTAATTATTATAATGTATTACGTTAAAAAGAGACTTGAAATATCAGCTGCCCATAGGCTTGATTTGCCTTACGATAGTAAATGCACAAACATCCATGGGCATAATTGGGTTATAACCGTAGAATGTCGGTCGAAAGAACTGAATGAAGCCGGAATGGTGGTGGATTTCACCAAAATCAAGCAATTGGTTTCAGGCACTCTCGATCATGCGGTATTGAATGATGTGGTTCCTTTTAATCCGACTGCTGAGAATATAGCCCGCTGGATTGTGGATTCGATTCCCGAGTGCTACCGATGTGAGGTGCAGGAGTCGGAAGGAAACACTGCGGCGTACGAAGATGACTAAGACCCAAATTTTTGAATGAGAAAAATCAACGAGATATTCTATTCCCTCCAAGGCGAGGGTCACCACACCGGTTATCCCTCGGTGTTCATTCGTTTTTCGGGATGCAATCTCCAGTGTCCTTTTTGCGACACCCATCATAAGGAGGGGGTGCCAATGAACGACACTGATATTATCCTCGCCATCAATCTCTATAAGGCTGACTGGGTCGTGCTGACTGGTGGAGAACCGTCATTGTGGATCGACAGCGACTTCATCCGTCTCATCAAGCAGGCTACAGGTAAGAAAGTGGCTATAGAGACCAATGGAACCCATGAGATTCCGGAAGGGATCGATTGGGTGACAGTGTCTCCTAAGACAGGTATGTCCGATGTGATTGGAAATCCCGAAATAAAGGTGCAGCGTGCCGATGAGATAAAGGTTGTTGATGTGGGTCAGGAACTTGAAGGGTATTTTGATTTGCCATGCAGAGGAGAGCAGACCTTGATGTATCTGCAGCCCTGTTATGTTACAGATGCAAAACAGCGTGAGTCAAACACGTTGCGCACAGTCAGAAGAGTGATGGAAGATCCGCGCTGGACACTGAGTCTCCAGGCGCATCGCTATCTTGGAATTCCCTGATGGATAGCAAGAGGAAAGGGGTGATCAAGGTGTGTCCCCCAACCTAATTTTTGCGGTTGTATGAAATCTTTTGGCGGATTGTCGGCCACATAAATGAAATTCTTAATCCCGGCATATTTCTTCATTATAAAGAGAAAATTGTCGGGGTCTTTTTTGTCATGTCCGGTTTCTTCAGATATAATGATGTCGGAGTCGCTGAAAAAGGACATCAGTCCGGCAGCATTGATTTTGTTTCTTTGCGTGATGCTGCGTCCGTCTGTAATAAGGGCCAAAGGGATGCCTTGATTGCGCAAATTTTCGAGAGCAAGCAAGATCGATGGAGCCGGATGGTATATTTCCGGATCGGGCTTGTGACATCTGAATTCAGCCACAATCTCTTCCATGTCAATTTCACTTAGGATACCATATTCCTCAAGCAGTGTCTCAAGTGCGGAATAATGGTTTTGGCGAGCCATTACAGCTGCATCCATTCGATTTATTATCCGGAATTGGGTTATGATAGGAAATCTTTCGGATATTGTTTTTGCAATATGCCTGATTCCACTTTTGAGGAAAAGAACCTCAGGAACAAGGGTATCGTCAAGGTCGAATGTAAAGAGAGTCTCCATCATTTGATTCGAATCACCCTTGCGCCCTGAATGCGTTTGATGTTACGCTTCACATATTGTTTAAACGGCATTTCTTCTACCACGACCTTGTCTTCCGTAGGAGAAACATGAAGATACATAAGTTCGTCGCCATCGCGAAATACGATGCCCATGTCACGGCTGTCGAGATTATAGTCGGTACAGAGAAGAAACACCATGTCTCCGTCTTTTGCAATCCGCCGGAAACGGGCCGAGTTTGTCAGGTCTCCGCTGGAGACATAGATTATCTGGTGGTTGCGGAAACCCATTTCGAGCATTTTGATTCTTTCGAGATTGGTGGAGTCTGCAAAAGCCTTGAAAGAATCCCTGTTGTGGGAGATATAGTCGATTGATTTTTCTTTCTTCTTGATGTTCATCCCTTCCATCTGAAGAGTCTCGTCGAAAATGTTTTCTCTGAAAATGTTGTCGGCAATCCAGTCGGATGAATAAAGGAATCGGGATACAAAATCACCGGCTTTGCCACCCTTGTACATAACATTTTCGTATTTTTCAATGTAATCGCGCCAATTTGATGCCGATGATGTCTCGTAGGCCTGGACAAGAGCGATGCAGGTGGAAAATAGGCTCAGAGGATTGAAAGAGTGCACGTCTATTGTGAACTGGGCAGAGTCGGCCTCGAGTATCTCGCTTCTGACATTAGAGGGTGCGCCCACAAATTTTTTCGCAAAAAAAGTGAGTCGCTGGGAATTGTCCATATTGGAGAGCTCGGGACTGCTGAGGAGTTGATCGATCAATATGGTGTCTTTGTCGCAATGGAAATGGATGTCGTCATAGGCCATTGCGCATAAATAAATTATGGCTAAAGCGAAAACAAGTATATATCTTTTCATCTGAAATAGGCTGTTACATAATCAACCACAAAATTAAGAAAAAAAACTGGAATACACAAGCGTGTATCCCGGTTTTTGAAAACTGTTTCTTGACTGGTATTATTTGGGGAGATTGAAGACAGTGGATATTTCAGTCATCTGCGCGTCCGACATACCTTCCGGCTCAAATCCCATGTTGCAGGCACACATATAGATATTGGCGCTTTTGTTGAGCACATCGACCTGGTCGAAAGCCGACATGATGTCGTTTTCCACGGCAAACACGCCATGTTTTTCCCACATCACTACATCGTAGTTGTCATCAATTGCCTTGATAGTGGCATCTGCCAATTCGTTGGAAGAAGGGAGCATATAGGGCACGATGCCAAGACCGCGAGGTGCAAAAGCCTTTGTCTCGGGAATCATAGACCATAGAATCTTGGTCAGTACGTCCTTCTTAAGGTATTCGGGATTATGGCTCATCGCCACAAGTTCGATAGGATGAGTGTGAAGACTTGCCTTGTAGGTTGAACCCTTTCCGATAAGATAATTGTGCACAGCGAGGTGCGACGGAAGTTCGGAAGTAGGTTTTACCGGTTTGTCTGCCACAATCTCATAGCTTGCGCAGTCGTCGCAAATGCGGATGATTGATCCGTTGTCCATTGGCCAGCGTGCCAGGTCGCGCATACGCATCTGGGTGCCCTTGCAATAGAACCAGGTTCCTTTCAGATTAGGAAGAGTGGCTCCGATTGGGTATGGACCTGCGATGGCAGGCAAACCCTTGATGTCGTCTGTGATATGTTCGGTGACGTTGACGGTGATGTTGCCGCCGTTGCGTTCGGCCCAGCCTTTCTGCCATAGATAGCCGGCAGCTTCAGCCACCTGTGCCACCTGATGGGCGAGGCCTGGATTTTTATCTAAAACTGACATAATATGTCGAATTTAAAATTATAAATTAATTTCCTTAAATAAGTTGCGGGAGGAAGCAGGAGATGATGAGGACAATAATGCCGGTCACAAGCACAGCGATTGTCTTCGGCGGACAACCCTTCCATTCCTTAAGGATGATACCCCACACGTTGGAGAATACCACATTGAGTGCCATAAGTATGCAGAAAGATAGGGTCATCAATGTCGGGGAGTTTGTGAGGAATCCCTTGCCCATTGAAAGTCCAAAAAACTGGCTATACCATAGAACTCCGGCAAGAAGGCAAAAGAGAACATTGTTGACCCATACATCACCCTTTTTGTAGTCGCCAAAGGTGTGGTTTTTGGCATTTTGACAAAGGCAGTAGATTGCGTTTGTGACAAAACCGCCCATGGTCACGAGGAATGTGCCCGGGAGGGTCAGAAACATCTGAGAAGTGCCGCGGGCATAGATGTCTTGTCCGAAGGCAAGTCCCACATTGAAGCAACCGCTCATGAAACCACACAGAAGAGCAATCATGATGCCTTTCCCGAAATTGAATTCCTTGGTAGAAGATTTCTTCTGTTCTTCACTCAATGCGTTGGCTTTCATTGCACCGGCAACGCCGATAATGTTGATTCCGGCGAGAGTGACGATGACTCCTATGATCACGGAATATGTCAGCTGCGACAGGGCATTCGATTCCGGGAAGAAAACCTGCAGAAGGATAGGTCCCATGATTGTTCCGATACCCGCTGTGGTGCCGAGTGCTATAGACTGGCCAAGGGCTACTCCAAGATATCTCATGGAGAGTCCAAAGGTGAGTCCCCCGATGCCCCAAAGCATACCGAATATTATTGTCATCCACAGATTGAATGAATCAGCTTCTTTGAAAAGTTGGAGCAGACTTGTCCCCTCTGGCATGGCAAGGTTAGCTCCGAGAAGCGGAAGAAGGAAATATGCAAACACCGCCTGAACAAGCCAGAAGGACTCCCAACTCCATTTCTTCACCTTGTTGATCGGCACGTAGCTGCTCGACTGGCAGAAAGCACCAATGGCGATAATTAAAAGTCCGATATAAATCATTATATAAAAATATATAAATGTTATTGCAAGGCGTGAAGTGTGGCTTCACACCTTGCAACGTGGTATGATATAGTAAATTAGCGTTTTGATGTAACGTCTGCTTCGTATTTCTCGATCTCCTTGATAAATGTCTCGCCTACGGGGACATTGTTGCGGATGCAGAACATGTCGTATACAGCATTCCAGGGGAGTGCCTTGTCCTCTTCGAGCAGGGCGAGACGCTGGAATTTCTTGTCTTCGAGTTCATATTTGCGGAGAGTCTCTACCGGTTCGAGAAGAGCCTTGAGCATGCACTTCTGAGCTGCGCGGCTACCGATCACATATGCACCGATGCGGTTGAGGGTGCCGTCGAAGTAATCAAGACCATAGTGAACGCGGTTGAGAGCGCCTGCGCGTACGATTTCGCTGAAGAGGTCCTGAGTCGGGTCGTCCATGATTGTAACGTGGTCGGAGTCCCAGCGAACGGGGCGAGATACGTGGAGCATGAGTTCCGGAACGAAGAGGAGCATTGCGCTCACCTTGTCGGCAACGCTTTCGGTCGGGTGGAAGTGACCGGTGTCGAGAGTGATCATCATGTCATTCTTGGAAGCATATGCTGTGTAGAAGTCGTTGGATCCCACAGTGTATGATTCAAGACCGATGCCAAATACCTTCGACTCTACGCAGTCTTTCATCCAGTCATATTTGTGTTCGAAAATCTGGTCGAGTGAATCCTTAAGGAGTTCGCGGTACATCAGACGGTTTACAGTGATATCTTTGCTGCCATCATGAACCCATGTGTTCATGATGCAGGGATCCTGCTGAGCCTCACCGATAGCCTGGGAGATGGCGCGGCAACGCTTTGAGTGTTCGATCCAGAAATCGCGGATGCTCTTGTCGGGATTAGAGAGGGAGAGGTCGCCGCTCTTGGCATGTGAGAATGAGGTGGAGTTGAAGTCGAGTTTGATATCGTTGGCTTTACCCCATTCAATCCAGCTCTGGAAATGTTCGGGAGTCACCTGGTCGCGGTCAACATATTTGCCTTTGAAGTCACCGTAGATTTCGTGGAGGTTGAGGCGGTGTTTGCCCGGAATCAGGCTCATTGCGTAAAGCACGTCGTCGCGGAGCTCGTTGATGTTGCGTGCTTTGCCGGGATAGTTGCCGTTTACCTGAATACCACCGGTCAGACCACCCTCGTGAGGTTCGAAACCGGCCACGTCGTCTGCCTGCCAGCAGTGCATGCTGAGATGGAAATCCTGCATCTGCTGCAGTACTTTTTCTGTGTCAACGCCGATGGCTGCGTATCTTTCGCGAGCCACTTCATAGGCTTTGTTGATGAGTTCTTCTTTCATGATGAATTTTATTTGGAAAAATGATTGATTTCAAAACTCATTATGACATAATGACAAAAAAGGCTAAATGTCATAATGACTGAAGTATTATTTTTGAGGAGTATAGGTGATTGTCTCGGTTGAGTCGATGGCTACCTTGCGCATCTCCTTAAGGGAGGACAGCGAGCCGTCGGCACGGAGTTGCATAAGCACATTTCCGAGGGCGGTACATTCGGCTGGTCCTGCAATCACGGGAATGCCGAGGGTGTCGGCTGCCATCTGCATGAGGTGCTTGTTGCGCGAGCCGCCGCCGATGACGTGCAGTCGCTTGATCTCAACCGGCGATAGTTCGCGGAGCCATTCTGTGATTTCTCCATAGCGGTGAGCCAGACTTCTATAGACGATGCGGATATAGTCGGCCGGCGTTTCCGGTTTCTTCTGGTTTGTCTTCATGCAATATGCGTCGATAGCTTTCGTCATGCTCTCCGGGTTGGCAAACGAAGGGTCGTCGGGATTTATGATACTGTCGATGTCGCTTTCGAGATAAAGTGCAGCGAGCTCGGATATTTCCTTGGGAGCATCCTTGAATTCGGCGCGGCAGCGTTCGAATAGCCAAAGACCGCAGATATTTTTAAGGAAACGGATAGTGCCGTCAACGCCGCCTTCGTTTGTGAAGTTGTATGTCAGGCTCTTGTCGGATATAATCGGACCTTCATTTTCGATGCCAAGCAGCGACCATGTGCCGCAGCTTAGGTAAGCGTAGTTCGGATCGGGAGTAGGAACAGCAGCTACTGCGGAAGCGGTGTCATGTCCTGCCACAGCCACAACTGGAACTTCACCCAGTCCGGTTAGTTCTGCAAGGCGCGGGATGAGGGTTCCGATTTCAGTACCCGGTTCTGTCATTGGGCCAAACTTGTCGCGTGAAAGACCGATTTTTGAGAGCAGCACCTCATCGAGGTCTCCGGTGTTGGGATTCAGCATCTGTGAAGTTGAAGCCACGGTTCTCTCGCAAATCGCCATCCCCGTGAGCATATAGGAAAGGGCATCGGGGATGAAGAGGATTTTGTCGGCAGCTTCAAGCACTTCCGGATTGTTGCGGCGGATAGTGTCGAGTTGGAAGAGGGTGTTGAAATCCATAAACTGAATGCCGGTCTTGGCATACACTTCCTCTTTCGGACATTTTTCTGTGCAGAAACGATCCACAGCACCAACGGTGTGGGTGTCACGGTAGCAGTATGGGAGACCGGCAATGCTTCCGTCTTTGTAGAAATAAGCCACATCGCAGCCCCATGTGTCAATGCCTATGGTCTTAAGTTTTGCAGGTTCGGGCATTTCTGCAAGAATACCAGCACATTTCTTCATCGAATCCACGATGTGTTCGTAGATTAGAGGAAGATTCCAATACTGGTGGTTGCAGATAGGGAGCATCGGGTAGTTGTAGCGGGCTATTTCCTGCATGTCTACCTTGTTGCCGTCGAAAGATGCGAGGATGGTGCGTCCTGAAGTGGCACCGAGGTCTATCGCGAGATGATAAGTCTTTTGCATGGTCTTAGTCAAGGTGGAATACTTCTTGAATTGGAATTGTCACTGGTGAGTTGTCGGGGTTGACTTCCATGATGTCGGCCATATAGTCCCACCATTTTCGTGTGATTTCATCAGCTGCTTCGGCATCCTGGGAGTTTGAGTCTCCGATCACTTCCTGATATCCGAAAAGTATATTGGTGTCTTTGTCCCAATAGATGGAATAGTTGCGAACTCCGGATTCGGCGATTTGTTTTTTCAGTTCCGGCCAAAGTGCTGCGTGGCGTTTTTCATACTCAGCTTCATGGCCGGGCTTGAGAAACATTTTGAATGCAAATCTTTTCATGTCCAATGCTTAGATTGTTAGGTTTATTTTTCTTGATTTGCAAAGTTAGTAAAATTTATTGGAAAAATTGCAATGTTTGATAAAATTATTTCGAAATTCGATAAAATATCTACAAATGGCTATAAAATAATAATTAATTTGTCAGCAAGATTTGTTATTATTGTAGTAGGATGTGCTTTATGAACATGAAACTAAAAAGAGATCAAAATATGTTTAAATTAAGCAAACATATAGCAGTTTTGGTAGCTGCTATGGCTTTGTCTTCCATTGCCTTGAAAAGTGAGGAGCGAGCGCTTTTCAATGATGACTGGAGTTTTGCATTCGGCAATGCTTCTAATCCGGCCAAGGATTTTGGAAGCGGCACAGAGTATTTCAATTATCTGACCAAGGCGGCTTCAATCCACAATGAAGGACCCTACAGTCCCAAGTTTGACCCGGAGAAATGGGGTGTGGAGTGGACGGAGGTCACCCTTCCCCACGATTGGGTTGTGGATCTTCCATTTTCTAGCGAGGCAAGCCATAGCCATGGCTATAAGACGGTTGGGTATAAATACCCGGAGACGAGTGTCGGATGGTATCGCAAAATTTTTGAGATTCCGACTGAAGACTATGGCAAACACATCTCATTGCAGTTTGATGGCATATTCCGTGACGCCAAGATTTGGATAAACGGTTTTTATCTTGGATCTGAGTCGAGCGGATATGCGACTCAGGTATATGACATCTCGGAATATCTCAATTATGGCGGAGAGAATGTGGTGACTGTCAGGGCAGATGCCACACTCGAAGAGGGATGGTTTTACGAAGGTGCCGGAATTTATAGAAATGTTTGGCTCGACAAGGCAGATCCTGTGCACGTGGCCCCATTTGGCACTTTTATTTATGCCGATATGAATGTGCCTTATGATGAGGCAATTATTACAGTCGAGACTACAGTTGACAATAAAGGTTTGAAACCTGCTGACTACGAGGTGCGCAATCTTCTTATCGGCCCCGATGGCACGGAAACAGCACTGCCTGTTTCTTCTGAAACTGGAGTTGAGGCCAAGACCAATAGAAAAAGTATTCAAAAAGTGAGACTCTCCAATCCGGCTTTGTGGGATATCGACAATCCGCAGCGTTACACTCTTGTCACCGAGATCGTGAAGGATGGTAAAGTTGTGGACACTCATGCCACTCGCACGGGATTTCGTGATGTGAAATTTGATGCAGACAATGGATTTTCCCTTAATGGTCGCAATGTGAAACTAAAAGGTGTCAATATGCATCAGGACCACCCGGGAGTGGGAGCCGCCATCCCTGATGCGTTGCAGGCATACAGACTCAACGAACTTAAGAAATATGGAGTAAATGCCTATAGGGCAAGTCATAATCCGATGACTCCGGCTATGCTTGAGGCATGTGATTCATTGGGTATCCTTGTGATAGAGGAAAACCGTCTGATGGGAATCAATGATGAACACCTCCGGTTGTTGGAGCGGATGATAGAGCGCGACCGCAACCATCCGAGTGTGTTGCTTTGGAGCGTGGGCAATGAGGAGTGGGGAATCGAGTGGAATGATTTCGGACGAAGAATTGCCGAATCAATGCGCGAATACGCCCATCGTCTGGATCCGACACGACTGATGACAGTCGCAACTTCCAGTGGCCCTACGGTGATTGTGCCAGTGGATGTTGCTGGGTACAACTATATCCTTCAGAATCCTGTTGACAAATATCGAAAAGAGTATCCCGGACGCAAGGCTGTGGGTTCGGAAGAAACCACTGGGACTGGAGCTCGTGGAATATATTATGATGACCATGCCAACGGATATATGCAGGCTATCAACCGAACAAAAAGTGGCAACGACAGCATATATAATGCTATCGAAAGAGGTTGGAAATTCTATGATGAGCGCCCCTGGCTTGGCGGTCTTTTCTATTGGACAGGGTTTGACTATCGTGGAGAGTCCAATCCAATGGTATGGCCGGCTACGGGTTCTCAGTTTGGTATCCTGGATTATTGCGGATTTCCAAAGGATGAGGCATTTTATCTGAAGTCATGGTGGACCGACGGACCGGTACTTCATATTTTCCCACACTGGAATCTCAAAGGGCATGAGGGGGAACCGGTCAGCGTGTGGGCATATAGCAATATGGATGAGGTGGAATTGTTTGTCAATGGCAAGAGCCTCGGCAGAAAGGAGATGCCGAAAAACGGCCATTTGGAATGGGATGCCATCTATGTTCCGGGCAAAGTAAAGGCTGTTGGTTATAAGAATGGAAAGAAAGTGAAAGAGACGGTGGTCGAGACTACAGGGGATGCCGCCCGTCTTTCATTGGAAGCTGACCGCAAAGTGATAAAAGGTGATGGACGTGATGTGTCTGTGGTAGCGGTGAAAGTCCTTGACAAAAAAGGCCGCTATGTTCCCGATGCCAATGAGATGTTGACAATTTCTGCCGAAGGACCGATCAGAATACTTGGTGTCGGCAACGGAGACCCGGCATTCAAGGCTAAGGAAAGACCTACGGATGGCGTGGCAAAGGAATTTGAGGTAAAGACATTCAATGGTCTTGCACAAATCCTCATACAATCTGAAAATGGAAATGGCATCGGAGTTCTGACAGTAAAAGGCGATGGCTTGCCGGAAAGCAAGATTGAAATAAACACCAAATAAACAAATAAAGAAGGCTGCCATTAGGCAGCCTTCTTTATTTGGTGGTTAGGTTTATAGGTTGACAACGCATGGTGTGCCGGGGGTTATGTCCGGGTGGATTCCCTTTCCATTTACATTGATAGTTGGCGAAATTTTGACTGGTGATGAAATAGAGAGTTCGGTAACTTTCCCATCTTTCCATGTTGCATCTACCGTGGCTCCACTCCGGGTTTTCAGTCCCTTGAAACTTCCGTCTTTCCATGCGGAGGGAAGAGCCGGTAGTAGAGTTATGGTTTCTGGTGTTGACTGAATCAGCATTTCAGCCACACCGGCAGTTCCGCCAAAATTACCGTCAATCTGGAAAGGGGAGTGGGCATCGAGCAGATTTGGGTATGTGCCGCCACCACGCCGGGCATCCTCGCCTTGATAATTGTCGGGGCTTATATATTTTAGCAGGCGGCGATACATGGAGTAGGCTTTTTCGGCATCAGCAAGACGTGCAAGCAGGTTCACTCGCCATCCGGTGCTCCATCCGGTCGTGTTGTCGCCCTTTATCTCAAGGGTTTTTGCTGCAGCGTTTGCGAGCTCCGGGGTTTCTGCAATAGATATATGATGTCCCGGATAGAGACCATAAAGATGCGACTGGTGGCGATGATGCGGGTCCCGCTCCTCAAAATCATATTTCCATTCCTGGAGTTGTCCGCGTGCGCCAATCTTATAAGGTGCAAGTTTTGCAATTGTGGTGTCTATTTCTGCAATCAGTTCTGCATCAGTGTCCAAAACCTGTGCTGCCTCACGTGTGTCTTCAAGACATTGGCGTATCATGGCAATGTCAGAGAATGCTCCGGCACTTGTGGATGCTTTCTTTCCTTGCGGAGATATAAAACTGTTTTCAGGTGATGTGCTGGGAGAAGTAATCAGATTGCCATTCTCATCTTCAATCAGCCAGTCAAGACAGAACTCGGCGGCTCCGCGAAGAGTGGGATAGTATTCTTTCAGGAAATCAATGTCGCGGGTGAATAGATAATGCTCCCAAATGTGGGATGCAATCCATGCACCTCCCATGTTCCAGTTGGCCCATTGTGGGTCGCCGCTGTGTTGCCCCACCGGGTTTGTGATTGCCCAGATGTCGGAGTTGTGGCCGAGACACCATCCGCGGTCCACACCATAATATTCGCGAGCGGTGTCTTTTCCTGTCATGGGTAGTTGCTTGATGAAAGATAGCAGTGGCATATGCAGCTCGCTGAGATTGGTAACCTCTGCCGGCCAGTAGTTTTCTTCCACATTGATGTTGGTGGTGTAGTTGGAACTCCATGGTGGGAGAAGATATTCATTCCAGAGCCCCTGGAGATTTGCAGGGACACGTGGAGTTCTTGAGCAACTGATCAGCAGATATCGGCCATAGTCGAAGTAAAGTTCCTCGAGATCCGGGTCGTAGGCATTGTTGTCGGTATAGTTCTTCAATCTTGCATCGGTTGGCATTGAAGTCAGAGCCGGATCAGAGTCCCCGAGGTCGATATTTGCACGTGAGAAAAGATTTGAATAGTCGGCGATATGGTTTTCTCGAATTTCATGGTAAGCTTTATTCATTGCCTTTTCAGCCTTTCTCATGGCAATTGCCTTGGCATCAAGTCCGGATGAAGCTGGGTTTTTGTCGGCTCCGTTGAAACTTGTCGCAATGGCAACAATGATGGTCGCCTCTTTGGCACCTTCCACAAAAGTTCCTTCTTTCGTTGCTGACATTTTTGCTTTTGGGGCAACGACTCTGATGTCTGTGCAGAATCTTATGCCACGCTTCTCATCGTAGAGCATTTTCTGGTCTGCAGGCAGGTCAACGTAGGAAGGGAGGGACGCGTATGAGGCGTTTCCTTCGGCAAGGATTCCCCGTTGGGATATTGCTGTTGTATATCCTTTAATGGGAGAATCGAAAGATACGGTGAAATCTATCGGCTTCTTTGCCGATATTCTTACTATTATGATGCTGTCGGGGGCTGATGCGAGGTATTCGGTAGTTATGTCATTGTCTCCTTTGGAGTAGGATGCAGTGGCTACTGCATTTTCAAGATTGAGTTTCCTTGAATAGTTTGTGGCATCTGTTTTGTCGGTGAAGTCTATAAATAGGTTACCGATTGGTTGATAATTGTTGGAGTAATGCCCCTGCACTTCAAGTTGCAGTTTTTCAGCAAGTTCATAGTCTCCGGCATTGAGGGCTGCCCTGATTTCCGGAATTGCCTTGTAGGCGCCGGGCGAATATACGGCAGTTTCCGGTTCGCCGGTCCAGAACGTGATGTCGTTTAGTGATATACGTTCACGCTGGGGATTGCCATAGATTATGCCCCCCTGGGTGCCATTGCCAATCACAAAAGTCTCCTCAAAGAAATCGGCAGGACGGTCGAAATATAATTCCGGAGTGGCTGCGTTCAGTGCAAGTCCACCTGCTATGGCAGTAGTCGCGAAATAGTGTCTGATTTTCATTGGGTATAGATGTAAGTAAATTATAATGACACAAAAGTAATAAAAAAAACGCTAATGGCAAAATTTCAGTGAACAATTGCCAAACATTTAGAGTATTAAAAATGACTTGAAAAATGACTTGAATTTTGCAAATTTGCAAAATTCGGGGGAAATTATTAATTTTGCAGCGTAAAAGGTTTGCTGAAGAATGCTATGGCATTTTGAAGCGATTAAAAGGGAACGGGGTGCAAGTCCCCGACAGTCCCGCTGCGGTGTTTTTTCTTCGGAGCAAATTGCCCCGGTTGCCAATCTGAAACCACTGGTGGAAACAAGATTTTCACTGGGAAGGGGATTAAGGCAATGACAAGATGCAAGCGCATCTTGCGAGAAAATCAGTCCGAAGACCTGCCTTTCGGAATATGATGTTCATGTTCCGTGAATCTTTCGAGGAAAAGTCATGACAAAGTTAGGAAAGGCTGTCGTATATCTGTTTTTTTTGTTGTCGGTTTGCCAAAGCTTATCGGCACAAAATGTCGTGGATAGTCTTTCTATGCAGTTGGAAGAACTTGAGGTGGTGTCGGTCCCGGTGCAACATCATGTCACATCCACAGCTCCGGTCTTCACCATCGACGACAAGAATATGAAACGTCGTGGAGTCACTGACCTCACCGATGCCATCCATCGGTTGCCCGGTGTCAACATCCGCGATTATGGAGGTGCAGGTGGCATGAAGACTGTCTCGGTGAGAGGTTTTGGATCCACCCATACCGGTGTGGTTTACGACGGCATTGTGTTGAGCGATTGCCAGACCGGAAGCATTGACCTTTCACGTTATTCCCTTGACAATATACGCTCCATGTCGCTGGTGGTTGGCGACAATTCCGATATCTTCATGACTGCAAAAGCCGCTTCTTCGGCTGCATCGCTGGTCTTAAACACTCAATCAGTTCCTGATGCAAAAGATAGAGATTGGAAATTGCGGGCACAGGTGAAGACCGGCTCTTGGGGGTTGATAAGTCCATATCTGATGGTTGGAAAAACAATGTCTGATAAATTTTCCTGGTCGTTCATAGGGGAATATACCCACGCCAAAAATGATTATCCTTTTGTAATTAAAAATGGAATACTTACTTCCCATGAACGGCGCGACAACTCGCTGATGAATTCTGGTCATGGCGAAATAAATGCACAATATAGATTTTCACCCGCCAATATACTGACTACAAAGATCTACTATTACGACAATGACCGGGAATTGCCCGGACCTGTGGTGCTTTACACCTCCGACAGCCACGAGACTCTCCACGACCGCAATTTTTTCTCCCAATTGACATGGAAGACCGATTTGCCCCATAATCTCAAACTCCAGGCTCTTGCCAAGTTCAACTGGGACTCATCTAAGTATCACGACATCGGTGCAAGTTATCCGGGAGGGGAGACGCAGGAAAACTATTGGCAGCGGGAGGCCTACGTCTCCGGGGCGTTGCTGTGGCAACCACATTCAAAGTGGACACTTGATTATTCCGTTGATTATTTCTATAATTCGCTCAATAGCAACCAGATTGATAATCCGCGTCCCTGGCGAAATTCAGTTCTTCAATCTTTGGCAGCAAGATTTAAGACGGGAAAAGTCTTGGCTATGGCTCGTCTGCTCTTGTCGGTCTATGACAATGAGGTCCATGAGGGGGAGAGTGCACAGGATGCCACTAAGTTGTCTCCTTCTTTGAGCGTGTCGGTGCAACCATGGAGCTCAAAACTCCTCTTTTTCAGGGCTTCATATAAGAATATTTTCAGGATGCCTACGTTCAACGACAGTTACTATTTCCGGATGGGTAGCACACAGTTGAAACCGGAATCCACCGACCAGATGAATGTGGGAATAACGTGGCAGACACCTTCAATAACTTGGCTGCCTGTTGGCACTATCACAGTGGATGGTTATCTGAATTACATACGCGACAAAATTGTTGCCATCCCTCGCACCATGTATGTCTGGTCTATGACCAACCTCGACAAGGCAAGGGCATTTGGAGTCGATGCCACAATCGACTTCATCTTCAGAGTGGGGCATCAGCATGACATACTTCTCAATGGAACATATAGTTTTCAGAGGGTTCAGCCTCGTACCAGTCCGCTGAATCCGGACTATAACAAACAGCTGGCATACACACCAGTGCATTCAGGTGCATTATCGGTGGGTTATGAGAATCCCTGGGTAAACCTGTCTTTTCATGCCACCGGTGTCAGCGATCGCTATTGCATAAATTCCAATCCGGCCAACTCACGAATAGCGGGTTATGTGGATTGTGGGTTGACTCTGTGGCGAGATTTCAATGTAAAAGGCCACACGATAGGGCTTCGTGGAGATGTCTTGAATCTGTTTGGAAAACAGTATGAGGTCGTGGCAAGATATCCGATGCCAGGCCGATCTTGGAGACTGAGTGTCAATTTTGAATTATAATTTTTAATATCAACATAATTAAATTACATGACAAACACAATGAGAAAAGAATTTCTAATGTGTGGTGTTGCAGCAATCTGCATGGCAGGATTCGCAAGCTGCAGCAGCGATGATTCCGACGATGTTAAGCCGGAAGTGGAGGAGACACTTCAGGGTCTCTATGTGGTTAATAATGGCAACCAGAGCGGAAACATTCCAGGCTCAATCACGTCTTACGACTATTCAAGTGGCAAAGCTACCCAGGACGTGTTCTACAGTGCCAACAGTTACTTAATCGGCGATATGCCGCAGTCGGCTATTGTCTATGGTCAGAAAATCTACATCGCGGTTTCCTCTTCCAACATTCTGTGGATTTGCGATGCCAACACTCTTAAAGTCGAGGGTAGTGTGAAGTTTGATGGCGACTATTCAGAGCCCCGTTATCTGACAAGTCATGCCGGAAAGGTTTATGTGTCGCTCTATTCCGGACATGTCGCTCAGATTGATACCGTTTCGCTTCAGCAGGATCGAATCATTAAAGTCGGACCCAACCCGGAGCAGATGGCGGTTGCAAACGGAAAACTCTATGTGGCCAACAGCGACGGCATGAACTGGAGCGGAGGTTATGCCAACGGATATGTTTCTGTAGTGGATCTTTCCACCTATGCGGAAAGTCGTCTTGACATTTCGGTCAACCCGGTTGAAGTGCGTAGCAATGGCTCAGACGTGGTGGTGCTTTGCATGGGCAACTATAGTGATATAGCCGCTAAGGTATATAAGGTGTCGGGCTCGGAAGGCAAGTATATTTGTGATGCCACCACAATGGCGATGCGCGATGATGAACTCTATATCATCAACTATCCATATTCCTACGATCCGGCGCAGCAGATAAAGGACTATGAAGTGTATTCAGTTTCAAGTGGTGCCAAACTGCGCGACATGGTGTCTGAGCAGGTGGATTATCCTTCCGGACTCGATGTTGATCCTCTGACAGGAAATATCGTAATTCTTTCTTATACTCTTGATGCATCAGGTTACGCACAGTATAGAGAACCTTGCTATGCCCAGATTTATAGCAACTCAGGAAGTCCCCTTGCGCGTTTCGACACTGGAGTAGGAAGCACGTGGGTGGCATTCCTTCACCACACCGAAATCAAGTAATTGTTTATAGGTTTATATGTTTATGGGTTTATTTTAACCGAAATTTGCCCGTTAACGAATAAATTTATAATAATGCAAAAGACATTCAGTTTTATTATAATTATAGCGATGCTGATTGCCTCCGCCTCTTGTGGCGGAGGCGGATCGGCACGTTGTGCTGATGGTGACACCGGTGAGATCCTGCCGGTGAGGTATTCATCGCATCTTTCTATGACTGATTGCGATGGATACACAAAGGTTGACATCCGAAATCCTTGGGACACCACAAAGAATCTGCATACTTATATACTTGTGCCAAAGGATGAAGAATTGCCGTCTTCGCTGCCAAAAGGAACTTTGGTTCGCACGCCTGTAACTGATGCATTGGTGTTTTCGGCGGTGCATGTAGGATTGTTGAAGACATTGGGTGCTTTCGACGCAGTCGGTGGAGTTTGCGACGCCCAGTATATGCACGACCCTCAGATTAAGGATAGGATAAATTCTGGTGAAATCATCTACTGTGGCAATGGAATGACTCCCGACATTGAAAGTATCATGCAGGAGAGGCCTCAGGCTATTCTCTTGTCGCCGTTTCAAAACAGCAACAATAGTTATGGAAAGGTATCGGAATTGGGCATCCCTATCATCGAGTGTGCCGATTACATGGAGTCGTCTCCACTCGGACGCGCGGAATGGATGCGATTTTATGGTCTGCTTTTTGGCAAAAGCAGTCAGGCCGATAGTCTTTTTTCTGCCACCGAATATAGATATAATGAGTTGAAATCATTGACCGCATCAGTCGAATATCGTCCGAAGGTGATAGTAGATCAGCGGTATGGCCAGATTTGGAATGTTCCGGCTGCCAATTCCACTATGGGCAATTTCATTGAGGATGCGGGAGGTAATAATCCATTCTCGAAACTTGGCAATGGGGGAAGTGTGGCTTTGGCACCGGAGAAGGTACTTGCTGATGCCCACGATGCGGATATTTGGTTTGTAAGATATAATCAGAAGAATCCCAAAACACTGGAAGAACTTGCTTCCGATGCTCCGGTCAATTCACAATTCAAAGCATATAAGGATGGCAATGTGTATGGTTGCAATACTGCTGTAGTTGATTTTTATGGCGAGATACCGTTTCATCCAGAAAGATTGCTCGCCGATATGATTTCGAGGATTCATCCTGAGTTGGATACAATTGTGAAGCCGAAATATCGTTGCTTTAGTAAGATGGAATAATCATGAAATTTGTAGTGATGTCGATAGTGGTGGCAGTGTTGTTTCTGCTGAATCTCTTTGTCGGGAGTGTTAGGCTTCCGGCGGAGCAGGTGTTCGACATCCTGATGGGCGGAGGTGACGCTGATAGTCCGGCATATTTCATTGTTCTCGGTAGCCGTGTTCCACAGGCTGTCACCTCGCTTTTGGCAGGGGCTGGACTTACATTGTCCGGTCTTATGCTCCAGACAGCTTTCCGCAATCCTCTTGCCGGACCCTCTGTTCTTGGCATTAACTCCGGAGCAAGCCTTGGTGTAGCCATTGTGGTTTTGTTTTTGGGTGGCAGCGTCTCTGCTGCCGGTTTTTCATGGGGTGGATACGCCGCTGTTCTTATAGGAGCTTTTGTTGGTAGTGCGGCAATCATGGGGTTGTTGTTGCTCTTTTCGGCTTGGCTCAAAAATGACCTTTTACTTCTTATCACAGGTATTATGGTAGGTTACCTTGCCTCGTCGGTAATCATGTTGCTCAATTATATGAGTTCTGCCGAGGGAGTACATGGATATGTGATGTGGGGAATGGGCAATTTCAGCGGTGTCTCCCAAAGTCAGTTGCCGGCTTTCAGCATAATGGCTGTCATTGGTATATTCTTGACCATTCTGCTTATAAAGCCGCTTAATATATTGCAATTGGGGGATAATTATGCAAAGAATTTGGGCTTGAATATAAATGTTGTCAGAAATGTGCTTTTGGTTGCTACAGGTGTATTGACTTCAGTGGTGACAGCCTTTTGCGGACCTGTGTCGTTTATCGGACTTGCAGTGCCACACATCGCAAAGATGCTTTATAAGACTGCTGATCACCGTATTCTGGTGCCGGGATGTATTTTGACCGGTGGGGCAGTCGGGTTGCTCTGCAATCTGCTGTGTGTAGTTCCTGAAAATTTCATATTGCCGCTCAATGGCGTGACTCCCTTGATTGGAGTGCCGGTGATTCTTTATGTCATTATGAAACGAAGACACAAATAAAAATTTAACAGTTCTTATTTTCGAATTTGGGTTGAGTTTGTTGTATTTGCAAAGGAATAGGATTTTTGGTATTCCTTTGTAATCTTTAACCCAAATTTGACGATGATGAATAGAAATTTACTTAGCAGCATAATCGGCGTGTCGTGTCTTCATTGACTCTTTCGTCGCCTTCCTCAGTCTATCCCTAAATTTTTGTAAATTAGTTCAAAGACTCACTAAAAGTTCCGAAGCATCTATCCCTATGCTCCGGAACTTTATTTTCCTGTTGGAAGGAACACGAAGAAGACAGCGCCGATTAGGCAGAAGAACGCTGCCACGTGATTCCAATGCAGTTTTTCGCCGGAAAGCACAAACACAGAAAGTATGGTAAAGACAGTGAGGGTAATCACTTCTTGAATCACTTTCAGTTGCATCATGGAAAAAGGACCGCCATTCTCCACATATCCGATTCTATTTGCAGGAACCATAAAGCAATATTCGAGCAGTGCTATGCCCCAAGAAAGCAATATAACGCAAAAAAGAGGCCAATCCTTGATCCAGCCCAACTGTTGCATTTTCAGATGTCCATACCATGCAAAAGTCATGAAAGTATTGGAGACCACTAATAGAGCCACCGTTAACCATGCTGTCTTCATATCATTCTTATAATTTCAACTCACAACAATTCTTTAATCTTGCCCTGGCTATATTAGAATCCATGGCATCACCGTCTTTAGTGTTGCTTCTATTTATAATTTCCTCGGAATTGATGTCTATGACTTTGGCAAATCCGGCAGTTTTGAGTGCTTCTTCATCTTGAACTTTACCGGCTACAAGAATCACCGGAATTCCACTCTTTTTGCCTCTCTGCAATATCTCGAATGGCAGTTTTCCCATCAGGGTCTGTCGGTCAGCGCATCCTTCTCCTGTGATAATCAAATCTGCATCCCTTATGATTTCTTCAAAACCTATTGAATCCAGTACAAGAGATGCTCCTTTTTCAATTTTGGCACCAATGAGAGCCACCATTCCGCCGGCACAACCACCGGCTGCGCCACTGCCCGGCACATCGTTGAGATCCAGTTTAAACTTCTTAAGGATTATTCGCCTTAAATTCTCCAACCTTGCTTCAAGAACTTCCACTTCGACTGGATTAGCACCTTTCTGAGGGCCGAAGACTCTGGCAGCTCCCTTCTCACCAGTGAATGGTGCCTCCACATCACAAGCCAGGGAAAGTTCTGCATTCTTCAACCTTGGATCAATTCCGCTGATATCAATATCTTCATCAAATTTCACTCCGAGAGCCTTACAGGCACCAACACCACCATCCACAGTGGCCGAGCCTCCCATTCCCACCACAATGTGTGTTGCTCCCTCATCAAGGGCTGCCAAAATCAATTGTCCGACTCCGAAAGTCGAGGTTTTCATCGGATTCCGTTTGTTTCCTGGCAAAAGAGTCAATCCGGCTGCCGCCGCCATATCTATAAAAGCTGTCTTTTTAACATCGTCCAACCACCATTCAGCATCAACATCACTGCCATCCGGCCCCGACACCCTTGTCTGCATCCTTATTTGCTTGTTGGCGTGAGCAATTGCAACAGCGGTACCTTCGCCGCCGTCTGCTACCGGTAAAGCAATCACTACTGCATCAGGCATTATCTCTCTTATACCTTGTGAGCAAGCTTCGGAAGCCTCCTTTGATCCCAGACATCCCTTCATCGAATCAATCGCAACCACCACTTTCATAATATCCAAATTTTGAATTTTCTATCATTGCTAAATCTAAGACTGGGTTCACTCCCGTAATTTATAAATTTTTGATTTTAGCAAAAATAGCGATTTTCCCCAAATTTGCCAAATATCTTGGTGACTTTTTGGAAAAAATCTGAAATTCTTGATTACTCTTGATTACGCTTGGGGACACCTGTTTACCCCTGATTACTCCTTTGCAAATGATAATTCCAAGTGTAATCAAGTATAGACACGTGTATCCATGTGTATCCAAGAATAATTCCCTTCCAACGTCATTAACCCACTATATTTATCCACTTGTCCCGGAGGGACGCCTTATTGATTTGGCAAAATGACGTTAATGAGAATGGAACAGAAAATATCTTATGCAAATTTAATGGAAAAATGTTGGAGCGTGTTTGAATTTTTGCTATCTTTGCATTTGAAACCAGTGGAATATGGCAGATAAAAAACAGCAAATATTATTGATTTATACGGGTGGTACTATCGGAATGATAGAAAATCCGGTGTCGAAGGCTCTCGAACCTTTCGATTTCAATCATCTGCTTGACAATGTGCCAAAAATCAAGATGCTGGATTTTGCCATCGACAATTTCCAGTTTGATGTCCCAATCGACTCCGCTGAGATGAACCCGTCGCATTGGGGCCAGATGGCGAAGGTGATTGATGACAACTATGAGAAGTATGATGGCTTTGTGATTCTCCATGGCACAGATACCATGGCTTACACGGCATCTGCCCTCAGTTTCATGCTCAACAACCTTACCAAACCGGTTATCATCACCGGTTCGCAGTTGCCCATCGGTGAGGTCCGTACAGACGGTGAGGAAAATCTCATCACCGCCCTTCAGGTGGCTGCCGCACGCGACGTGGACGGAGGTCCGATGGTGAGGGAAGTCGCTATACTTTTCCAAAACTCGCTGCTCAGGGGAAACCGCAGCACAAAATTCTCCGCCGACAATTTCGATGCCTTCCAGTCGAGCAACTATCCGGTCCTTGCCCACATTGGTCTTGACATTACCTACAATAAGGAGGCACTTCTTCGTCCTACCCGGGGTAAGGTGTTCAAGGCCGAATATTTCATGGATACAAATGTGGTTTTTCTTGACCTTTTCCCCGGCATTCAAGAGAGTGTGGTCAAAGCAACTTTGAATATTCCAGGATTGAAAGGAGTTGTCTTGAAGTCTTTTGGTGTCGGCAATGGCCCCAGCAATCCATGGTTTTTTGAATGCATCAGGGATGCCGTGCAAAATGGTCTCCTTATAGTCAATGTGTCTCAGTGTAGCAACGGTAAGGTTTTGCCGATGAAGTATTCCGCCGGAGTAGGATTGGCTAATGCCGGTATCATATCCGGTCATGATCTAACCTCCGAAGCTGCCATCACCAAGATGATGTATCTCTTCGGAATGGGGGCCACCCCCCAGCTCGCCGGCAAATACATGGAGAAAAACCTCCACGGCGAACTCACCGAATAATCCGGTGCTAATATTTGCATTTCTTGTTAGTTTTTATTAACTTTGACTCTTGAAGAATTGTTCTTACTTTAAAGAGTAATTAATATGGCAGAAATGATGAAATATCCCACTGGAATGCAGTATTTCCCAGGTATAATAGAGGATGGATACGCTTATGTAGACAAGACTGCATATATCCGATCTCTGTTGAAGAGTGGTTCATATTACTTTCTGAGCCGTCCCCGGCGTTTTGGGAAAAGTCTTTTTGTAAGTACTCTTCAGACATATTTCGAAGGGAGACGTGAATTCTTTAAGGGTTTGGATATCGATACAGATGATATGGATTGGAATCCAAGACCGGTCATTAAATTTGAATTCAATACTATAAGGATAACTGCGAAGGAAAATCTTGACAAGTATTTGGAAGTTGCCATATCTCGATATGAAAGGGAATATGGCATAGAATCTTCTTTTGGCGATTATTCGGATCGTTTTGCAAATTTACTCAGTATAGCACATGAAAAGTCTGACCGACAAGTGGCAGTACTCGTCGATGAATATGATGCGTTGTTGGTTAATACCCTTGATAATGATGAGCTAAACTCTTATTACCGCGAGACTTTGAAGTCTCTTTTCACTGTGCTAAAAACGGCTGATGAGCATATATATTTCGCATTTGTCACAGGCATCTCCCGATTTAGTCATACAAGTCTATTTAGTGGTGCCAATAATCTTGAGGATATTTCATTAGATGATAGATACTCTGCAATATGTGGTATTTCCGAAGAAGAACTGAAGAAAGATCTTATGCCCGGCGTAATGGACTTCGCAAATTCCTTGGGAATAAATGGAGATGAGGCCCTTGCTTTGCTTAAGGAAAATTACGATGGCTATCATTTTAGCAAGAAATCGCCCGACATTTATAATCCCTATAGCCTGCTTCTCGCTTTGAAGAAACAGGTAATTAGCAACTATTGGTTTGAATCCGGTACTCCCGACTCTTTTCTCAGGGCTTTAAAACGTGACAATTTTTTCATGCCAGATCTTGACTGTCTGGAGACTGTGGATAGTAAGTTGTCGGCAAAGGAGTCATATTTACAGAATCCTGTCACCCTCATGTATGAAGCTGGGTATATCACCATTAAAGAATATGATGAGGATACGCATATCTATTTGTTGGGATTACCAAATAAAGAGGTTGCCACCAGTTTTTCAGAGGCTCTCCTTCCAATATATTCCGGCCTTGACAAAATGCAATTCGATGCCAGTTTCACCCAGATACGGAAAGCTGTATTGAAAGGGGAACCGGAAAAATTCATGAGTCATCTGAAAACGTTTCTTCAGGGAAATCCATATAGCAATAGCGAGTTGAAAAAGAGGGAGACATATTTCAAAGACAACATTTTCTTAATCTTCAAGGCACTCGGTTTTATGCCCCGAGTAGAGGAAGAGACTTGTAATTCCCGAATGGATGTAATGCTCCGTACTCGCCGATTTATCTATATCTTCGAATTAAAGACGGATGGCTCTTCAGAAAAGGGGATGCGTCAGATTGAAGAAAAAGGCTATGCTCTTCCTTACGCCGGCGAGGGTCGCACTATCATCAAGATAGCCGCCAACTACTCCTCCACCTCCAACAACATCGACTCCTACAAAATCGAAACCATACCACCTGATTCGCTTTAAAACGACAGATCCTAAAAAAGCACAATCACTACCGAAGCGGTGATTGTGCATTGTGTGCGCTGTTATTTATGTTTGTTATTCTTTTTTCTTATATCTGGCAGGGAATCCATAGAGCTTGATTCCTAATACCTTGCCATTTTTCATCACCTGTGTATATTGAGGCTGGAAGATTGTGGCGCATTTTGCATACATAATTGCTTCCACAAGTACTAGTTCCTTGGCCTGATCAAGAGTCAAACCCTTTAGTTTGGCTTTTCCAGAAGTCGTGGTTATGTCAATAACATATTCGATTGGTTGCGGATCAAGATCCATAGTCAATTCATTATAACTAACCACTGTGGTATTTGACGCCACCCAACCGTTCATATGAGTGGATGTTATCTTGTTGGAGCAGGAACTCATAGCCAACAATATTATTGTGGCAATGAATGTTAGTAGTTTTGTCTGTTTCATTGATATATAAATAACACAATTTGGATAACTATTATAGATTCAGGGTAAGTCCTATGCCAAGTGCATTTGTTTTAGTGAAGGTATTGCCCATTATGTTGAGAGAACCGACAAAAGAACTTTTGCCAATCTTAAATTCATCAGTTTGCATTACAGCCATAGAATACATCTCTGCAAGTGTTGCTTTCTTCATCATGTTATGTGCCGCAACATTCCAACTGGCACACCAAATCGCACCAGCTACAAGTCCTCCTCCAAGTCCTCCTCCAATACAAACTGGGACATCACATGAATCCCATCCATAAGCATCAAGTAATGCGAGACCAACTATTCCTCCTGTTAGAACTAATGCACCTCCTCCAATCCAGCCAATTAATCGATATTTTTTGGCTTTATTGTAATATAAAGGATTAATATTGATATTTCCGGTTTCTGCTAATCGTAGCAGTTCATACTCGTTTAAATCTGTCTTGTGTGGGTCGGAGTTTGAGTATGGTGATTCTTGTGTTTGATTGTTAGTGTTAATTTGTTCATCAACCTTATTCGGCTTTCCATCTGAAGGCTTCTTGTCTATGTTGTCAGGTTTTTCTGCAAAATAGTCCACTTCTCCATTTTCGTATGTGATTTTTCCGATTTTGTCCTGTTCCAATGTGTAGATTGGTCCGCTAAGATTGGAATATTTCCGATATTTCACTGATGAATCATTGATTTCCTCCACTTTTGCAGTGATGGTCAATCCATTGATAAGGGTGATGACATCCTGTGCAAATCCGGATTCCACTCCCATCAACAAGGTCAATAGTAATAGCTTTAGTTTCATTGACATTCTGTATTTGTCCTGTAGTTTCCCCGGATTGGACTATAATGGTGTAAAAATGAAAAAGCGTAGGAATCTGTATCTGTTACCGTCCTACTATCCGAGGCTTCTCGCATTGCCCAATTGATGTCGGACGGCAACGCAGAAGCCCACGCCAGTATATGCAACAATAATGTTCGGCCATACCTTTCACAAAGTATCCTACCGAATCATTATATTATATACCACGGGCATCCATCGTTGCTCAATCCTTGACATCAATTTGAAATTTTG